>NZ_CP094516.1:7918504-8241705 GCF_029909975.1 Bradyrhizobium sp. ISRA430
GACGTCGGCCCGTCCCGTCTCGAAGGGCAGCTCGATTTAGACTACGCCATGTCATGGGTTCGAAAAAGAGGGCTCTCCGGGTTGTGACCGGCGACGCAACGGGCCACGACCGCCCATCGGCGTCGAGGGCCGCTATTTTCCCTTGAGCGTGTTGACCGGCGTCCAGTCCGCCGAAGGCGGGCAGGTAGCGAGCTCCTTCGCGCGTTTGGCAAATAGTGCTGACGGAGCATCGGTTGCGGCGACCTGGTCGAAGCAATCTGCCGCCTTGGCGAATTCTCGCGCCCGCCAATGCGCAAGCCCTTCAGCGTAGCCTGCCGCCGCCTTCATCTGTTCCGCCGTCTCTGCCCCTCGCTCGGCCAGCGGCTCAAACACTTTGATCACCTCGTGCCGGCCCAAAACCCTGACGGCATCGAGCTCGCGCCAGGCGAAGCTGTCGGTGGTCTGCGCGACCGTCATTTCGGAGGCCATGATCGAGGTCGCATAGTATTTGTTGGCGCCTTCCAGCCGCGAGGCGACGTTCACGGTGTCGCTCATGACCGTATAGTTGAAGCGGCGCCGGGAGCCGATATTGCCGACCACGGCCTCGCCGCTGTTCAGCCCGATGCGGTGCGACAGGCCGCGGCCTGCGAACGCGGCATTGCCGGCGTTGAGCTCGGCCAGTTTCTGATGGCACTTCAGGGCGGCGCGGACCGCGTTGCGGGCGTGCGCGGGATCATCGGCCGGCGCGCCGAACATCGCGACGATGGAATCGCCGATATATTTGTCGACGTAGCCGCCATGGCTCTCGATGATGTCGGTCATGGCGGACAGGTATCGATTCATCAACGCCACCAATTCGCCCGGCGTCATCTTCTCGGCGATCGAGGAGAAGCCGGTGAGGTCGGAGAAGAACATGGTGACATTGCGTATCTCGCCGCCGAGCGCCGGCATCTTGCCTGAGGCAATCATGGTGTCGATGACCTCGGGCGCGAGATAGAGCGCAAAGCTCTTGCGCAGGAAGCGCTCGTCGCGGTCGGCGATGACGAAGCGGTAGCCGATCATCATTGCGATCGCGGCAAGACCCGCCAGCGCGGGCTCGGTCAGGGGCAGCGCTAAGGCATGGACGAATAGGCTCACGGCCAGCGCAGCGTAAACGGCCGTGAGCGCGATATAAGCCGCCATCGCGCTGGCGGGTGTGAGCACGCAAGCCGCGCAGGCAATGATCATCGCGAACAGGATCGTGAGTGCGGTCCGCAGCGGAAAGCCGAGCTCCGTCACAGCATCGCGTTCCATCAGATTCCGCACCGCGGTGGCGTGGACGAAGACGCCGGCGACATCGCTGCGCGCCGCCGCAGCGTGCGCCGGGGCCGGCAGGGCGCATCGTGCGGCCGGCGTCCCGTCATATCCGCCGGACAGGCGCATCGAGGTCAGCTTCCGGTCTTCGAAGTTGAGGACGGTGCCGAGCAGCACGACCTTGCCGTCGAAGGCGCGGCGGAAGAAGTCGGGGTCGTCCTTCTCGACGCAGGGGTGCAGGTCGGCGAAGGAGTATGTCGGGACATCGCGGCCTAATCCGCGGAAGTTGAGCGTCAGCGTGTTCGTCTCGGCGCTTGGGATCGCGTAGCCCGCCAGCGTCATCGCACCATCAGGCGCAAACTCGGGTTTCGCACCCAGTGCGCGCGAGGCGAGCTCGACGGCCATTGCGGGAATAGGCTTGCCACCAATGGGAAAACTCAGCGGCATCCGCCGGATGATGTCGTCTGGATCGGTATGGACGTTGAGAGCGCGGACGTTGTTACGCACCGCTACCTGCTGTGCGCGGTAGGGAACGTCCGGATGATCGTGGCTCAGGATCTCGCCGAGCACCAACTTGCCGGCATCGGACATTTGCCTGAGCGCGATGAGGTAGTCCCGGTCAAACCCCTTCATGCGCGCGCCGAGCGGCGCCTCGCCGAAGGGGATTTCCGACTGCTCGATCGAACTCGGAAAGATGATGTCGAAGCCGATCGCCTTGGCGCCGCCGTCGGTGATGCTTCCGAGCACCCGGCCGATCTCGCGCGTCCAGGTCAGCGTCGGCGATCCCTTAAAGGGCGCTGTGTCATAGGTCTCTCCATCGATCGCCACGACGATGACCGGTGACGTGGCGGGATCGCGGTGGTCACCGACGAGCTTGCCGCGCAGCGCCGTGAGGATGTCGAGCGACAGACCTTGCAGGGCATGAAGCGGCGGGGAGTTGAAGAGCGCACCCGAAAGGAGCGCGATCAGGATTGCCGCAACGATGTCCCGTCTGCCGATCCGCCGCATCGCGCGTTGGGAATCGCCTATTCGAGCCGCAGCAGGCGACCGACGATCGGCGTCGGCGAGGAGGTGGCGCGGGCATCGACCTGGAACGTGTAGCGCTTCGCGCCGAGGGTTGCGAGATAGGTTGCGCCCGGCGTCAGCGTCTTGCCGGCCTTGGCGAAGTCGTAGAACTTGCCGGCGACCAGAATCTCGCCCTTCAGCGGCACGCTGATCGAGGCCTCCTTGCCGTCGATGCGATCGATGACCAGCGTGCTGCCGCTTCTGACCTGGACCAGCGGCGAGACACCGTAGATCGTCGGCAGCTTTGTGGGCGTGCCCTTCGCGTCGGATCGCATGGTGCGGAATGTGGTCGCCGCCCCCTGGTTCGCCTGGCGCTCGGAGAGCTGCGCCGCATTGGCGTCGCAGGGCACCTTGGCGCGCTGCACGTCGCCGAGCTGCACCGTGCTCTGCTCGGTGCCGACCAGAACGACGCCTTCACTAATTGTCTCGCGCATGCAGGATTTGAGATAACTGAGCGTGACGCTCGCCTTCGGCCCGAGCTTGATGATCTTGCCCGGCGCCACATAGTCCATGAAGGCGATACCGTCGACCTTACCCTGCACGTCCTCGACAATCGCGGCCGGCGTCTGCGCGGCGGCGGGCGCCGCAAGACAAAACACGCCGACAATGGCGCCTATCAGGCTTCTCATGGGCTTTCTCATCCAATTCGATTGTATGCGATTGATCCCCGTCTGGTCCGATACTTAGCAGCGGCTGGCGCAGGCAACTGTGACCAGAATCACTCTGGTATTGGTGCACATTACGAGGAAGAGGTTCAAACCCCGAGAGGCAGGCGCGGGACGTTGCGAACCGCTCGGGAAAGGCGGAATCAGGCCGGAGAAACCTCGGGCGAGCGGCCTTCGTCCGGGCGGCTCTCGGCCGTCTCGGCCATGTCGGGTGAGAGTGGGGCCTCGGATTTCTGGAACGGGGGCGTTCTCTGCCCAACGGCGATCGCGACGACCTCGTCCCAGCGCGACAGGAAGGCCTCGACGCAGGCTGGGTCGAATTGTCGCCCCTGGTTCTCGATCAGGTAGCTGCGTGCAGCCTCGAGCGGCATCGGCTCTTTATATGGCCGCCGCGTCGTCAGCGCGTCGAAGACGTCGGCGACCGCGACCACGCGTGCGGCGACCGGGATGCCGGCTGCCTCCAAGCCGTTCGGATAGCCCGTACCGTCCCAGCGCTCGTGATGACCTGCGGCAATTTGCGCGCCGAGCTGGATCAGCTCGCAGCTTGAGTCCGCCAGGATCCGCTCACCGATCGTCGCATGGGTGCGGATCACCGCCATCTCCTCGTCGGTCAGCCGGCCGGGCTTGAGTAGGATATTGTCAGGGATGGCGACCTTGCCGACGTCGTGCAGGGGTGCGGCCAGATAGATGTCGCGGCACAGCCGCGCCGGCAGGCCGAGCTGCTCGGCGATGATGCGGCTGTATCTGGCGACCCGCAGCGTGTGCTCTCCGGTGTCGTTGTCGCGATATTCGACCGCGAGCGCGAGGCGCAGGATGATCTCCTCTTCGCGCTCCCCGAGCTTCTGCGTCGCAGCCGCCACCGCGCTCGCGAGATCCGCGGCGCGATCGTTTTGCTTGCGCACGGCCGCACCGAGCCGGATCAGGTTGCGCAGGCGGACCGTCATCTCGACGCTCTGGGGCTGCTTGGGCAGGAAATCGGTGGCGCCGGCCTCAAGCGCCTCCATCTTGACATCGTCGGTCTGCCGCGAGGTGATCATCGCGATCGGAATGTCGGCGCAGCCGGGCAGGGTACGGAAGGCGCGGATGAAGCTGATGCCGTCCATGTGGGGCATCTCGTAGTCGACCAGCACGAGGTCAAACACGCGCTCGCGAGCGCAGGCCAGCGCATCGACGGGATCGAGGAAGGCGGTGGCCTCGACCAGACCTTCGGATTCGATGTGACGTTTCAGGAAATTGAGGACGGAGCGGCTGTCATCAACCAGAAGCGCTTGGGTCAGCATCGGCGGCGGGGGCCCTCTTCGCTGGCGAGGCACGAACCCAAGACATAACCCGATGGAATTTAACGCGAAGCAAATGCGTCGGCTGGGCGACGTTGCTGGGATATGCGCATTTCGCATGAGATTCTGGAACCCTATGCATGTTTGCATGCAGTCACGCGAAACCTTAGGGAATGTGACCCGTAGTTGTACGGACCACCTCGTTAGGAGTTTGCTCATTCGATTCACGTCAAACGTGTATCGGGATCTTAAGCAAAGGCGGATGCAGCGATGTCGCTCAATCCCTCAGAGCCGAAGTGGTCATTGCGGTTACCCGCTGACTGCAGCATCGCGGCCATTCGAAACGTCTATGACCTCATCCGCGAGGCGTTCCGCCGGCAAGACCGGCTCGAAATCGACTGCTCCAGCGTCGACAAGGCCGACGTAACCTCGATCCAGCTCCTGTTGTCGACTGCCAAGACCGGCGAGGCCCAGGGGCGTCCCATCGTCCTCACCTCCTTCTCCCAGTCACTGCGCAACACCCTCCGCCGCGCCGGATTCGCCAGCGAGGCTATGATCGATCAGCATTTCCCGCAAAAGAAAGATGGCACCTGATGGCCACGATTCTGACCGTCGATGATTCTCCCAGCATTCGGCAGATGATCAAGGTCGTGCTCGAGCCGGCCGGTCACAGCGTGATCGAGGCCGGTGACGGTGCGCAGGGACTCGCCAAGGCACAGGCCGGCAAGCTCGATCTCGTCATCACCGACCTCAATATGCCTGTCATGAACGGGCTGGAGCTGATCCGGGCGCTACGCAAGCTGCCGAGCGCGGTCGGCATGCCCATCGTGTTCCTGACCACCGAATCCAACGACGCGGTGAAGCAAGAAGCGAAGAGTGCCGGCGCCACCGGCTGGATCACGAAACCCTTCAAGCCCGAGCAGTTGCTCGCCGTCGTCGCCAAGCTGGTGCGCTCATGAGCGCGATGGACCCGACCGAGGTCTTTCGCCAGGAGGCCAGCGAACTCTTCGAGGTCCTGGAAGGAGCGCTGCTCGATCTCGGCCAGCGTCCCGACGACCGCGAGTTGGTCGATTCCGCCTTCCGCGCGCTGCACACGATCAAGGGTTCGGGCGCCATGTTCGGTTTCGACAAGGTCGCTTCCTTCACCCACGAGTTCGAAACCGCCTTCGACCGCGTCCGCAAGGGTGAGATCAAGCCGACACAAGAGCTGATCTCGGTCGCGCTCGCCGCCAAAGACTACATCCGCGCGCTGATCGAGGATCCGCAGTCGACCGACGATATCATCGGTGAAGCGATTCTCGACGACCTCAAGCGCTTCGTGTCTTCGGACCAGCCACAAGATCAGGTCGCCCAGATCGCGGCAGCGCCGCCGCTGGCCCCGGCCGAGACCAAGCAGGCCGGCTGGCATCTCTACCTGGAATTCGAATCCCACATCCTGCGCAACGGATCGAACCCGCTCGATCTCCTGGAAGATCTCTGCAAGCTCGGGCCCTGCTTCGTCGTGCCGATCACAGACGGTGTGCCGTTCCTCGACGAGATGGACCCGGAGGACTGCTATCTGAAGTGGGACGTCAAGCTGCACGCAGCCTGCGACAAGGATGCGATCGACGACGTCTTCATGTTCGTGCAGGACGAGATGAAGCTCACGCTCTCGCCGTTGAAGCATGTCGAAGCGAAGCCTGCACCGCTGTTCCAGCTCCTCGACGAGGAGTCGATGCAGGCCCCGGTGATGGAGATGTCCGTTCCGGCAGCCGGGGCTGCAACGGTGCCGGTCGTCGACGAAGCCGCGGCGAAGCTAGAGCCGAAATCCGAGATCAGGCGCGAGGCGCCGCCCGCGCGCCGCGAGGACACCAAGCGCGAAGATCGCGGCATCGCCACCGTCCGTGTCCAGGCCGAGCGCCTCGACGAGCTGATGGATCGCGTGGGCGAGCTCGTCATCGCCCAGGCGCGGCTAACGCAGCTCGCCTCGGCCGGCTCCGATCTCTCGATCAAGATGATTGCCGAGGAAATCGAGCGTCTCGCCTCCAGCCTGCGCGACACCACGATGGGCGCGCGCATGGTGCCGATCGGCTCGCTGTTCGGCCGCTTCCGGCGCCTCGTGCACGACCTGTCGCGGGATCTGTCGAAGCCGGTCGAGTTCGTCACGTCGGGTGAAGACACTGAGCTCGACAAGACCATGATCGAGTGCCTGGCCGATCCGCTGGTGCACCTGATCCGCAACGCCATCGACCACGGCATCGAGGACACCGCGATCCGCGCGGCCGCCGGCAAGACCGAGCGGGGCCGGATCGAGCTCGCCGCCGTCCATTCCGGCGCGCAGGTGCTCGTGACCGTGAAGGACAATGGCGGCGGCCTCAACACCGCCCGTATCCGCGCCAAGGCGGAAGAGCAGGGGCTGATCGCAGCCGGTGCCGCGCTCTCCGACCACGAGATTCACCAGTTCCTGTTCCATCCGGGCTTCTCCACCGCGCAGACCATCTCGGCGCTGTCCGGCCGCGGCGTCGGCATGGACGTGGTCAAGCGCACCATCGAGAACATGCGCGGCTCGATCGATCTGTCGACCAAGCCGGGCCAGGGCACCACCGTGACGCTGCGCTTGCCGCTGACGCTCGCGATCATCGAGGGCCTCCTGATCCGCGTCGGCGAAGGCCGCTACATCATTCCCCTGTCGGCGGTGGAGGAATGCGTCGAGCTCACGGCCGAGGATGAGCGCTCGCGCGGCCGCAACTTCCTCAATGTGCGCGGCAACCTCGTGCCGTTCCTGCGCTTGCGCGATCTCCTGAGCGCATCCGGCGCGCCGGACCAGCACCAGAAGACCATTATTATCTCGACCGGCGAGACCCGCGTCGGGCTCGTCGCCGACCAGATCATCGGCAACCACCAGACCGTGATCAAGTCGCTCTCCAAGTTGCATTCGGATGTCACGATCTTCTCCGGCGCGACCATCCTGGGTGACGGCACGGCGGCGCTGATCCTCGACGTCGCGCAACTCGTCGCGCTGGCGCAGTCGAGGGTCGAAAAGCAGCATATCAGCGAGGCGGCGTGATGAACGAAGGGCAGGTCGGCGAGAGTCAGGTGGACGCGATGCAGGTCGTGATGATCGGCCTCGGCGAGGAGAAGTTCGCGCTCGACGCGGGCCTCGTGCGCGAGATCATCGATCCCGTGCCGGCAACCAAGGTCGCCGGCGCACGGTCCTTCGTTCCGAGCGTGATCAACGTGCGCGGCAACGTCATTCCGCTGGCTGACCTGCGCATCCGCTTCGGCATGCCGCAGACCGACGCATCCGCAGACACGCGCATCGTCGTCGTCGAGATCCAGATCGACAACGAGCCGGTGTTGGTCGGCGTGACCGCGGACAAGGTCTACGAGGTCACGGAGATCTCGCAGACCGATGTGCAGCAGACGCCGCGCGTCGGGATGCACTGGAAGCCGGAATTCATCCGCTTCATCACCAAATGGCGTGAAGAGTTCGTCATCGTTCCGAACATGGAACGCATCTTGAATTGAAACGAGGTCTCGGGGGCGAGACCGGGGTAGGGGCTGAAGATGAGATTTACGGTCAAGGCAAAGCTTGCCAGTGCATTCGGTCTGGTCATAGTCCTGTCCATGATCGCCGGCGGCGTCGCCTACATGAAGCTCGCCGACATGATGGCGACCGCCGACAGCATGGTTCTGCGCGCAACCCGGATGGAGAAGGCGACGCAGATCGAAAAGGACATTCTGCTTCAGCTTCGCGCGGAGAAGAACTCGATTCTCGGAACGGAGGCCCAAGCCGAACAGTTTGCGGCCGATGCAGCCAAGCTTCGTGAGCAAGCGACGAAGACCAAGGATGAAGTCTACGCGCTGGCGAGCGAAGCCGGCAGGAAGCTGCTCGACAGCTTTGCGGTAGCATATGCCAAGATGAATGCGTACCAGGAAGAGACGATCCGGCTGGCGAAGACCGACAAGGTGAATGCTACGGAACGCTCGATGGGTGATGGTCGCAAAGTCGTCGCGGATGCGATGGAAACCATGGGCGCCTATGTCACCAACACGAAAAAGCAGATGGCCGAGCAGGCCGCTCAGTCCAAGGAAGAGGGACACCAGGCGCAGTTCATGCTGATGACGCTCCTTGGCGTATCGCTGATGGTTGCGATCGCCGCGGCCTTGTGGATTTCGATCTCGATCAGCCGTTCGCTCGGCCGGGCGGTCGGCCTTGCCGGTGCGGTGGCCAATGGAGATCTCAGCCAGACCATTCCCTCCGCCAGCAACGATGAGATCGGCGACCTCGTCAGGTCCCTCAACGTGATGGTCGAGAAGCTCCGGCAGATCGTCGCGGAGGCCCTCACGGCCGCGCAGAACGTCTCGGCCGGCAGCCAGGAGCTTTCGGCGAGCGCCGAGCAGCTTTCGCAGGGCGCGACCGAGCAGGCCTCGTCGGCGGAGGAGGCGTCGTCCTCGATGGAGGAGATGGCTTCGAACGTGAAACAGAACGCCGACAACGCCAACCAGACCGAGAAGATCGCGGCGCAATCGGCCAAGGACGCCGAAGCCAGCGGCGTCGCCGTCGGTCGCGCCGTCGAGGCGATGCAGACCATTGCCGAGAAGATCACCATCGTACAGGAGATCGCGCGGCAGACCGACCTGCTCGCCCTCAACGCGGCGGTCGAGGCCGCGCGCGCCGGCGAGCACGGCAAGGGCTTTGCAGTGGTCGCGTCCGAGGTGCGCAAGCTCGCCGAGCGCAGCCAGGCAGCCGCGGCGGATATCGGCACGCTTTCGACAGAGAGCGTCAAGGTTGCACAGGAAGCCGGCAGCATGCTCGCCAAGCTCGTGCCCGACATCAAGAAGACCGCCGAGCTGGTGCAGGAGATCACCGCGGCCTGCCGCGAGCAGGACGTCGGCTCGGCCCAGATCAACCAGGCGATCCAGCAGCTCGACAAGGTCGGCCAGCAGAACGCCAGCGCGTCCGAACAAGTGTCCTCGACCTCGGAGGAGCTCGCCTCGCAGGCCGAGCAGCTTCAGTCGACCATCTCGTTCTTCCGGATCGAGCACGCCACGCGCAAGGAGAATGCCGCGGTCGCGCCGATCGACCGTGCCGTCAGCCAGCTCCGGGCCAAGGCGGCGCACATGGCGGCGGCCGATCAAGGCAAGAAGAAGCCTGCGCCCGCGCGCCAGCCGGCGCGTGCATTGAAGGCCGCCAGTGGCGGTGGCGGCTTCGCCTTCGACATGGATGATCGCGAGGACGATCGCGACGCCGAGTTTCAACGCTGATCGACCGGTCCGGCCTCGCGCCGGACCGCGCTCATTCCCAAACCTTTGGACCGCATCATGGCCGCAACCTCGCAATATCTGACGCTCGGGCTCGCCGGTGAGACGTTCGGCATCAGCATCCGCAACGTCCGCGAGATTCTCGACATGCGGCCGATCTCGCGTCTGCCGCACGCACCAAACTTCCTGCTCGGCATGATCGACGTGCGTGGCAGCGGCTATCCGATCGTGGACCTCAGGACCAAGCTGGGTTTACCGAATGTCACAGCGACTGAAGCCACCCGCATCATCATCCTCGACGTGCCGATGAAGGATCGCCTGGTCGGCGTCGGATTCGTCGCCGATTGCGTCTTCGAGGTCACCGATATCGACGAGCAGGCCATCGAGCCGGTGCCCGAAGTGGGAGGCAAATGGCAGTCCGATTATGCGGCCGGCATCGGTCGCAAGGGAGAGAAGTTCGTCGTCATTTTCGACCTCGCCAAGCTGATGGCCAACGACGAGATTCCGGAAGGACGCGATGCGGCCGCGGATGCGTCCCGCGCCGCCTGAGTTTGCAAGAGTAAGCGTGGCAAGCGTACGCACCCCCAATTCGAACCAAATGAGATTGACATGAGATTCACCGTCAAAGCCAAGCTTGCGAGCGCCTTCGGCGTCGTCATCCTGCTTTCCATGATCGCCGGCGCGGTCGGCTACGTGAAACTGTCGGACATGGTTGGAACCACTGAGGTTCTGGTTAACCGTGCGGGCCGCATGGAGAAGGCCGCGGAGCTCAAGGAAGGCGTTCTGTTTCTGGTGCGTGCCGAGAAGAACTCAATCCTCGCGGCGAGCGACGCGGAATACGACCAGTTCGTGGCCGACCTCGCCAAGAATCGCGAAGCGCTCACGAAGTCCAAGGACGAGATTTACGCCGCGGCCGCCGAAAGCGGCAAGAAACTGATGGAGAATTTCTCCGTGGCGTTCGGCAAACTGAACGCCTATCAGGACGAGACGGTCAGGCTTGCGAAGACCGACAAGCAGAAGGCCTTGGACCGCTCCATGCATGACGGCCGCAAGGTTGTCGCGGACGCGCTGGAGGCGGCCGACATCTACATCAAGAACGTCAAGAAGAACATGGCCGAGCAGGCCGAGCAGTCCAAGCAGGATGGCTCGCGGGCCGAGATGCTGCTGATGAGCCTGGTGATCGCCTCGCTGTTGATCGCCGCGGTCGCCGCAACCTGGATCGCGATGAACATCAGCCGCGCGTTGACGCAGGCCGTCGGTCTGGCCGACGCCGTTGCGGTCGGCGATCTCAGCCGCAAGATCGAATCGTCGAGCAATGACGAGATCGGCGATCTCATCAAGTCGCTGAATGCGATGACGGTGAACCTGAACGCCACCGCAGCAGTCGCCAACGAGATCGCACAGGGCAATCTCACGGTTGAAGCCAAGCCGCTGTCTGACAAGGACACGCTGGGCCTTGCGCTCGAGCGCATGGTGGAAAAGCTTCGGCAGATCGTTTCGGAGGCCCTCACGGCCGCGCAGAACGTCTCGGCCGGCAGCCAGGAGCTTTCCGCAAGCGCCGAACAGCTTTCGCAGGGCGCGACCGAGCAGGCCTCGTCGGCGGAGGAGGCGTCGTCCTCGATGGAGGAGATGGCCTCGAACGTGAAGCAGAACGCCGATAACGCCAATCAGACCGAGAAGATCGCGGCGCAGTCGGCCAAGGACGCCGAAGCCAGCGGCGCTGCCGTGGGGCGCGCCGTCAGTGCGATGCAGACCATTGCCGAGAAGATCACCATCGTACAGGAGATCGCGCGGCAGACCGACCTGCTCGCCCTCAACGCGGCGGTCGAGGCCGCGCGCGCGGGCGAGCACGGCAAGGGCTTTGCGGTGGTCGCGTCCGAGGTGCGCAAGCTCGCCGAGCGCAGCCAGGCGGCCGCCGCCGAGATCGGCACGCTCTCAGGCGAAACCGTCAAGGTGGCGCAGGAGGCGGGCGCCATGCTCGCCAAGCTCGTTCCGGACATCAAGAAGACCGCCGAACTCGTCGAGGAGATTACCGCGGCCTGCCGTGAGCAGGACGTCGGCTCGGCCCAGATCAACCAGGCGATCCAGCAGCTCGACAAGGTGGGCCAGCAGAACGCCAGCGCGTCCGAACAAGTGTCCTCGACCTCGGAGGAGCTCGCCTCGCAGGCCGAGCAGCTCCAGTCGACCATCGCCTATTTCCGCATCGATCACGCCGCGAACGGCCACGCGGCGGCGCCGATCGATCGGGCGGTCACTCAATTGCGCGCGAAGGCCGCTACCATGGCGGCCGCCGATCGGCCGGCCAAGAAGCCCCAGGCAAGGCCGGCGCGTGTCATGAAGACCGCCAATGGCGGTGGCGGCTTCGCCTTCGACATGAATGACGGCGAGGACGACCGCGACGCCGAGTTTCAGCGCTAGCATTTTCGAGGCCGGTCCTGCCGTCACGGGTGGACCGGCCCGAGTTCAATGATTGCGCAGACGCGCAAGGTTTCGAGATGGCCCACATGGTCCGACATTCAGTGCAGGCGGCCATCGCGGGCCAAGGCAGGCGGGCATGATGCCGGCCGTGCAGGATACAGCCGTGCATCTGTCGGACCGCCACTTCCGGACGATCGCCGAGCTGATCGAAGGCCAGGTCGGCATCAAGCTGCCGCCCGGCAAACGGCTGATGCTGGAAGGGCGGTTGCACAAGCGCGTGCGCGCGCTGAACTATTCCGACCTGAACGAGTATGTCGACAATCTGTTCGAAACGGATAATTTCGATACCGAGCTCACCCATCTCATCGATGTGGTGACCACCAACAAGACCGACTTCTTCCGCGAGCCGCAGCACTTCACCTTCATGAGGGAAGTTGCGATCCCGGCCCTGCTCAAATTGCACGGACGCAGGAACGCGAACCTAAAGATCTGGAGCTCGGCGTGCTCCACCGGCATGGAGGCCTATACGGCGGCGATGGTGCTGGACGACATGACGCGGAGCGGATCGCGGTTTCAGTACCGCATCCTCGGCACTGACATCTCGACCGCCGTGCTGCGTCTCGCCAGGACCGCGATCTATGCCCGCGATGTGCTCGCCCCGGTGCCGGAGCAATTCGTGAAGAGGTACTTCCTGTCGTCGCGGGACAGGTCGCGCGGCGAAGTGCGGGTGGTGCCGGAATTGCGGCGCATGACGCATTTCATGCGGATGAACCTGATGGATGCATCCTATCCGGTCGACCGCGATGTCGACATCATCTTCTGCCGCAACGTCCTGATCTATTTCGAACGCGAGACCCAGCGCAAGGTGATCGAGCAGTTGCGCAGCCATTTGCGGCCCGGCGGCTATCTGCTGGTCGGGCATTCGGAATCGATGATTCACAGTGCCGTGCCTGGCCTGAAGCAGGTTCAGCCCACCATTTTCAAGGTCTAGCCGGAGCGCAACCCAAAATGCCGAGGGAGAAGGTTCGCGTACTGATCGTGGACGATTCGGCGTCGGTGCGCCAAATCCTCCAGACAATCCTCAATGACGATCCCGACATCGAGGTGATGGGGACAGCCTCCGATCCGTTCGCCGCGGCGCGCCGCCTCCAGAACGAGATTCCCGATGTCATCATCCTCGATATCGAAATGCCGCGGATGGACGGCATGACCTTCCTGCGCAAGATCATGGCGCAGCGTCCGATCCCGGTGATCATCTGCTCCTCGCTTACCGAGGAGGGCTCGAACGTGATGTTCGAGGCGTTCGAGGCCGGAGCCGTCGACATCGTGCCGAAGCCGAAGATCGATACCCGGCAGGCGCTGCTCGAATGCTCGACGCGTCTTCGCGAGGCCGTCAAGTCGGCCGCCCGCGCGCGCGTGCGGCCGCGCGCGGAGCGGCGGATGATCGAGAAGAAGCTGACGGCCGACGCCATCATCCCGCCGCCGGTGCAGGGCCGGGTGCGGCCGACGACCGAGCGCATCGTCTGCATCGGTGCCTCGACCGGTGGAACGGAAGCCCTGAACGACGTGCTGGAGCTGCTCCCGCCGACTTGCCCGGGCATTCTCGTCGTCCAGCACATGCCGGCAGGCTTCACCGCGGCCTTTGCCAGGCGTCTCGACGGCGTCTGCCAGATCCGGGTCAAGGAGGCGGAGGACGGCGAACCCGTCTTGCCGGGCTGCGCCTATATCGCGCCCGGTGCCCGCCACATGCTGCTCCAGCGCATCGGCCTGCGCTACCAGATCGCGATCAAGGACGGCCCGCCGGTGTCGCGGCATCGTCCGTCGGTCGACGTGCTATTCCGCTCGGCGGCCCAGCATGCCGGCGCCAATGCGCTCGGCGTCATCATGACCGGTATGGGCGACGACGGCGCGCGCGGGCTCCTGGAGATGCGCAGGCTCGGGGCTTCGACGCGCGCACAGGATGAAGAGAGCTGCGTCGTGTTCGGCATGCCCAAGGAGGCCATCACCCGTGGCGGGGTCGAGAAGATCGTGTCACTGCATCAGATCCCGCGCGAAATCATGCTCTGGTACCAGACCGGCCATGCCGCGGTGGCGGGTTGAACGCGATGTCCGTAATCCCGGCCAACCCTCTCAGTGATGCGATCGCTGCGATCGAGGATGTCTCCTCACGCATCGAGGACGTCTTCGCCCGTGTCGGTCACCAGCTCGGACGCGGCCATATCATCTTCAAGGAGCTGAATCAGGGTCTCGCGACGCTGTCCGGGGAGCTGTCCGGATCCGCGATCGAGGGTGCGGCGACCGCGTTGCAGGAGATCGCCGCGCGGCTGAACGAGCTGGCGCAAGCGCTGCCCGCAGAGAGCGCCTTGCTCGCGACCATCGGCAAGAGCACCGCGGAGGCGTCTTCGCTGCTCAAGCCATTGTTCAAGCACATCCAGATGATCACGATCATCGCGCGCAGCGCGCGGATCGAGGCGGCTTCGCTCGACGGCGACCGCGAGGGCTTTCTCGCCTTCACGCAGGAAGCCTACGACCTCGGCAAGGCGGTGCAGCGCTCGATCGAAGGCTGCGCGCGGGACCAGCAGCGCCTGTCGGATGCAGTTGCGACGGCATCCACCCGGCAGAGAGAGTTCGAGGGCGGCTACCGGGAGCAACTGATGTCCGGAAGCGCCGAGCTCGCCTCGGCCTATTCCGGATTGCGCGACCAGCGCAGCAAAAGCGCTCATCTCGCCGAGCTCGCGGGCACCAGCACGAGGAAGATCGCCGAGGTGGTCGGCAGCTCGATCATTTCGCTTCAGGCCGGCGACAGCACGCGTCAGCGTCTGGAGCACGTCATCCATGGTTTGCGTCTGGCCTCGGGGCCGGAGCTGGCGCCGAGCCTCGTACCTGATGCGGAGGAGGTCGGCAGCGGCGCTCGCGCCGTCTGCCGTCTACAGGCGGCCCAGCTCAGGGATGCCCAGCGCGAGTTCGGTGGCGACATCGGCCAGATCGTTCGCACGCTGTCGGCCATCCTGAATGATGCGGGCGATATCGTCGGACGCGGCCGGGCGCTGTTCGGCGCGGAGGATGACGGCTCGTCCTCCTTTCTGGCGCGCATCAAGCACACGCTCGCGCAGGCCTCGACCTTAATCGCCACCTGCGAGAATGCCGGCCGCTCGGTTGATGAAGCGCTGGCAATCGTCGAGGACACGCTGGCCAAGTTCCGCCAGGCGATCGCCGGGCTCGCCGAGGCCACAGTCGACATCACCCTGATCGGCATGAACGCCGGCCTCAAGGCCAGCCATCTCGGCAGCAGAGGCAGCGCCTTCGTCGTCATCGCCAACGAACTGAAAGCGACCGCCGACCAGGTCGCGGCGGGCGCAACTCGCTTAAGACCCGTGCTCGATAGCATCGAGCAATCGGCCAACAATCTCAGGGACCTTCGCGTTAAGGGCGATCCCGGGCAACTCGCCGAGCTCGAGCCGCAGATCCTCCAGGCGCTGCGCGAGGTGGAGACCGGCAACGAGCGGCTAGGCAAGCTGATGAACCGGCTGGTCGATGAAGGTGCCGAGTTCGAAGGCCTGATGAATTCGGCGAAGGATTTGATGCGCACGCTCGGCGAGGCCTCTGCGGCCTTGCCGGCGATCGCCTCGCGCCTCGAGACGGCGAGCGCGGTCGCAGGGAGGCCGACGCTACAGGCGGGTGACGAGACGGTGCTCGACGATCTCTTCGCCCGCTACACGATGGAGCGCGAGCGCGACGTTCATCGCGAATTCCTGCAAGGGCTTGGGCTCTCGTCGATTGCCGCCGCGCCTCGGCTCGGGACCGCCGACACTGCAGATGACGGGATAGAATTGTTTTGATTTGGCCGCCTGCGACACCCGCGCGATGTCGCAAGCAATTTGACGCGTTCGGTTTGGGGAACGTTAACCGTCGCGCAACGGCCTTCGGATCAGTCATTGTCGCGCCCCAGAGTTGGTCGCAAATACCCGCTGATTTCACGGTGGATGTTGTTCATGCTGAGAGAGGGCAAATACGCTGCCTGGTTCAGGACCCCGCTCGGCCAAGGTACCGGTATCGTGCATTTGGCCGAGGGGCGGATCTCGGGCAGCGACAGCTTCTTCACCTATGGCGGCTCGTACCACGTCGATGAGAATGGCTTCACGGCCGTCTTGACCACGAGGCGGCATTCGAAAGGTCCGCCGACCGTGTTCGGGCCGGATGAAGTCGTGGTCAATCTGTCGGGCGTGTGCACGGGCGCGATGGCGACCTGCTCCGGAACGGCCAAGGAGGCGCCCGACGTGAAATTCGAGGCGACGCTGATCTACAGCCAGGAAGATACGCCGGTCACCGACGTGAAAGGCGCCGTCGTGAAGCTCAATTCCGACAAGCTGCCCAAGGGCCTCGATAGCCGATCGCGTTCGCGCCATCCCTCCATGTCCCCCAGGACTCCGGCGTCATAGCGAGGCTCGCTTGGTCTCGTGTTGACACCTGCACCTTTGCGGCTGCAGCGCGATGGAGGCCAGAGAGTGCGCGAGGCATCTGTCGCTTGATCGCCGCAAGAGCCGCCAAGCTGGACGATGCGCTGACGATGAAATTCTTTTGCGACCACCCGCGAAGCCGATCCCGATCTCGACGGAGCGATCGCGGCATTGCGCGAGACGCATCGGCGGATGGCCGAGCCGTTGGCGCTGGAAGTGACATATGACAGGCGCAGTGTGGCCGAGTCTGTTGCTCCGCCAAGGTGGGCGTCCCGGACTGACTAGGTCGGTGGTCTTGGCAGGAAGGCCAGGATTGTCTGAGCCAGCATGACGCCCACGGTGCCGCCTGCCGCCTTTTCAAACACGTCGATTATCCGCGGATCACGGTCAGGTGTGAGCGCTTGCATGACCTCGAGCCCGCCGGCAACGGCCACCACAAGAGTGCAGGCCAGCATGAAGCGTCCGGGCAGCAGGAAAGACAACAGGAAGCCCAACAGTCCGTAGGCGCTGAAGCGCTCAATGACGACGACCCAATAGGCTTCGGCGTGGCCCGCGAGGGCAGGCCTGCCCGCCAACTTTGCAAGCGTGGCGTAGACGATGAGCGCAAGGCAGATGGCCGCGGCTGCGATGAAATGGTTTCGACGCATTACCGCATCTTAGCCACCCGAGACGGACGTCGCTGCGAAAGACGCGAACATCGTTAAGGTCGTCCACACTGGCTCTGGCGAAGGATTCCACCAGGACGGGTCAGGCCACCAGTGCCGTCGATGCGTCCACCGTGATGGTGTCAGCTTGTTGGCGCTCAAGCCCTTCAGTCACCGGCGCTCGATTGTTCCGTTCGCATCGGCTGCCTGGAACAGCACTACATCCCGCGGTACGAACGTGCTCCGACGCGAACAGCGCTGGCTTGGCGGCAATCTGTGCGGCTTCGGTGCTTGCGCGGGCGGGTAACCCACAGCCGGAGCGCCACGAACGCAATGTTGAAGGCGAGCCAGGCCACAAGGGCGACAATGGCAAAATGTGACACGACCGAAACCTCGGTTATTTCACGCGGAAATAACGCGCCGGGCGGCCGGCCGTTCCGGCTCGAACCAGTCGTGGCGTTCGCGTCCTCGTTAACCTTTCTTGGTGCTCTTCGATTTCAGCGACAGGCCGAGACGCAAGGCCATGCGCTTGATCGCGTCGGGCGATCGCCCGAGCTGCTTCGCCGCCTCTTCCAGCGACGCTGAAGACTTGGCCAGCTCCATGAGCCGGCGGTCTTCCTTGAACGACCAGGGCTTGCGCGCCATAACCGAAATGATCCTCTCGCATCGACACAACGACAAAGCCGCCAAGCGAACCCATGTGCGCTCGACGGCTCTGCTTGGGTGGGGCCGGGCTTTGGGGGAGCCCGGTGCGAAGATGGATAGGCAATTGGCGAGACTTCGCAACAAACACCGCGGATTAAGCTAACCGCTCAACCTTACCGGGATGAAATTGGTGCGTGGCGCACCGTATAACCACGGGAGTTTAGCTGGCCGAGGCCGATCCGCACGCCCATATCCGCGGACGAGAAGGCTCTGCTGCCGTGTCCGAGTTGTCGCAGAACCAGGCTCCAGGGATCACAGGCCGATTCGCATGTGTTCGTTTGCAGGAGATCGTCATGCCCGGACTTGTCCCGGGCATCCACGTTCTTTGTACCGCGCGGCAAGGCGTGGATGGCCGGGACATTGGCGAGCGGAAGCGACGCCATCCTCCGGACTGCTGTGCTCGGCGATGACGGATGTGAAAGCTTCAGCGCTCCAAGCGCTGGCTATCATACGCGATAGCGCTGCCCGAGATCGAAGCCAGATGTCGCCGATCAGCGTGAGGGACACCAAACGCAGTAGCGATGGCGCGTCGAACGCTCCGCACGGATTCGCGCCGCCATGTCTCGCGCGTCGCAAATCAACAGCGGTCAGCGCCGATCGAGTCATCGTGGTGCGATCGCACACTGCCTTCGTTTGAGAATTGATCCAATCGCGACACATGCGTTGAGCGGTGATCTCGGCGAACGGATCTGCGCTTCTGTCAAACGAGCCGTCACGAGATCGTCGAATTCGCTCGGCTATCATCGTGCAAACGACACGATCCAATGAGAAGGCCGAGATGCTTCAAAAAGCGCGAGCGGCACTTCCTCTCACGAGGTTCAGAGAGCGGGCCTTTGAAGGCGCGTTTTTCGGCGTTGCGCTGATCGCGATGGTAGGCTGGGTGTATTTCATCACCCTGTTGCTGGTGCGATTGTTCCTCTTGTTCCTCGGTTGACGCACGCGCAAGCGATCACTTCGCAAGCATGGTGCTGCCCAAATTTTCTCAAGCCTGACACGAAAATCGGCGGCGTACATCATGATGTCGACACAACTCGAAGCTGAGAATGCCGCATCAGAAGGATGAAGGCGCTCCTTAACTGGGAAGAATTCCGAATGACGCTGTTCCCGATCATCGTCTCGATCTTCGCCGGCTTCGCCGCGGGCTACGCGGCGCGCGCGTGGCGGTCTCACCGGCGCAGGGAGCGTCACCCGCTCCATCGGTCCTATGGTCCGACGATGTCTCGACAAAACCCATCGTTCGCCCGGGTGCGGCGTGCATTCTGAGAAGATGCAAACGATCCGCGATCACGACGGGAAGAGTGGCGCGTCATGACAAGTTCGAGGAACAATGCCCCGCGCCGATATTTCGTCGACGCGGGCGGGCGGCGGGTTCTGATAGGTCTCACCCCCGAGGAAACCTTCGAGTTCGAGCGGCTCGACAGCGAGTCATCCCTCGGGCAGGCGGGCAAGCAGGCCGCGCGCGACGGCGATACGCCGTGGCAGGCGGCCGGCGAGCGGCGCTGGCTGGAGCTGTATGCAAAGCATGAGGGGGCCTGGAAGGCCTGGATGGCACAAAGTCGCGCTGAAGCGCCCGGAGACTTTAACCTTTATTAACCATCGCGGTCCCATTTTCCTCCGGTCTGGCACTTCAAATCGGAAATGCACGCATGTTCCAACTGTTCCTGCGGGCCCGCACCCACAACTTCCTGAGGGACCGCTTCCGGGGAGAACAGACGTTCCGCGCGCGGTCCCCCGAGCGCGATGCCGAGACCGACCGTACGCGTATCGAAGCCATCATGCTGGCGATCGAGGACGCGCTGCACGCGGCAGAGCGTGAGCAGTCGGGCCTTAACCGCCGCGTTGAAGACGTGCTGGCGCGGGCGGCGGTGACCTTCGGCAATGGCGATGATGAATATCTCGAGCGCGAGCCGCTGGACAATCATCACCAGGATCTGTTCGACAAGGAGATCCTGAACGGCCAGCGCAGGCTCAAGGAGCTCGGTGCCTCGATCGCCCATTTCAAATTCCTGAAAGCGGCGATGCTCAGCCGCTTTCCGGAATACCGGCCTCCGACCGGCAGCACCAATTGACGGCGGGTTGCGGCGCCCGACGCAATGCTGCGAGCGGATGCTGCGCCTAGATTGCGAGCATGCTGCTGCCCTGGATGGACAGCAGGGTCAGATTTCCGGTGGCATATGCCCCGGTATCGATATTGGCGCGGTTCTCGAGCAACTCGGCCTGGCGCACCGGTGTGTGGCCATGCACGATATATTTGCCGAAGCGCTTCTTGCTCCGGAGAAATTCGTCCCTGATCCACAACAGGTCCTGCTCGCGCTGTTCGGACAGCGGGACACCGGGGCGAACGCCCGCGTGAACGAAGAAGAAGTCGCCGCAGGTGAATGTCGGCCGCAATTGGCGCAGGAACGCGATGTGCTGCGGCGGCATTGCGGACGTGAGCTCGCGCACGAGATCGGATTGTTCGTACTTGGTGAGATTGGGCGAGGCCGACACCCCGTATGACATCATGGTCTGGAGTCCGCCGAAACCAAACCAGTCGGCGACGCGCGAGGGATCGTCTAGCACGGAGGTGAAATAGGCTTCGTGATTGCCCTTGAGAAAAACCGTGTTGCGGCGGCGGCTGCGCCCGATAAGAAGATCGAGGGTGCGGCGGGAGTCAGGTCCGCGATCGATGTAGTCACCGAGAAAGACCTCGATCGCACGATACGGCCGGCTGTTCGACATATCCGCATCGATGACAACGAACATCTGCTCGAGCAGATGCGCGCAGCCGTGGACGTCGCTGATCGCATAGATGCGGACGCCGTCTGGCAGTCTCGGCCGGGGCGAGCTTTGGGTCGCAGTCGTGAGCATGAAGTCTGACTTTTTCGAAGAACTTCGTCCGACATGTCAATACGCTATCGGCGAGATCGGGTCACCACGAGCCGCTTTTTTCCCACTCATGTAAGGACAATGCTCATTTGCACCTGACGGATCAGCCGCGCGGTACGACGAAGCGCAAACGCGTCGCGCCTAGCCGAAGCCTCGGCCGTCGAACGACGGTGCGGCCTTGCTGCGATAGACCGGTGCGCGAACGCGGAACAGAAGCGCCGCAGAAATAGCCAAGCTGAAGCGTCGCCGCAAAGACAAGGATCATAACAACGCCGTGAGCCGGACTGGTTCCCTGCCAGGCCGAGATCGTGCCGAGGATCGCGGCACCGAGAATGGTTGCGGGAGGCAGGATGAAGATTCGGGATCGCCCGCCCAGCAGCGACCCGATCAACAGACAGAAAACAACGACGGTACTCACGCCACAACGCCTCGAAACGGCCATGAGCGTCAATGGCAGCGGACTAACAACGGCTTAAACGACACAGTTGAATAGCCGTTCAAACGTGCGGGCTGTGATGATCGAAAATGTCGCGATGCGAAAGTCGGCGCGATGCTCACTCCAATGTCAAGCATATGACACAGTTTGAGCACTCGAGCGCTGCGACGCTGCGTTGCAGAAAATCGATCTCATTTTTGCTGTAGTGCCGCAATGTTGCTTTGTTTGATTTAGACATTCGTTCGATCGCATCACAAATGCAATTCGATTTGCTTGCAATTTTCGATTGCGAGTGCGGGACGAGGCAGCGAGGTTCGGATGGCTGTAACAACTTATGGTTCGGAAAACTACTACTCGGTCTTATCGAACCGTCGCGGTGCCCTCCAAAGACCCCTTCAAGTCGCGCTGATCGCCGGTGACTTCCTCGCCGTCCTGCTCAGCTACTACGCAGCGAGTGCTCTGTACCGCCTGCTCGTGGCCGAACGGGATTCGTCGATCGGAGCCGGTCTCGTCGTCGCTGCGGTGCTCGTGACGATCGCGTACTTCCAAGGCGTCTACGATCATCATCGCCTGCTGAACACAGTCTGGCAGCTTCGCAAGACGCTGGCCGTCTGGGTGATCTCGCTGACCATTCTCACCGTCGAGGCGTTTCTGCTGAAGTCTTCCGCCGATCTGTCGCGCGCGACCACGCTGCTGTTCGCCGCGACCGGCGGCGTCGCTCTGAGCGGGCTTCGCGTGCTGTGGCGCTTCGCTCTGACGTCGAGCTATGCCAAGGGCCGCCTCGTCGACAGGAAGGTTGTTCTCCTAAGCCTCAAGCCGCTCGATTTCACGTCGGGCCGCTTCAAGGATCTGCGCAAGCACGGCTTCAACGTCGTGCGGCACTTCGTGCTGGATCCGTCCGAAGAGGGCGCAGGTTGGGATCGCGAGATTCGCGATGTCGTGCGTCAGGCCCGCGCGGCCGACGCGGAAGAATATCTTCTGGTCGTCGATTGGGACGAAATGCCGCTTCTGCAGAAGCTGAGCCAGCACCTGCGCGTCGTTCCTCAGCCGATCCGCCTGCTGCCCGACTTTCCGATCGCCGATCTGGTCTCGCGTCCGTTCCAGCCGGTGAGCGGCACGATTGCGATCGAGATTCAGCGCGCGCCGCTCACCGTGTTCGAGCGTGTGCAGAAGCGCTGCCTGGACGTCGGCCTTGCGTCGTTCGCGCTACTAATGCTGGCGCCGCTGCTGGTGACGGCCGCGATCATGATCAAGCTCGATTCGAAGGGCAAGATCATCTTCAAGCAGTCGCGGCGCGGGTTCAGTGGCAAACAGTTCGAGATCTGGAAGTTCCGCTCGATGACGGTGGCGGAGAATGGCCATACCGTCACGCAGGCGAAGCGAACCGACGCAAGAGTCACGCGGGTCGGACGCGTGCTGCGGCGGACCAGCATCGACGAACTGCCGCAGCTCTGGAACGTGTTGCGCGGCGAGATGTCGCTGGTCGGCCCGCGGCCCCATGCACTCGCGCACGACAACTATTACGACGAACTCATCAGCAACTACATCTACCGTCATCACATGAAACCCGGCCTGACCGGATGGGCGCAGGTCAATGGATTCCGTGGCGAAACACCGACCATCGACTTGATGGAAAAGCGCGTGGAGTATGACGTCTGGTACGTCAGCAACTGGAGCATCTGGCTCGACCTGAAGATCATGGCGCGAACGGCAGCAGCCTTGATGTTCCAGGAAGCCTACTAACCAGTGCAAGCGGAGGCACCTAGAACTAGGAACAAGAATCGCGGTCCGAAACCCGATTTCCCAGCGCCCTCTCAAGCCGCCGTGCTACCGCGTCACGGAGATGCCGTGAGCGGGGGCGCGAGGCGAAAAATGCCTCCCAATTGCAACTGAGATGACGATATGGCGAGGCGAGAAAATGCTCGCCCCATAGGTTTCGTCCGGTTCTTCTTTTCGATTGGCATCGACAGGTTTGCGGGAGATCCTAGATGCGAGGTCGTCTGGGACACGTGGCTCTATCAAAATGCCAGGAGCCGGTTGCCCTGGATGGTCAGCAGCGTAAGGTTACCCGTGGCGTAGGCACCTGTGTCAATGTTGGCGCGATTGAGCCGAATGTCCGGCTCCCGGACGGGCGTGTGCCCGTGGATGATGTATTTCTCGTGCTTCTTTTCGCTAAGCAAAAACTCGTCCCGGATCCAGAGCAGGTCGTCCTCGCGTTGACTGGCCAGCGGCAGTCCCGGCCTTATGCCGGCATGGGCGAAAAAGAAATCTCCGCAGATGAAACTGGCGCGCAGATGTTCAAAAAACATTCGATGATGCATGGGGATTGCTGCTGAAAGCTGATCGATCAATTCCTTCTGCTCCTTCACGGTCGGGTTCAACGGCGGTTGAACACCGTAAGAGCTCAGTGTCTGAAGACCGCCATACTGTCTCCAGTTCTGAAGCAGCTTGGGATTCCTGAGGACCTCGAACAGGAACGTTTCGTGATTACCCTTGAGAAAGATCGACTCATGCTTCCGGGCGCGTTCGATCAAGAGCTCGATTGTCCCGGAGGAATCCGGGCCGCGGTCAATGTAATCTCCCAAGAATACATGAATGGCCCGCCTCCGGCCGATGGTCATCAGGTCACGATCGATCACCGTGAACATCGATTTGAGTAGATCGGAGCAGCCATGGATGTCGGTCAGAGCGTAGACGCGGATATCGTCCGGCAACCGGGGCTTTGCAGCCGAGCTCCTCGAGCGTGACGATCTCCACATCTTGTGACTGAAGGATTCCGTTGCTTGTTCGGGGCGGGCGTTCGGGAACTTTTCGGCCGTCTACAGTAAAGGAGTTCGTAACAAAACGTGAGGGCCCTTGAATGGCAAATGCGGTGGAACCAAAACAAAACGGGCGAAGCCGGGTTCCTAAAGCCAATCCAATCGCTGCACAGCAAATCGCCAGCGCGGTCGCACTGTTGTTTCTTGACGACATAATGGCCTGATAATCAGCACTGACGCCGCTTATCGTCACCGCGGCGATCCCGATCAAATTGGATACGCCTGAATTGGCTTCAGATGGCGTGCATCCGTAGACGCAGGATGTGGGATGCCAATAGCCGGTCGGCGTCCTCGTGGCCGTGCACCACAGCGATGAAAGACGCCGAAAGCTCAGATCGCGCCGACCCCGGTCGGTTCATGCAATCCGGGCCGGCTCAGTATTGAAACACCAGATCGGGATTACGGGGATTCACGTACCGGACGTAAGTCCGGCTCGGACCATAGGAGTAACGAGGTTCATCGCTCTTGGTGCGCGGATCAACGGTGTAGGAATAGGAGGCCTCGAGCGAGCGATGCCGAACATAAACCGCGGCCGGGCAACCGCATCGTGGACCGCAATAGGGGTTCGGCCCACGATCGATCTGGAGCACGCTTGCAGCAACACGGGCTTTCCGCGGGTGGGCGGCGTAGTCGGCAGCGCGCGCTGGGATGACCGATACAATCACAGCCGAGACCAGTGTAACAAGGCCGACATACGATCGCGACATCGCGCTTGCTCCCTTGATTGCGATCAACCGCTCGCGCGTGGGCGAGCAACGGACCGATCTTGCAGTGACAAACTTGAAATTCATGCGTTTCGTGCTTCGGCCGGCAGCTACGCCGCATTTCGTATAGCCGTCGCGTGCCCGAATTTCAACCGCGCAGTGTCCTAAGGAATGACGGATCGATCGATTCAACAGCGGATTCAAGGAAAGTCTTGCCGAGCACTGACGCTCGCCGATAAGCCGACACGATTGCCGACTTCATCTCAGGCTGGCGGGTCATAATCAGCCAGAGGTCGCTGCGTACGACATCCTTGACGTCGGGAATAGCGAGCGCATCGGAGCGACCCGCTAGATCGATCCGAACCGGCATCAATCGTGCGTCATTTGGCGCGATAGAATACGCCATCTTCAGCGCCTCGACCACGACGGGATCGTGCGGGTCGCGCTGGGCCTGAAGCAGCGCCAGCGCCAACCACAGTTCAGGATTGTAAGGCGAGATTGATAGCGTCTGCCTGACCCTGCCGAGAGCGGCGGCGTGCTTTGTCGATCGGACGTTCGTCGGTGATTGCTGGCCGAGCTCGATCGCCTGCAGCGCGGCGATCAACGCATGATTGCTCTCGAGTTCCGGCCCGAAGGGAGAGAGCGCTGTCAGCGGGGAGGGTACGTCTCCAGTCCAGCGCGAGCCGATCTTGGTTGCGTCGGCGGGAAATGTCGTGCGCTCCAGCGCCGTCAACTCCGCCAAGGCCGAGGCGATCGCATAAGATCCGATGGTCAGCGCCAATGCCATCAGAAGGATGCGAAATCTGCTCAAGGAGGTCATTTCCAATGGACCAGTTCAATGTAAGGCCAATCCTATGGCGCAGGGATGCTGTCGTCTAACGTTTGGCGCCGCTAGTCCGGCCCGCAGATTGCGCAAGTCCGAGTGCGACCATCACGGCCACAATAATCTGGATCGTGGGGTTCGAGAGGCTTGAGTCGAGGAAACTCTCGCAGATGACGACCAGAACGCCGGCGGCTGCAGCCGCCGCGAAAAAGAAATCGCGTCCTCGCCGAACGGCGCCGCGAAAAGTGACAAAGAAGATTTGGGCGGCGAAGCTTGCCAGGATCACGATCGCCAATCGTCCCGACTCGATGGCGATCAAAACTGCGGTGGAAGGCGGAGCGTCCAACGCCGCGGCGCCAAAGTCCTGGTAGGATATCGAGGTGAGCCCAAATGTTCCGATGCCATTTCCAAACCTCGATGCATCCGCGAGCAGGCGTTCTGCCACTGCGACCGTTTCCGGATTGGCGCTGACGAATCCAAGCAGGCCCCAACCACCTGATTGAGAGTGCGGCAGCGCCATGGCGCCGGCGATCGTCGCGAGGACTGCGAACAAGATCGCCGACGGCCAGGAACGAAATCCCAAGCGCCGGACAGCGGCTATGAAAACGATGACAGTCAATCCCAAGCCAGCGACTGCCAGCAAAGCGCCTCGTTCGAGGGTCGCCAGTGCGGCGACTGACACGGCAATTCCAAACAGACCGGAAAGAACACCGACCCAAAGCCGGACCGAGGCCAGATTGCGGATGTCCTGTTGGTGCAGGTGTCGTTCGAGTGCCCTGGCAACGAGCGCGCCATTTGCCAATATCGCGAGCGCGGCTGTTGCCGGAAACGGGCTCGCAGCCGCGCCGATGTCGGAAATCACGCCGGCGAACAAATCGAGCCGGCTGAGCAGGACCTCGGCCGATATCAAGGTCGTTACGACGCACAATACGGACAGGATCGTTTCGGCCCTTTGGCGATCCTTGGTGATGATGACGGTCGACACCAGCAGCGACACGTCAATCAGATAGAGAAACAGGCTTCGCAGCGTCGCGCCGGGATCAACGCTGATGCGCCCCGACAGCGATGGTTGGTTCAATGCGATTGAAGTGGCCGACCATATCGGGTTTGCAAGCGAAAAAGTGGGAGCCGGAAAAATCTGCAACGCCATCCAGACAACGGGAAGCAGGAACGCCAGCAAAAATCGCTTCAGCAACTGCGCGGCAGAGGCAAGTTCGGCCTCCGGTCCCCTTGCTGCCATCGCCGCCATCACGGCAGCTACAAGCGCAAGCACATGCTGTGCGAAAGAGCCGTTTGCGATTGCCAAGATCGGCGTCGCGGCCAGCAATGCGATGAGAAGGTAGGAAGCAATCGACAAACTGTAAGACTTCGAAGCGCGAACGGAGTTCATCGTGACAATGGGTGGACGTTGGTGAGTATCGCATAGGCCAACATACGACGCCAATGTCGTCTGGCAGACTGCGCTAGTCGTAGACGGTATGACCCGTCATCAGTCCTAGGTACACGAGCGGGCCGAATGAAGTTGATTTGCGGGATTGGCGCAGGCGTAAGTTTCGCGTAGCCGGCCGAATTATCGAGCACGGCAGTCTTGCGACAAGTAGCGGAGAGCCGTTGCCAGTCCAGTGATCGGCACCGCTCCGCGGATCGCGGCCGGCGTGGTCCCGATTTCGACCGAAAGCTCGTTTGCGTTCTGCCAGTCACCGGCGGCAAGTCTGGACGCGTCAGCAGGCAGGAGTAGCGCCTCGCCGCTCTGGATCACAGATGCTTCGAACTCTGCTCGCTTTTCTCCTGTCATCAGGGTCACGTTCGGTCGCGTCGAGCGGGGCAGTGATTCGAGAACGATGAGCACAATCTTGATACCGTCCTTCCCGCATTGCAGGTCCAGTCCCGCAAGGCGCCCATCCGATTTGGCGCTATCGACGGCGTGCATCACCGAAATGGCGTCGGCGCCGCCGTCAGGATTTCTACTCTTCACCAGTCGCCATCCGCCCTCAAGCTGTGTCGATTGGCTACCGGACTGGACCTGCCTCAAGGCCTCTTCGTCGCAGCGTCGACGCTGTTCGGTGTTGATGCCGGACCCACAGTTCAGGACGCCCGGACGCGGCGGCTCTGCTCGGCTGTAACCACCGGTCGACACCAAGAGGCCAGCGCACAGCAGCGTTAAGCGCATCATCACAAAGGGAGACGGAACGATCGCTGGAGCCAAATTCTTCATCTCGTGCTCAGTGGCCTCAGCGGCCTCGTCGAAAACCTCATCCAGCACAGCGCGAAACTTTGTCGCCATCAGGGAGATTCTTGATTCTGTTTCAGACGAGAACATTCGGCGCGATGTGAAGCGGATGGCCGACCGAACAGTTCAAGATCGCGCGCGGAACAAATGAAGCGAAAAGTCGATCTTTATCCGCCTGGAACTTGTGCACCGGGCGATGCAGGTTAGAATGTCTCCCTCGAATTGGCTTCACATTGGGGCGGTTAGCTGTAGCTGCACTGCAACAGCATCCCCTTATTCTTGGCTGCGACAATCTCTCCTTATTCTGACCATCTCCGGCAGTTTCGTTGGCGCCACTTCGGGATTTGGCCAGGACTAAGCTGGCAAGTGATGGGGATCAGACTTGAGACGCAGCGTTCTAGTATGGGGAGTCTTGCTCGGCATTCTGCTGTCTTCCGCGGGATGCGCGATCATGCCCATGTCCGGTCCGGAAGATCATGTCATCAAGAGTCAGATCACGCGATCAGGGCCGGATTACGAGCTGGTCAAGCTCACACCGACTGTCATCGACATCCTGAAAGAATATGGCCCCGGCGCAATCGCGGGGTCATTTCCTGATCGTCGGCCGCCGGCAGGCATCAGGTTTGGCATTGGAGACACGGTGGCCGTGTCGATCTTCGAAGCCGCGGCGGGAGGCCTGTTCATCCCTGCAGAGGCCGGCGTCCGGCCAGGTAACTTCGTAGCCCTGCCAAACCAAAACGTTGATTTGAACGGGAACATTTCGGTGCCCTATGCGGGCACGGTGAAGGCCAACGGCCGCACCCCGGTCGAGATTCAGCAGGACATCGTGAAGGCGATCGGAAACCGCGCCATCGAGCCACAGGTGGTGGTATCCCTGATCACACAAAACACCTCGCTCATCAGCGTGCTGGGTGAGGTGAAGACGCCAGCTCGTTTGCCGGCGAATGCGGCCGGCGAACGGATACTTGACTTGATTGCGCGCGCCGGTGGCCTGTCGGGGCCGGGCTGGGAGAGCTGGGTGACGCTGGAGCGCGGCGGCAAGAAAGCCACGGTTCCGTTCGGAGCGTTAGTGTATCAACCAGCCAACAACATCTGGATCCATCCCGGCGACACCATCTATGTCTACCGTGAACCGCAAGTGTTCCTTGCCTTCGGGGCCTTTACGGTGGGGGCAACCATAGGCGGGCAGGCGCAATTCCCGTTCGATATGTGGAAGATCAACATGGCGCAGGCGATGGCCAAGGCTGGCGGCCTGATTGATACGCAGGCCGAGCCCGCGGGCGTCTATGTCTATCGGCGCGAACCGCGCGAGTTGGCGGAGCGATTGGGCATCGACTGCTCCAGATACACTGGCCCGCTGGTGCCCGTGGTCTATAACGCCGATTTCCGGGATCCGGCCGCCTTCTTCCTCGCAAACCAGTTTCAAATGCGGGACAAGGACGTGCTGTTTGCCGCGAACGCCGCCACGGTCGACACGGCTAAGTTCCTGCAATTCGTCAGGCTGGTGATAGGCACCGCCAACGACACGATCGTAACCGCGAACAACGCGCAAATCCTACGGATCAACTCGCGCCAGTGACCGGCCCGTCCATGGCTCCAACGGAGCGGTACGCGTGGACGACAATTGAAATGAATTCGCGGGGCCTGACACCCGCGGATTCGGCAAGCTGACGGATGGGGAGATCCGGAGCGACCATCACAAGGCCGTTCGGCAGCGCCTTGCTCGCGGCACGAACTGTGCACCGGAACGCGGTGTTGCTGGTGAGATATTCCTACTGGCTGGCTCGAGGCCTTGGCCGTACCCGCTATATGGCGAGACCGCACCTCAGATCAGACTTGCCGCTTAACCCCGGAGAGCTGGCCCTGATCTGGTCGGTTCGCGTCCGAACCGGCCGCTGCAGCGTACAATGAGATCTGGAGCATGATCTTTTCGGAAGGCCGAAGCACCTCGTTCCGGATCGAGCTTCAGACGTCAATCGACGTAGCCGTACCTCTTGTAGTACCGATTGCGATAATAGGCCGCGCCGTAAGTGTCGTAGCGGCTCATTACCGCCACGTTCACCTTGTTGAGCACCGCGCCTAGCATACGCTCGCGCACGATCGGCGTTTCGGCCAGGACGCGCTCGACGACGTCGACCTTCGATTTCGCCCACTCGATGACGAGGATGTAGGTATCCGCCAGTCCCCTGGTAGCCCGAACGTCGACCACCGGCGCAAGCGGGCTGAGATCGAGAATGATGCGATCATAGTGCTGGCGCAGATGCTGGAACAGGTTTTCCATCTGCTGGGAGGCAAGCAGATCGCTCGAATTCGAGAAGCGTGACGTCACGGCACAGGGAAGAAAATGCAAATTGGTTTGCGGATCGATCCAGACCACATCCCTCCAGTCGGCTTTACCGGCGACGACGTGGATCAAGCCAAGCTGCGCGTTCGGCGTGAGCCTTGCGGTGAGGCTTGGATTGCGAATGTCGCCGTCGATCAGCAGCGTGCGGGAGCCGCTTTGCGCCACTGTCTGCGCCAGCGCTTCGCTGATGGTCGATTTTCCTTCATTCGGAAGAGCGGACGTGATGCCGAGGACCTTGTTGGATGCTGAACCGTAGTTGCTGAGATCGCTGGCGAGCTTGATCGACCGGAAGCCTTCTGCGAAACGCGAAAATGGTGCGTTGATGACGTAGCGCCCGACGCTGTCATCGGCAGAAAGAAGCCGCTCACGATGCGGCTGCGGGTGGCTGGAGCCCGGTTCGGCTCGCTGGAGCGGCAATGCTGCGCCGGCACCGCTGGGCCTCGGCTGCGCCTGCAAAGATCTCGGCTTGGCTCGTTTGCCGAACGGCCATGCCTTGCCGAGCTGAGTGGAGTCGCTGGCGGTGACCAAACCTTCGATAGTCGGAATCGAAGCGAGACAGTTCGTCTGCACGAGTTGCTCGACCTGGGAGACGGTTCGGAAGACGCGATCCATCATGTCGAACAGGATGGCGACGATACCCGCGAGAATCGATCCGCCCACCATCGCCGCAAGAAGGATAAGTGTTGTCTTGGGCGACGTTTTGTTGGGAGGAGTCGTCGCTGCCTGGGTGATCACCCGTGCTTCGGTAATGGGAAACGACTGCTGCTGAACCGAGACCATGTACAACTGCAGGAAGTTGTCCGACAGGGCGCGGGCGCTCTGTGCATTGCTTTCCAAATCCCTCAGGACGATCTGGGCCTGACTGGTATCGTTCGAGACCGCGATCGTATCGTTCAGGCTCTTCTGGCTGGATTCTTCGCGCGCCTTGGCGATTTCAAGGTCGCTCTTGTAGACCTCGGCCGTGCGTCGCAGCTCGTCGGTGATCGAGCGCCGGATCTCGCGCATCTGATTGCGCAAATTGACGACGGCCATATGCGTCGGCCCATACCTGTTCGACCAATCCGACTGCTTCGCGGCGTACTCGAGATACGTCTGGCGCAACTTGGTGATAACCGGATTGGCCATCGTCTCGCTCACGGTCGCGAGATCGTTCAGGATGACCTTGGAGTCCTCGCTGTCTGCATTCAATATCGAAGTGATGCGTTCGAGCTTGGCCTGCGCCTCGGCGCGCTGGCTGCGGGCAACCGTCAGCGAACTGTTGATTTCAGCGAGCTGCTGCTCGGTCAGAAGTCGCCCGCCGGCATCGACGATGTTGTTCTTGGCCTTGAAATCGGCGACGGCCCGCTCGGCCGAGGATGCCTGCGACCGCAATTCCTTCAATCGATCCTGCAGCCAGACCGCGGCTCGCCGGGAGGCCTGATATTTCGACTCCAGGGAGTCCACGATATAGCCTTCGGCAACCGCATTGGCGATCTGCGCAGCCTGCTCCTGCGACAACGCCTGAAAGGCGATCTCGATGACATAGCTCACGCCGACGCGTTTAATGCTGAGGTTGCTTGCGAAGCGGGCGAGAGCCGCACGCAGAAGCTGTTCCTCGGTGGGCGGCTTCGACTCCGAAAACAGTCCGGAAATCGCTGCGGTGACGCTGCTGAGGAGTCCGCCGCCGTCGCTCATAAACTCTGGCGACTGCACGAGCTTCAAGTCCTTGATGACCTTGGAAGCGATCGCTTCGGACTTGAGGATTTCGACCTGACTGTCGACCATTGCCGAGTCGATCGGATTGTCGCCGCCGTTCGTAGGTGCTTGCGTCTGGAGACCCTGCATCTTGCGGCTGTCGATCACCAGGACGGCCGTTCCGGTATATCGTTTCGCCGCCGTGAACACGTAGACGCCGGCAAGACAGATGCACAGGAGCAGCGTGAAAATCATCACGGGATACTGCCGGCCGAGCAGCGCAAGCGCAGAGGAGATCGTCTGCTCCAGCGACGGGGCCTCGGGCGCAGTGGATTCGACCTCGCGAGGTGTGATTCTTGTTTGAAGCATCCGGCTCGCCTACGTGTAGCTATCGTGGACTGTAGCGTGTGGCATCAGGCTGGCTGTCCGCCGCGCTGAATGCGTGAACGTGGAAGTGTCGGGTCGGACCGGCCCGACGTCAGCAAGAGTTCGACATAGTGGATACGCTGGTCGAGGTGGCAGCGTTCGAGAGTTGACCGGCCCCACCGACACCATCACGGGAACAGATAGTCGGACTGTTTGACAAGTTGTTGGCCAGGGAAATTTCGGCAAGGCCGCGTGCCGTTGCCGGCGACCAGACACACGCGACCGGCAGCATCGACATTGCCATTCGCTCCGGTTCCGCCCGCCGCAAAATCATCATAGTGCGCATCTCCGCCGCCCAGCACCGCGACCTTCAGTATGAAGACAAGTTGCACCCGCCTTGGAAGATCATTCGCCGATCTGTGGATGAGACTTGAGCAAATCCCATGCCGGACCAGTTGGAACAGCGCGAGCGAACCCGCAAATACTGCGATGCAATATGGACCTGAGTGTGACCAACGGTGAGCACGTGGACCAGAAACCCGATTGGCGACGACCCGTTCCAATCTCGGTCGGTGCGAGGGCTTGCGAAGGAAGAGTGCCGATTTTCGAGGCAGCCGTCACGCGTGCGCCAGCTTCGAGATTCCGCCGGCGCAAACGTTGCTCGTCCGGATGTCGAACAAGTCAGCGGGTCAAGACCCTCAATCAAAGTCTTTGATCGAGGATTCCCGTCGCCATTCGGCAAGCGAGCTCGCCAGGTCGTAATCGAACTTGAATCCACTTGCGACCAGGCGCTTGGGCAGAATGTTCGTGGAAAACCACAACTTCCGGATTCTGTCGCGATTGATGCCGGTCTTGAGTCCGACAGCGTGCAGCATCTCGAATGGCAGCACGGCTAGATTCATCAGCCATATCGGAATGGTTAGCGCTGGTTTGGGGTATTTGGCAGTTTGTGAGAAGGCTGAGCAAATCTCGTTGATCGTGTAGCGGTGCTCGTAGCAGAAATTGTAGATAGACACGCCGTCGTTGCGGGACGCCATGAAGAACATCGACGAGACCAGATCCTTCACGTAGCCGCACGATTTGATCGTGTCGGTTCGGCCGGGATAGATGAAGGCCCGCCTTCCGAGAAGCCTCGACAATCGCGTGAAATTGCCCCGCTCGAAGTGGCCGTAAATGACGGCGGGGCGCACGATGGTGAGCCGCCGGTCCGGATTCTCCGACTGCCACAGACGATGAATTGCTTCGGCCGAGAGTTTGGAGCGACCATAGGCGCTGACCGGCGCCGGCGTCGCATCCTCGTCAAGCGGGGCTTCGGTCGGGCCGTAGATCGATATCGAGCTGGTGAAGATGATATTGCGGCTGCCCGTCTCCCTCGCAAATCGGCAGACGTTCACCGCGCCCAGCACGTTTGTATAATAATAGTCACCCTCCGGATGACCTGGAGTGACGTGAATCGCAGCCAGGTTGAAGATGTCGGAAGGCGTTCCGCCTCCGAGCTTGGGATCGATCGGCTCACGGACATCATGATGGATGTATTCGACGCCATCGACGTGCGCCCTCGGCTTGCCGATATCGATCGAGACGATCCGGCTGTAGCTCTTGGAAGCGACCAACTGCGTCATCAGATGTGTACCGATGAAGCCTGCGCCTCCGAATACGATAGCCTGGCTAGGATTGGACATGTGCTCGAGGGTCAAACGTGAGGTGCCAAATCAGGTGCGATGAGTTGCGGTCAGGACTCGCGGTCGACCGGGCGCACCCGCTCGATGAACTGCATCACCTGCGGCTGCAAGACCTGTGCCTGCAAGGAGCAAGATCGCTTCGCGTGAGTGCGCCTGCTGGGTGCCGAATGGCTCCCGCTGCTGCACATCCATGAAGCGGTTAATCGCGGCAGCAGTTGGTTGGCTATCGATAGATCATGCGGCGATAACAAGATCGTTACCCGCAGCGCGTGTGATGTCCTCGATATTGTTGGCTCCATCTGGGTCATCGACAAGTGGATCTGTGGTGCTGCGGACATATCGCATGTTGCTCGTAAGAGTTGTGAAGGGCGATTTGGCTGCGACTGCTCGTCTGCATCGTTGCTCAATACAGCTCGCGATACTCAAATTGAAAGTTCGTTGACCCAGCCGCGATGCCCAGCACCCTCTGCAGCTTTTGGTAGCCTGCGAGCGCAACGTTAATGCAATCTGTGCTGCCGGCGTAGCAAACCTGAACCCGGATCGATTGACCGCAAATATTTTGAACCACCACAATTTGGTCGATGATCTTGGGGTTGACAGTTTGCGGGTGCGTTAGCGGGTGAACCGATATGCAAAGCTTTCCGTCCAGCGTCTTGTGATTTGGAGCGTAAGTGCCTTCCATGGGGCGAATCGAACTCGAAGGCCGGGTGGAAATGCCGGAGCCTCCATACATAGGTGGAGACGTGCGGCCGTAGCCCGAAATTTGAGCATCCGCCGTCGTTGCGAGCAGCGATGAAGCGACCGCTACGCATATAGCCGCGCAACTACATGAACTCGTCGGTCGGTCGTCACGCATCTTCACTGCTCGCTCTGCATAAATGCTCAGTCAGGACGAACCAAATCCGACATTTGATGATTGAGGCCGGCTCTTGACGGAAAGCCGCACGTCTCGGCGGGAGGATAGTGCTGCAGCTACGGCAACAGAATGACGAACAATTGGTTCCATCGATTGCAAGCGACCCGATACTGCCTCTTCCTAGCGGTCGAAAACCCGTGCTAGAGACTGAACCATTCACAATAGAGTGTCTCGTCATCGGACATCTGTCGGCTGTCATACGATGAGTATCCTCAACGCGAGTATCCTCGACGTCCATGCTGAAAGAGATACCCGGCCAGGCTGTATTGCGGGGCGCCGAATCGGCGCAGGTTCCCAGCCTTTCGGTCATCATTCCGAACCACAACTACGCCGCTTACGTGGGATCGGCGATCAGAAGCGCACTGGACATACGGTGGCGCGAGGTGGAAGTTATCGTCGTCGATGATGGGTCGACGGACAATTCGCTCGAGATCATCAACGAATTTGCGGACGAGGTGACGATCATCAGTCAGGCCAACGCAGGGCAGATGCCATCCTGCGTGAACGGCTTTCGCAAGTCCTCCGGCGACGTAGTCATATTTCTTGACTCGGATGATGTCCTGCATTCCGACGTGATGACGGAGATTGCATCCGTTTGGTCGAACGCTGCGAGCAAATATCAGTTTCAGATGCGCGTTATCGACGCAAAAGGGCTGCCGACCGGAAATGTCCTGCCGCAGTACTTCTCCTGTCCGGCCTCAGATGACATCCGCAGATGGATGACAACGACCGGTGCCTATCCGACGCCGCCGGGATCGGGCAATGCCTACCCGAGATGGTTTGTCGACCGTGTTTTCGGCTTTAAGTCCGACTTTGTCGACCGGGCGCCGGACAGTTATCTCCTGGCGGCAGCTCCTGCGTGTGGTGATATCGTGACTATCACCAAGCCCTTGGCAGACTATCGCGTGCACGGCCTCAATCACGGGGCCTTCCTTCAACTTGACGATACCCGCTTCGCGAGAGAGATCGATCTCACGCAGCGGCGCTATAAATTCTTTGCCGAGATCGCGAGCGCCGAAAATCTGCCGGTGACGCCCGATGCGCTCAATAGAAATGTCATATTTCTTTGTTTGCGGACAGCGTCGTTCAAGCTGCGGCCGGATCTTCATCCAATTGCCGAGGACGGCTCATTGCGCATTGCTGTCGATGCGCTCCGGGCCGTTGCGTCTCCGCAAGGCTTCTCGACATCTCAGCGCATATCGTTGCTGGGCTGGATTCTGTGCGTGCTGATCAGTCCGCGGTACTTTCGACGTGCTCTGGTGAGTTTGCGGTATGTGCCTGCCCAGCGCCCGAAATGGTTGCGCGCTTTGCTCGGTCTATTCCGCGTCATTCGATAATCGGGGCAGGGCTGGACTGCATCCGTTGGACGGGAACTGGACGGCGGATCGACCTCAGGCGGGCGCCTGGCGGCTGCGACCATACGCACAGCATTGCCATCATCATCAGAAAGGGCGCCATGGCGAGATTGCCGCCGCCGAGCTGGTAGCAGGCCAGCATCGTCAATGCGAGCATCGAGTTGTCTTTCCTGAATATCGAGAGAAGGAGATAGAACAGGAAAATCATGAACCCGATAATTCCGTAATCCGCGACGAGCTTGAGCGCGGGATTTCCGCTGCCGCCAAAGTAGGCAGGCGACCGCTCCAATCCACCCGGCCCGGAGCCAATAAGCACTCTGTCGGTCTGAAAGAGATAGTCCCAGGTCTGTAGTTGCGCGACGTAGCGCGCATAACCGCTTGACTTGGTTGAACTGAATTCATCGAGCCTATTGACGATGGGATCGAAAGGTTCCGGCGCAACGAGGTAGGCAGTCCCGATCGTCAAGGCGACGATCGACCCGATGGCGATAACCCGCAGTGATTTGAGCGGAGCAATCAAGGGATAGGCACCGAGGGAAACGGCCAGCACCAGGAGGCCCGAGCCGGACCGGGTCAGTACGTAGGAGATGGCGTACAATGGAAGGCTGGCAAATCGCCGCAACAGGAACACATCGACGACAACGCCTATCGCGATCAATTGGGATAGCCCTCCCGGCTCCATCGGGAAAAATCCGTTCGCGCGCCGATTCAGGGATCCATAAAATTCAACCGCATTTTGATTGTAAGCGGACTCGACGAGGACAGAATCCAGCGCCGGGATCGCATCCTTGAATGAGAAGATGCGTATCCCGCCGAATTGAAGAACGATCTGGACGATCGCCAGAACGGCGCACAGGCGAACATAGAAGAGGAAGATGGGAAGCACCGCCTCGTTCGAGAATCTCGTCGAGGGTCCGAACAGGAAGATCGAATTCGTGACAAGAACCATCGCAAGCGACGCCGGGCTGGTCTCGATACCGCGATCGGGAGATTCGGCTGCGGCGATCGCGCTGAAGAGAAACCAGATAACGACAAGTCCGAACGCGAGAGTCTGCGGCCCGCGAAGGCGCACCAGACCAACCCACCATCCCCACGCGACGAGCGCAAAGAATCCGAACAGTGAAAAGAAGACTTGTCCGGTTCCGATGAGGAGTCCGAAGCGCTGCATGCAGATGCAAAGAATGAAGGCGATATGCGCAAAAATGACGCTGTTGGTCTCGTCGCTTGACGTTGCTGCAGCGCGCTTGTTAGACGAGGTTCTAGCTGGGAACGTATCGAGGCTCACCATGTTCGGACTCGTCGATTCCTGTTTCTTGGCGCCTCAGTTGGTAGGGTGCGCTTGGGCGCAGGACGCGATCGACCGTGGTCTCGCTCGTGAGGCTGTCAATCCTCTATACTAGAGCCTGTAGCGACTTCCCACATGGAACACGACACGAGCGCCAGATTTAACCCCTACGTTCATGGTGCCAGGGGTTTGTTTTGCCTCATGGTATTCGTCTATCACGTCGTTCATTCCGGACTCCCTACGTTCGATTTGTTTGCCAGGGGGCCGTTGGGAGAAGCGTTGCAGACCGGAAAATTCGGTGTCGAGTTTTTCTTCGGCATCAGCGGGATCGTGATCCTGCCAAGCCTGTATCGGGCGCCCTCGGTCGTCGCCTTTATTCTTGATCGCTATGCGAGAATTCTTCCGGTCCTCTGGGTGACGGTGATCGCGATTGCGCTTTTCGGCTGGTTGTCAGGAAAGGGTCCAAGTCTGCTGCTGGTTGGCGCAAATCTTTTGGCGCCGCCTCCATTTATCGACATCATCCAGATCAATCCTGCCGCGTGGTCGCTCGGATACGAATTCCTGTTCTATGGCGTATGTACCGTCGTCTTCTTCATCAGTGGCTTCAGTCGGCCGCTGGCGCTGGCATTGGCCGCTGCTTCACTGATCTTTCTCCTGTACTACCCCCGCGCACTGCTGATGATCGGCGGCGTGCTCATTGCGGAGAAATATCTGTCATCGACATTGTTGCAATCCTTGGCGAAGTACCCGGCGATCTTCTTCGTGCTGTTCCTGACGGATTGGAGGGGCCTCGAGCTTGCCGGCGCCACGGACTATGTGGGCTTTGTCACCCCTGCGTATCTGTCATTCAGTGACTGGATCGTTGCCTTTCCATTTGTCGTACTTGGTGGCGTCTTCGGGACGATTTTCCTGCTGGGTGTGTCGCGCGGAAACGGTCTGCTCGGAAGGATGCTCGGTTGGCCGGTCATGCAGTGGCTGGGTACGATCAGCTTCAGTTTTTATCTCTGGCCGCCGCTCGTCATGGCCGGGGTCAAGCTGATCATGTATCGAACGGGCATGGTCGATGCATTGGGGCCCGGATCGCAACTGTTTTTCCTCCTGGTCTCGCTTCCGCCGTCGCTGATCATTGCAACGATCAGCCATCGCCTCCTTGAAGTGAAGGTGACGGGACAGATTCGAAAACGGATCGACAGGATCTCGGAAGCGAAGCCGGCAGTCCGGCCGATCATCAAGGACTCGACAGCGCTCGAGGAGGGAACCTGATCGGCGAACGGTCAAATGTTCTTGATCGTTCGACAAGTCAGCGCCCCAAAACGATCGCAAGTTGAATATCTAACTCGGGAAAAAGCCGCAGGGGCAGTGCACTTGATCGTGCCGGCTCACGCTTGGCAGCGTCACCGCTGCCATCGTCATTGCGCATTAGACCGGCACAGCGTTTCCCAGCCGGGGCAAACAGCCGAACCGAAAGGATCTCGTTGATGATCGCAATCGCGCGCAGACAAGTCCTTCGTGCCGCTTCGATAGTTCTTGCACTCGGATCGGCAACGCCGGCTTGGTGTGCGGGCTGGGAGCTTGTGTTTTCGGATGAGTTCAACGGCGACAAGCTTGATCGAACCAAGTGGGCCACCCGGTACATCTACAACAACGAAACGATGGACCGCTTCAACGACGAAAAGCAGCGCTACCGCGACAACCACGTGGTGTCTGGTGGTGTGCTGAACCTGACTGCAAAAAAGAATGAGGGCGCGGACACGTTCGATTCCGCGATGATCCGAAGCCACCAGACATTCTATTACGGCTATTATGAAGCTCGGGTCTTTCTTCCGAATGCGCGGGGATCGTGGCCGGCATTCTGGCTCGAAGCCGATTACGACATCGATGGAAAATTCTGGCACCCGCCGGAGATCGACATTTTCGAGTACGTCCTGAACGGCGTGGAAGACAAGCCGAACATGCTGCACTCGAATGCCATGAGCAAGGACAAGTGGACGCCGCAATCCTACGCATATCTGGACAGCTCGTTCGTGCTCAGGTTCCAGGACATGGTCAGCAAGGAGGACCTGAACAAGGATTGGCATATTGCGGGCTTCGTTTGGGCGCCTGACCGCATTTCGTTCTTCTGGGACGGCCGCCTCATCTACACGCGTATGTACCAGTGGCTCAGGAAGGACGGTCAACTGGGGCCGCCGGCGCACATCGATCTCAATTACGCTGTCGGTGGAGCCGCCTGGGCGGGCCGGCACGGGATCGATGACGCGGCTTTCCCGCAGACGTTCAAGATCGACTACATTCGTGTCTGCCAGTTCACGTCCTCCGAGCGCGGAGGCCGGAAATGCGGTCCCAGCGAGGTGACGCCGGATCCGAAAGATTTTGGATATACGGCAGCGCTCAACGATATGCCGAAGCCGACGTTCCTCAACGTCACAAAGGTCGTAGCGGACAAGAAGCCGAATGCAGGCGTATTGTCGCTGAACACAACCGATCCGCTCAAGATCGAAGTTCCGATCAAAATCCCGGAGAATTATCCGACAGATCGAACGCTTCACGTGTACGTCTTCGATGAAACGACCGGCGCGATGGTCGCATCGGCGGAGAAGCCGCTGCAACAAGTCTCTCGCAAGGAGGGCGAAGATGGTGCCAGTGTGATCGAGTTTGCGCTGCCGGCCGTACCGCGCGAAGGAAACTACCTGCTGGGCAGCAAGCTGACGGCGAATGTCGCGGGCGAAGTCGGCCCCCAACAAGTTCCCGTCGCCTGCGACACCACGGTGACCCAACCCAAAAAAGCCCGATCCTGCCGTCTATTGTCGCTGCACGTGCGTCGCTGATCGAGTAGCGCTGGCTCTGATCGGCACGCTGTCCGAAGCCAGGTCTGAATTTTGCATTGGCTGCGGCAGGTGAGCCCGTGATGCGGGCTTGCCTGCAACAGTTGATGTCTTGCAATGGTGGTCGTCCATGAACTCCAAGGTTCGCGCGGTCAAGCAAATCCTCCGTGGTGCATTGCGCGGCAGCCCGAGCCGGCTTTGTGATCATCGCACGTGGCGAAGTGAACAGCCGCAGAGTTGGCGGACGGCCGTCGAGGAAGAGGTGCTGGCGCGGAAGGCCCCGATCCAATTCGGTAGCCGCGATGCGGGGTTCCGTGAAAGCGTAGACAACAGAATGCCTGAGCTGGGTGTGCTCAGCCTGAACAATGCGCGCATCCTCGGTCCCGATGGCTGGCTCGTAACGGAGGATGGATCGCTGCTCTTCGAGAGCACCTGGTACGGATCGTCCTTCTCTCGCCATCCGCGCTCAATTGCCTACGGGACGCCGCTGCCGCTGAGCGGCACATGTCTCTCGCTGGCGAGTGATTTCGCGGGAGGAAATTATGGGCACTTCCTGCTCGATTGTCTGGGGCGCCTCGCGCTTTTCCAGAACAGCGGCCTGTCGTTCGATGATGTCGATCATGTCTATTTGCCCAAGCCGACATCCGGAACAGCAGTCAAACTCGTTCACCGGCTCGGAATTCCAATGCACAAATGTGTGTGGGCGGGCCAAGGCGATGTTCAGGCCGACCTCGTGATCGGCACTTCGTTTCCGGGCTTGCGACGAAACTATGCGCCCTGGCTCATCGAGTTCTTCCGCTCGAAGCTGGCTAAGTCGCCGCTTCGTCACGACAGGCGCGTATACGTTCCGCGCAAGGGGCAAAGGAAGGTCGCCAACGAAGAAGAACTGATGCCTGCACTGAAAAAGTTCGGCTTCCAGATTTACGACTTTAATGATGTCGAGGATGAAGCAGCGTTTTTCTCGGAATGCTCGATTGTCGTTGGCCCACATGGTGCAGGCCTGACCAATCTCGTTTTTTGCTCGCCGGGAACGAGAGTGCTGGAACTGATACCGTCAGATCACGTTCATCCCTACTACTACACGATCGCAACATCCGCGGGCGCAGAATATTCCTACATCGTTGGACATAGCAAGGGAGCGCGCCCGCAAGGAGCGTTCGGGCCCAGTCCATTCGATTTCGAGGTGGCGCCTGACGTCTTCGAGCGCGCGCTGGAGACCATCTGCCAATGAGCGAGCATTGAAAATGGTCGCACTTGGTGCGCATGCAGGGCTGCCTTTATCGAAAAATTCAATTGCCATCGGAGCCGCCTGGATCGGTGTGAGCCGGCTGGTGGTCGCCAGTCTCGGCTTCCTGAACACGCTCATATTGGCGAGGATGCTCACGCCGGAAGATTTCGGCCTGGTCGCCGTCGCGACCGCCATCATCGCCATTCTGACCTCGATGACCGAACTGTCCCTGACATCGGCGCTCATTCATCATGAGGATCCAACCGAAGACCAATTCCATGCGGCGTGGACGTTGAGCCTTGCTCGCGCTTGCTTGCTCGCACTTTTGCTGTCGGTGCTCGCCTATCCGGTGTCACTGTCCTACGGCGATAGCCGTTTAATTCCGATCCTGTTGGTCCTGAGCTGCTCGATTGTGATATCCGGCCTTCGAAATCCAATGCTCGCAATGATGCAGCGTCGACTCGTCTTCTGGCAGGAATTCGTAACGAGTAGCAGCCGGGCGCTCGCAACCATCCTGGTCTCATCCGGGATCGCCATTTGCTTCAGGAGCTTCTGGGCGCTGATCGCCGGGGCCGTTGTTGCCAACCTCGTCGACGTCGTCGCCTCCTACCTGATCCAGCCGTTCCGACCGAGATTCCGGATAAAGGGCAGCCGCTCCCTATGGTCGTTCTCCGTGTGGTTATCGCTCGGACAGGCCGTCAGCACGCTGAACTGGCGTTTCGACCAGATCATCATCGGATATTTTCTCGGGAAATCCATCCTGGGTGGATATGTGCTGGGCAGCGACCTGGCCGCCACGCCGACAAGAGAAGCCACAAACCCGCTCGCCGGAACGCTATTTCCCGCGTTCGTGAAGCTGAGGCACGACAAAGCCGCCCTTCAGCGAGCCTATCTGTCAGCGCAATCAATGCTATGCGTGATCGCCTTTCCGGCGGGGTTCGGCTTCGCGTTGATTGCCGATCAATTCGTGCCGCTCGCGCTGGGTGAGGCTTGGGCGGGCGCGACAATCGTGATCCAGCTCCTCGGTGGTGCAATTGCGTTGCATACGCTCAGCGCGACCGTCCAGCCGCTTGGTCTCGCCCTTGGACAGACGCGTAGGCTATTTCATCGCGACGTCGCGATCCTGATCGTGAGGTTGCCTGTCATCGTTGCTGGCTTGTGGGTAGGAGGGTTACTTGGCCTGCTTGTCGCCCGCGTGGCGGTTACGCTCGGCGGTATCGTCTACAACATGGTTCTAGTTCGCGAGCTGATCGAGACTTCTGTCTCGCGGCAATTTCTGGTGAATCTCAGGACTGCTTTATCCACCTGCACGATGATCATCGTCGGGTATCTGACGAATTGGGCTTTCGTCACATCTTTTGGCCATGACTCTCACGTCTATGTTCGGTTGATCGCGGTTGTTCTCCTGAGTGCTCTTGCCTATGTCGGGTCACTGTTTGGATTCTGGCGTGCGGCAGGCTCGCCGACCGGGCCCGAGCTTGAGATCCTGCGAGTCATCAGCGTAATCGCCAACAGGTTTGGGAAGCTGGGAAATGTCAACGATAACCGCGCAGTCGGGTGAGTAAGATGAATGAAAGGTCGAAGCGGCGCGTCGCGCTGATTACGGGCGTCACCGGTCAGGACGGTGCCTATCTCGCCGAGCATCTGCTCGGCCTGGGCTACACCGTCCACGGCATCAAGCGGCGGTCGTCCTCGTTTAACACCGCTCGTGTCGATCATCTCTATCAGGATCCACATGCCGGCAACGTGCCGTTCCTGATGCACTACGGCGACATGACGGATTCAACCAACCTCATCCGCCTGATGCAGCAGATCCGGCCGACCGAGGTCTACAATCTGGCCGCACAGAGCCATGTCGCGGTCAGTTTCGAGAGCCCGGAATACACCGCGAACGCCGATGCGATCGGAACGCTGCGGCTGTTGGAAGCAATCCGCATTCTCGGCATGGAGAAGGAGACGCGGTTCTATCAGGCGTCCACGTCCGAGCTCTATGGCCTCGTGCAGGAAGTGCCGCAGAAGGAAACGACGCCATTCTATCCGCGCTCGCCCTATGGTGTCGCAAAACTGTACGGTTACTGGATTACGGTGAATTACCGTGAGGCGTACGGCATGTATGCCTGCAACGGCATCCTGTTCAACCACGAGAGCCCCATCCGAGGCGAAACCTTCGTCACCCGCAAGATCACGCGTGGCGTCGCCCGCATCGAGACGGGCCTCGAAGAATCGCTCTATCTCGGCAATCTTGAGGCCAAGCGCGACTGGGGTCATGCCAGGGATTATGTCGAAGGAATGCACCTGATCCTGCAGGCCGATCGGCCCGACGATTTCGTTCTGGCAACCGGAGAGACCCGCTCGGTGCGCGAGTTCGTGGAGCTCGCCTTTGCCGAAGTGGGACGCAGCGTCGAATGGCGTGGCAGGGGCGTCGAGGAAATCGGCGTCGACAAGAAGTCAGGCAGGATCGTCGTTCGGATCGACCCGACCTATTTCCGCCCCACTGAGGTCGATCTCCTGATTGGCGATCCCAGCAAGGCGCGCGAAAAGCTCGGCTGGAAATCCAAGACTCCGTTCGCACAACTGGTGAAGGAAATGGTGGCGGGCGATCTCCTCGAGGCCAGGCGTGAGGTTACCAATGGCAAGCACTCGGTTTGAGCTGACCGGCAAGACCGTCTTCGTCGCCGGCCATCGCGGCATGGTTGGCTCCGCGCTGGTGCGCCGGCTCGCGGCGGAAAACGTCGAGCTTCTGACGGTGTCCCGGAACGAAGTCGACCTGCGCAACCAGGCCGCGGTCGACAAGTGGTTCACTGCAAAGCGCCCGCAGGCAGTGTTCCTTGCCGCCGGCAAGGTCGGCGGCATTGTTGCCAACGACACGCTGCGCGCCGAGTTTCTCTACGACAATCTGGCGATCGCCGCCAACGTCATTCACGCCGCGCACATCAATCGGTGCGAGAAGCTGATGTTCTTCGGCTCCTCGTGCATCTATCCCAAGCTTGCAGACCAGCCGCTGCGCGAGGAGTCGATGCTCACCGGCCCGCTGGAGCCGACCAACGAGCCCTACGCGATTGCCAAGATTGCCGGCATCAAGATGGTCGAGGCCTATCGCAGCCAGTACGGCTCAAATTTCATCAGCGTGATGCCGACCAACCTTTACGGTCGCGGCGACAATTATCATCCCGAATATAGCCACGTCGTTGCAGCGTTGATGCGCCGCTTCCACGAAGCGAAGGTGTCGGGGGCAAAGAACGTCGTGGTGTGGGGCACCGGCGCCGCGCGGCGCGAATTCCTATTTGTTGACGACCTGGCGGAAGCCTGCATCCATCTGATGAAGACCTATTCGAGCGGCGAGCTTGTCAATATCGGCACCGGCGCGGACATCACGATCGCCGAGTTCGCCCGCGTCATCGCGGCAACCGTCGGCTATTCCGGCGAGATCAGCTTTGACACCTCGCGCCCCGACGGCACTCCGCGCAAATTGCTCGACGTCAGCCGGTTGGCGAAACTGGGCTGGCGCGCCAAGACCTCGCTCGAGGATGGGCTCAAGCTGGCCTATCAGGCATATCTCAGCGAAAACCGCCAAGCTGCGGAGTAGCGAGCGACCACGTCAGTGCGAGCCCAGGTGCGCGCAAGCACGCGGCCGATATCCGCGACCGACGCGAATTCATCGGGCGGCCACGGGGCTGATCACTCCGGAGCGAACCAGCAGTTCGGGAGCACGACGTCACCCCTGTTTGTGACATTTCGCCTGTCGAGGTCGTGAGGAAATCGTCTCGCAGGGGTCCGACGAGAAGCACGATCCTTGCGCAAGAACGAGAATTCCATGATCGGCGGGACTTTGAAGTCTCTATATTCGATGGGCTCGAAATAGTTGTTCGGATGGATGTGCACGACGTCGAAGTGCTTGGTAATCTTCTTGAAAACTGCTCCGATGAGCTTGAGACCGATGGGATTGAGAATTCTGTCCAAGGAATGGAACTCGATAATCATCATCCTGAAGCGCTTCAGGTACTCCCCGCTCGTTTCAATCAGCACCTCGTACTCGCCGCCTTCAATGTCCATCTGGAGGATGAGGTCGCCGGTCTGAGGACCCTTCCTCGACATCCAGTTCTCCAAAGTCATGAACTTGGCGTTGTTTTCGTTCCCGAGGAATTTCTTTTCGAAATCCAGCAGCTCATTCTGGATCGCGGGTGCATCCACCGAGAAGTCAGCCAGGAAACACGGTATGCCGCGTTCGGCGAGGCCGAGTTCGAAATCGGAGACGTTGTAGACGCCCGGCGAAAAGCAACCGACGCATCCATCCAGGTCGTCCGGAACCAGATAGCCGCCATCAGCCGATCCGCCCAGTCGAATCAGTTTCTTGTCCGTCACCACAGGGAAGAGATTCTGGAAAAACTCTCCGAGTTCCTCCTCCTTTGAGGTGCCGGATATCAGAAAGTTGTTCTCGAGCAGGCGTGCCTTCACGTAGTCCTTCAACAAACCAATCATCCGGTTGACTCCGAGCTCGCTCACGTATCCGGGCGCGGCTTTGCTGCAAGAAGCGGCATTCCCGATAGGTTCGTTGCGATGAACACAATTGCCTGCCTTAAGACTTCAATAGATTTGATTTTTGTCATGAATATGTGCGGTGTTGTCGGTAAGGGCGTCGTTGCCGACGCTTGCCTTTGGCTGCTAAGCCGATCTATTCCGTGCGCTGGAATCTGGTCGGCTTCCGCGCCGACGAGCGATACAAAGGGGAACACGAGAGCGTGATTGAGGCAGCCCGGCTGAGCGCGAAAGATCGGATCTGGTGCCTGACGCGGGGAGCCCGATAGTGCAAACTGTCCGGCGTTCCTGGCGACACGCAGATGCGTCGTTCACTCGGCCGTAGCGAGCGCCTCCCGCAACGGCAGAAGTGGATTTGTCGAATGCAAGTTTTTGGCGCTGCATCAGAGACGGTTCGATGCTGTGATGTGACCGACGGCACCGAAGAGTTCAGAACGATGGCCGAAAATCTCATGAAGGACTCGCGTACTCTCATCGCAGAACTGCGGAGTGAGATCGACAGGGTCATTGGGCCGCATCTGGAAGCCGTCGAGAACTTTGCGCTGGTTGACTTCCCCAACCATCCGAATGTGGGAGACAGCGCGATCTGGCTGGGTGAAGAGACCTATCTGGAGAAGAAACTGGGCAGGGCGCCGTCCTACGTTTGCACCTACGACACCTGGTCGAAGGAGGATTTCGAAAAAGCCGTTCCTGTCGGCCCCATTCTCATCCATGGCGGCGGCAATTTCGGCGACCTGTGGCCAAGCCATCAGGAGTTTCGGCTCAAGCTTCTGTCGGAGTTTCCGGATCGCCAGATCATCCAGTTGCCGCAGACCATACACTTCTCCTCGACGGCAAGCCTCAAGCAGGCGGCGGACATCATCAATTCTCACAAAAGATTCCTGATTCTGGTCCGAGACGTGCAAAGTTTGAAAATCGCGAGAAAGGAATTCTCGGCGCGCGTCGAACTCTGTCCGGACATGGCATTCTGCCTGGGAGCGCAGAACTCGCGAGCGGAGATAACGAGAAAATTGTTGCTGCTGCTTCGAACTGATCACGAGAAGGTAGAGCGGACGAGGTCTCGTCCGCTTCCGAACTTTGCCGTCGTCGAGGACTGGCTGACGGAACAGCGAGGCTTGGGGAAGTGGTTGTTTCTCAAGGCGCTGCTTGAGACGTCCCTTCTCGTGTTCAAAGGGAGGATGCCGTCCGAGCTCGACGCGCGCATTCGGTGGTTTCACCTTTTGGCGTCGAACCGTGTTGCCCGTGGAATGAAGCAGGTTGGATCGTCCGCCTATGTGATCACGGACCGGCTTCATACGCACATTTTTTGCGTTTTGTTGAATGTGCCGCACTCGGTCCTTGACAACAACTATGGAAAAATCAGCACATTTGTTGATGCGTGGAGCAAACCCTTCGACAAGTTGGCCCGGCCACTGAGCGCGAGCGTGGACGAGGCCGTCGCAACTTTCCTTGATATCTGCAAAGTCGGTCCGACGCTGACCGATCCAGCGTAACGATCGAGCATCACCGTCCGGCCCGGCGGCCCGCCGGATCGGGCGCGCCGACCGTCAATGTGGTCGCCCTCGTTGCGGTCTGGCCCGCGTTATTTGTGCAGGAGATTGTCAGGTTGCTGACCCCTGTTGCTGCCGGTGTGCCCGTGATGAGTCCGGCGGAAGGGTCAAGGGAAAGGCCCTGTGGCAGTCCTTTGACGGACAGGGTTTTCGGCGTCATGACGCCGACGTCGCACTCCTCATAGATATCGTGGCGGTAGCTCTCGCCCGCGGCAGCCGAAAGTGGGCCGGTTGTCATGCGTGGGCCGCGATTGATGGAAAATCGCAGAGGCTCCATCGTCGAGCCGTCGGGCTTGTAGCCATAGACGACGACATGAGACCGCCCGGCATTGCCGGTGCCGGTGGTGAAGTCCGCCCTGATCGTGCGCGATGTCGCATCGTACGAAATTCCGGGCGGGAATTGCGTGAACGTCGTCTGGTCCGCCATGCCCGGCTCGGCGCTGTCGTAGGGTACCACCTGGACGAATTCGGTGACGCTCGCGTCACCCCAGAGGGCTTTGGCGCTCGGCAAGACAACTTTGCCGCCGCCGGCATAGTCGACGTTGAGGTCGGCGACCGAAACCAGCGGTTTCCAGTGCGTGACGCCCGCCGTTCGCCAGCCGCGAATCCAGTCGATATCGAAATAGGCGCCTGTCGCTGAGCCCGCCCACGCCGCGGCGTTATACGCCTCGTTCGCGAACACATTATTGAAAATGTGTGACGTCAGCAGCACAAACGAGGGCATGCTCTTGGTATTGGAGTCCACACCAAACTGGGATCGAAGGGCACCGTCGACGTAAAGCTGGGTATTCTCGCCGTTTCGAAAAACAAAGCTGAAGACGTGGAACGTGTCGTCCATGTAGTCGAATGGTCCGGCGCTGTTGTCGGTCGAGATGGTCCCCGACGTGTGAACGATGTTGCTGAAGTGCATTCCTTGAGAGTTGCACTCCAGGTCCCATTCATTACCGGTCGGATTGAGCACGGGTGCGACGGAATAGGTCCAGAATGCCGGATGAAAGCCGGCCGGATTTGCAAGCTTGCTGCTGAACCGGGCGCGCATCTCGACGATGACGGCGTTTGTGGTCGGGTAGTATGCGAATGCCCCAGCCGTATGGATCATCGCCGAGAGCTGCGGGCGGATGCCGCCGTTGATGGACCGGTCGGTCGGCGTCAGGAATGCCTGCTCGCGCGCCGTTGCCTTGCGCGCTCCGAGCCGCAGCACCGAGTTGGAAACCGACATGTTGTCGAATGCAACAGCGATGCCACGATTGCCGTCTTTATAGCCCGTCGTCAGCGGGTCGGCATCAAAGGCTGTCCCTAGTGACGTGGTATTGCCGCGGATGCCTGGATGATAGGCGCCAGTCGGGAAGAACTTGCCGCGAGGATTTGCCGGACCAACGATATCGAGCGCGTCAAAGTCATCGCCCCAGGACAGCGTATAGCCCGCATAGAACCCACTACCGTTCTGGCCGACGACGGCGCCACCGACGATTTGGTTGTTTCGCTTGAAGGGCGAGATCGATTCCAGGCGCTGTCTTAGATCATCGTTGTTCAGGCCAAGATAAAGTGCTGAGCCGGCCAAGACCAACGATGCGCCGAACAGTGCTGCAATGGTGCCATTGGTTCGACGCTTTGATGGCATCCACACCTCTCTTGGGCTTGAGATTCTTCGGCTTGAGACTCTTGGGCTTGAGAGTCTTGGGCTTGAGATCGTCGCAACCTTGGGCCTGAGCGCCGTTGCGCATCTTCGCTCGCATCTGAGGAACTTTTGGTGCGCTCCAAGGCGGCCGAATTGAAGCCGCTTCAGCAAAGCAGCAAGTTTACGCAATAGGAATATGAAACATGGTCAGCAGAATGGCAGCCCCCATACGCGCGTCCAATCCTTGTCAGCAGCAACAAGTTCGCGCTAATCGTTTCGAGATCATGTGCGTTCCAAGTCGACAGCGTCGGACTGATTAAATGGGCAGCAAACTCAGCATTGTGGCGATTAGTTTGGCCGGTTCCCATCGCCGCGAGCGCACAAGTGCGAACCTGGACTCGCTTGATATCCCCTGGACCTTCTTTGATGCCTTGCGTGTGCCGGCCGAGGGGCTCCCGCAATATGATGAAGCGCTGACCGTGCGCTTTTGGGGCAGGGGCCTTTCAAGGGCTGAGATCGGCTGCGCAGCGAGCCACATGAGCGTCATGGCGCAATTGGCGGCATCGGACGCCGACGATTCCTGGACTCTTGTGGTGGAAGACGACGTCGTTCTCGATGCCGGATTCAGCTTTCGCTCGCTTCCGGATATCTGCAAGGCTGCCGAGATCGGTTATCTCCGGCTATACGGACGACACATGGCGCCATGCAAGCATGTGGCCTGGCTGGACCAGCGGGAATTGGTGCGGTTCGAGCGTGCGCCGATGGGAACGCAGGCTTATCTGATATCAAGCCGCGCCGCGCGTCGCTTCATCGACAGCGTGACGACGATCAATCGACCTATCGACTGGGAGATGGACCGCTTCTGGGCAAATGGCCTCTACAACTATGCGTTGTTCCCATTCCCGTGCCTCGAGCTGACAATGCCGTCGTTGATTGCGAAGGCGGCAGACTCTGCCCGTGCACCTACCGCGATCGACCGGGCGGCATGGTTTGCGCGGAAATCAAAGGAATATGTTCTGCGCTTGTCAGAAAATATTCGTCTTCGCCAGTCCGACAGGCGCATTCGAGCCCGCCTTGCCGGCGTAACCAGTCTTCACGGGCCGATGCCTGAGACAATTCGCACGATCGAAAGTGTGTGATTGACGCCTAGAGGGCGTGCGACGAGGATCTCACAAGGCGAGCTACCTTACGCTGCACTCAGGCGTGCCTGCGTCGGATGACGCTGCCGAACCTCAGGAGCGGCCTCAGGAGTTCAGCTCTGTTGAACCGGAGCATGATCAGCCGGTATGAAAGCCAGGAAGGGCTCAAGAATAGCGCAGTAAACCAGACGATATGAGACGCGGCGGCGCGCCATTGGGTCGTCTTGGTCAGGGCAAGCCATATCCCACGGCACAGCAGCGAACTGGACGTGTCCGCGTCCTGGCCGACGTAGCTCAGTCCCAATTTACGTGACGCGAGGCGATAGTTGATAAAGACGATCTCGTTATCGATTGGCCTCGCAGCTTGCACGTGCACCGACTTCCTGTCGCAATGCGCCTTCAGGATGTCGAACTCTTTGACGCGAAACCCGATCTGTCTGGGGAAATCGGGAAAGCGTTGCGCACGGCCCTTCGCGTCATTCCGACTGATATTTCTGCCATGAAGCCGATATTGCCCCAAGATTGCCTGCACGGTGACAACATCCCCATAGAGGGGCGCGATCGTGTTGAGGGCACCATCGTATCCGACCGGCGGATTGAGTGGGATGACCTGGCGAAGAAACGCTCGGGAATATGCGTTTCCCGACATGACTGGCCAGATATACGTTCCCGACCGGACAAACTCTGCGCGGACGTCATCTGACGTATAGGATTTGGGAAACGCACAAAACGAGCGCCCAACTGGCGTGCCAGCGCCATCGATGATTTCCAGATTGAATTGAACTTTCGAGACACCCTCGTTCCAGCGCGCGACGACGTTTTCTATCGCCGTCGGCATCAGGATATCGTCCGCATCGAGGAACAGCAGCACATCGCCTTTCGCTTCGCGATAGCCAACCTCGAACGCGGCGATGTTGCCTTGATTTGCCTGAAATATCGCTCGAATTCTGTCACCGTAGGCGGCGATGATCTGGCGGGAACCATCGATCGAACCGTCGTCGACGACAACGATCTCATCCGCCGGACGCGTCTGATTCAATGCGCTGTCGATTGCCAACCCGACGTAGCGTTCGTAATTGTAGACCGTTATGACGATGCTGATCTTCAACTCGTGTCACTCACGAAATTCGCAGCTTTGACGAGAGGCTATCAATCCATGCCTTGATGAGCCAGAGGTAATTGCGTGTCCCAAAGCATGGTTGGTGAGACAATCTCATGAAAATCGCTCTAATCGATCCATCACTGTTTACCTGGCCGTATGATCTCAAGTTGGCCAAAGGATTGACCGATATTGGGCATGCGACCAGCATTGTCGGGCGCCAGCTTGGGCAGAAGCCTTCCATCGACGAAGAGCGGTTTCTTGACCGGCATTTTTATCCAGGATTGCAGTCGCGTTTTTTCAAGAAACTTCCGCGCAATGTGCAACTGGGACTGAAGGGCCTCAGTCACGCTGAATCAATGGCTCGGCTGATCAGGCGATTCAGGAGAACGCCGCCTGATGTGATCCATTTCCAGTGGGCGCCGCTGGCGATCGTCGATAGCCAGTTCATTCCCCAATTCAGAAGGGTCGCGCCAACGGTGCTGACCGTTCATGACTCGAATCCATTCAATAACAATCCGAGCTCGCGAATACAGCGAATTGGCGCACTCGGGATTTTGCAACGCTTCGACCATCTCATCGTTCATACGATCGTTGCACGCGATCGCCTGCTGCGCGTTGGTATCCCGGACGAGAAGATATCCGTTATCGCGCACGGATTGCTGACGGATCATATCGACCGGCCGACCGACGAGCCTTCGGCCCGGGACGGGCGCGTTCAGATACTCCTGTTCGGCAAGATAAAGCCCTACAAGGGCGTCGACGTCATGTTTCGCGCGCTTGCGTTGCTTCCTCGAGAGGTGAGGGCGCATTGCCTGGTCAAGATCGTGGGCTGGCCGGAAATGCCGATGGAGCCGCTGTTCGCGATGGTGAAGGATCTGCAGCTCGAAGAGCAAGTCGAATTCGACCTGCGTTTCGTTCCGGAGGATGAAGTGGCCTCGCTGGTCGCGCGCGCCGACGTCCTCGCGTTTCCGTACCGGGATATTGACGCATCTGGTGTGTTGATGCTGGCGATCGCGGCGGGCCGTCCGATTGTCGCGTCGAACCTTGGGACCTTTTCGGAATGGCTCGGCGATCAGGCGGAAGGCACGCTCGTTCCTCCAGACGATCCCGTCGAATTGTCCCGGTCGCTCGAGCGCTTGATCAGCAACCAGGACTATCGAGGCGCCAAGAGTCGAAGAATGCTGGATTTGCGTGACTCCGTGCCGACATGGACGTCGATTGCACGCCTGACCGAGGCCGCCTATGCGAAGGCGGGCGGGCGCGTGCGTGCGCCGGCCAGCGCCGACCACGTTCTGCAGGGTTCACGAAACTGAAGGGGTCATCTGCCAGCTCGTCTGGCGGATCGACAGGATCCCCCAGAAAAAGCCCAGCGCCCACGCGAAATGCATCACGACAGCGGCCGGCAGCGCAAGCAGGCCGCCAATCGAGCGATGCTTTGCCGCAATCGTCATTGCTGTCAGCGACAGGATCGCCAGATAGGCCGCCGGCAATGCCAGCAGCACCGGCGCCACCGGAGACAGCAGGATGGCGCAAAACGTGAGCGCAACATGAGTGGGTACCAGGAACTGACGCAGTCGCAACGATCCGGGATGCCGCCTCACGGTTCTCGATCGACCGCGACCATAATTGAAGTATTGCTTTGCCAGGCTCAGAAAGCCCGACCGCGGTCGATATGAAAGGCGGATGTCCGAATCCAGAAATATCCGGCCGCCGATTGCGCGTAGCCTGCAGTCAAACTCTGCATCTTCATTATGTGTGAAGGTTTCGTCGTAACCCCCCGCTCTGCGGAACGCGTCGATGGTCATCGCCGCATGATGCCCGTGGTCGACAAAGCCGCTCTGCTTTCCGCCGCGATGTGCCGATCCGCCCGAGCCGACCTTTGTGTCCGAGACCCAGGCGATGGCCTTCTGCAGGTAGCCGTCGCCACGTGAGTCCATGGGAACGACGACCGAGTCGGCTTTGCGCTCCTCCAGGGTCTTGAGGAGGCTCGAAACATAATCCGCCGGATATCCGCAATGGGCGTCACACCGCACCAGCACCTGCGCGTCGGCACCATAGACTCGTACGGCCAGATTGACGCCGGCACTCTGCAGCCGCTGGGGATTGTGCAACAGAAGGACGCCGTCGATCTCTTTGGCGAGCGCGCGGACAATGTCGGGCGTCCCGTCGGTGCTGCCGCCATCCGCAACCACTATCGTGCGGTCCTCGTGAAGACTGTCCCGGGCCAGGTTGCGGACAACGGTTTCGATGTGAGAAGCCTCGTTCAACACCGGTATGACGATCAGAACTTTTCTGGACACGGCTTACCTGTCACTCGCGGTCGTTTTGCTCAATCCGTTGGCAGGCGCGGGAATGGTCTTTCTGTGATGCACGCCAAAGGACAAGCCGACGGTCAGCCAAAAGAATGGCCAACTCGTGACCTGTCGTCATGGTCTCTTGATGCGCGAAAAATCAGCGAGCATCCTTCATCATCCCGCCTTAAAACGTGCGATCTAGTTTGCGTGGATGGTGTGTGACCGATCGCCTTAACATCGGAAGCGAACCCGAATGGGAGCGACATGTGAGAGCTGTTGTTATCGTCTTCGTCTCGTTGCTTGCGATATGTCATCCTGCGTCGGCTGATCCGATGTCGCTGGAGTTTTCTTGGCGCGGGGCGCACGGCTGCGTCACGCTATTTCCAAATCCCGAGATCCATCTGCGCAACGTTCCGGCGGGTTCCACGTCGCTGTCGCTCACGCTGACGCAAGGTGCTCGAGAAATGGGGGGCCAGGATGTTCCAGTTCCCGGCAACGGCATTTTGCCGTTTGGCGCGATCCGGACTTTCGGGCCTTGCAATCCGGGATTGTATGAATGGACTGTCCTTGCAAAGTCATCGACGGGAGAGGTCCTGTCGGAAGCGCATCAGGCGCGGTTCTATCCCACGGACGAATCCGCAACGGGACAATAATTTTCGCTGCCGCCCGCGCCAAGGAAGCGTCGCGCATCGAATATCGTTCGGCGCCGGGTTCCGTTTCCGGAACGAAGCTCCTGCATAGCCATTGAAGCGATGTGGTGGCCTGCGCGTTGCAGTGAATTTGCTTGCTGCCGAGCAGCCGCCGACATCACGTGAGCCGTAGGGTTACGGGGTCTCATCAGTTCTTTCTACATTCTTCAAATTGTTTTGCTATTCGTAAGGTCGCTTTGAACGTGTGTTGTCGTTGGCTAACGCGCGGCAGGCGTTCGGTGACGCGCAAGGGAGCAAGCAATTCATCATGACTGTAATCAGCGGCACCGCCGGTCCTGACATCCTGTTTGGTGGCACCGGAAACGATCTTCTGACCGGAGGAGCAGGCTCGGATACTTTCGTCATCTCGAAGGGGTACGGCTCCGATACCATCACCGACTTTCAAGCGGGTACGGGCGGCGATGTGCTGCGGGTGCAGAACTACGGCTTTGCGACGTTCGCCAACTTCATGGCCGCCGCGACGCAAGCGGGCGCCGATACGGTCGTAACCCTGTCGTCGACCGAAACCCTTACCCTGCAGAATGTCACGCTTTCGGCCCTCGTTGCAGACAATGTCGTGCTCGATAATCCGCTGCCGACAAGCGGAACGGCATGGAACTGGGCGGGTACTGTCCCCGCAGGCGGCACGCTGACGACTGGAGCGACAAATGACGGCATGGAGGCCGGGGGTACTGGTGTTACCCTGATCGGCGGAGCGGGGGACGACACCTACTATGTTTATGACCACAACACCAAAGTTGTCGAGCAGGCCGGAGAGGGCATCGATACCATCCGTGTCTGGAATATCAACGGATACAGCCTCGTCAATGCGCCCAACGTCGAGAACCTGATCCTGACGGATAGTGTTCCGTCCCCCGCCACCGGAAATGATCTCAACAACATCATTGTCGGCAACGCCGGCGACAACTTGATCGACGGCGGGCGGGGCAACGACGTGCTGACCGGAGGCGCCGGTCGCGACACCTTTGTCGTCAACGCGGGAAACGGAAACGACGTCGTCACCGACTTTCAGGCCGGCGCGGGCGGAGACGTCCTGCAGCTCAACAACACGGGCTTCAAGACGTTCACCGATGTCACGGCGGCCATGAAACAGGTCGGCACCGACCTTGTCCTGACGATCGGCAGCGGCGAAACGATAACTCTCGAAAACACCAGCCTGCAGAATCTCACGGCTGCAAATATAAACATCGTCAGTCCCCTGACCGGACTGGTCCAAACCTTCAACGACGACTTCAATGCGCTCTCCGCAGGGCAGGATCCCAGCCTGACCTGGCGCACAAGCTATGCCTGGAGCGTGGCATCAAGCTACGGGCTGGCCGGCGAACAGGAAGTTTACGTCGATCCCAGCTTTTCCGGGCTGCCGGCAACTCAGTCATCGACCGCGCTTGGACTTAATCCGTTCTCGATCCAGGACGGCCACCTTGTCATCACGGCGCAGCCCTTGCCCGCGAGTGCCACGCCTTATACAGGCAGCGCCATTTTCTCGTCGGGCATGATCTCGACCCAGAATAGCTTTACCCAGACCTACGGCTATTTCGAGATGACGGCCACGCTGCCCAGTACAAGCGGCGCGTGGCCGGCGTTTTGGATGTTGCCGAGCACTGCCAACAACCTCAACACGGAAATCGATGTGCTCGAAGCCTTTGGTCAGGACCCTGACCAGGCGCATTGGGCCATTCACTCACCGTACGCGCCTGCGACGAATGGGGCTTGGGCCAATACGGCCAACCTGACCACTGGAGAACACACGTTTGCGCTCAAATGGACGCCCTACGACCTGACATTTTTCGTGGACGGGAAGGAGGTCGCACAACAGGCCACGCCCGCCGACATGAATACGGCGATGTACATGATCGCCAATCTGGCGATGGGCGGGAGCTGGCCGGGCAACGCCGCTCCAGGATCGACGGCGTCGATGACCATCGATTCCATCAAGGCCTATCAGTTGCCGGAGTACACGCTTGCGAACTACACCCTTCTCACGAGCGGCGCCGCGACCAATACGATCGCGGGAAGCGCGGCAGCGGATACGCTGACCGGCACTTCCGGCAATGATCGGATCGGTGGCGCCGGAGGCGCTGATACCATGACCGGCGGCGCCGGCGACGACACCTATGTCGTGACCGATTCGGCTGCGAAGATTGTTGAAGCCTACGGCGGCGGCGTCGATACGGTACTCTCTTCGGTGACGTACACGCTTCCCAGCTACGTCGAGAATCTGACGCTCACCGGTTCGGCGGCCATCAATGCCACGGGCAATATCCAGTCCAACAACATCATCGGCAATTCCGCGGCGAACGTGATCACCGGCGGGCTCGGCAATGATATCCTGACCGGCGCTGGCGGCGCGGATAGCTTCGTAATCAACTCGGGCGACGGCTCGGATATCATCACCGACTTTTCGCCGGGATCGGGCGCCGGACACGACGTTGTCCAGTTGAACGGCTTTGCCTTCACCTCATTCGCCGATGTGCAGGCGGGGATGACCCAGGTCGGGGGCGACGTATATCTGAAGTTGACGAGCCAGGACACCCTGGTGTTCCGCAACACAACGGTCTCGGCGTTCACCAGCGACGATTTCCAGTTGCCAGCTACGCTCCCGGTCGGCGGAACGATCACGTCCTGGATCAGCGGGAAAGCGAGCAGCCGCATGGTGTACGGCACCGCGGCGAACGACAAGCTCACGGCTGTTAATAACGATGACACGCTCGTCGGAGGCAACGGCGACGACACTTACGTCATCGGCAACGCGAACCAGAAAATCATCGAGAATCCCGGCGGCGGCATAGACAGCGTGGAAGCCTGGACGTCGTACACGCTGCCGGCCAACGTCGAGAACCTGACGTTGATGATGGGCGGGCTCGCCGGCGTCGGCAACCAAATGGCAAACCGCATGGTCGGCTCCAGCGGAGACGACATCCTCGATGGCGGCGGCGGAAATGACTGGCTCTACGGCGGGGCGGGGAACGACACGTTCATTTACAATGCAGGCAGCGGCAACGACACGATCGCCGATTTTCACGTCTTCACGAGCACGACTGCCGAGCACGACAAGCTGGTCCTGAAAGGCTACGACAGCGGCGCCTATCTGACCCATGTGAACGACGTGTGGACCGTTCACTACGCGGGTGGAGCAGATACCCTGCGCATTGCCGGCGTCACCAGCTTGGCGTCAGCCGACTATTCATTTGTTTCCGCGACGAATTCGCCGATCGCGACGACGCCTATTGCCGTGCCGACGATCTCGGCGATCAACGACAGCGGCTCGATCGTGTCGGGCCTCATCAACACAAATCATCTGATCCTTACGGGCCGCGCGCAGGCAGGTGTGACCGTCAAGGTGTTCGACGGAGCCAACCAGATCGGCACGGCGATCGCCGGTGATAGTGGGAGCTGGAGCTTTGCGACCGGAACACTGGTCGAAGGGGCCCATGCATTCGCGGCCGCCGCAATGGACGGCGTCGGCAATCTCAGCGCCGTCTCGGCCGGGATCAATGTCGCCATCGACACGGTCCCCCCGGCCGTGCCCACCGTCGCGTCGTTCTCGCCCGACAGCAATATTGTCGGTGATGGCATCACCAACGCCAATCGGCTGAATTTGGTCGGAACCGCGGACGCGGGCAGCACTGTGCAGGTGTTCGATGGCACTACGTCGATCGGAATGGCGGTCGCGGACGCCAATGGAGCCTGGTCCTTCGCGACAGGATCATTGGCGGATGGCAACCACATCTTCACGGGTAGGGCCGAAGACGCTGCCGGCAATGTCAGCGCTTCCTCAGGCGCGCTGAACGTCACGGTCGATACGAGCGCACCGGCTGCGCCTATCTTGACCGCGGGCACACCTGCAGCTTCCAGCGCCATGATCGTGTCCGGCACGGCGGAGGCCGGAAGCGCTGTCCGACTCTACGAAGGCACGACTTTGCTCGGCACAGCCGTGCCGGGGGCGAGCGGGACCTGGAGCATCACGACCGGATCGCTCACGGCAGGCCAACACAGCTTCACCGCGACCGCGACCGACATTGCCGGCAATTTGAGCCAGCTCTCGAATGCCTTCAACTCTGCCGCCGGTACGGTGATCGAAGCGGCCGGCACGACAACGCTCAGCCAGGTGGGAAGCAATTTCTATCTTTCGACGGCCGGGTCGTCGGTTCTGTTGAAGAATGGCGGGACTGCGGTCGTCGCGGGCCAGCTTGGCGCATGGGTGCCGGTCGGTGCGGAAGCATCGTCGAGCGGCTATCTCGTCGCCTGGAAAATCCCCTCGACCGGCCAGTTCGCGGTCTGGAACACCGACAGCAACGGCAATTTCGTATCCAACTATCTGAACAAGGTGTCAGGAACAGACCCGGCACTTGAATCGAGCGAGAGCCTCTTTCACCAGGATCTCAACGGCGATGGCGTGATCGGCGTTCCGTCGACGTCGACAACAATTGCGGGGACGACGATCGAGGCGTCCGGCTCGACCGCACTGGTTGCGGTCGACAAGAATTTCTTGTTGGCCTCGATGGCCGCCGGCACCGGACCGACGTTGAAGTATGGTGGCGTCGCGGTCGTGCCCGGACAGTTCGGCGTCTGGACACCGGTGGCGGTAGAGCAGACCTCCACTGGCTATGACGTGGCCTGGAAGATTCCGGCCACCGGCGAATTCGCGGTATGGGCCACGGACAGCAACGGCAATTACACATCGAACCTGCTGAACAAGGTGTCCCCGACCGACCCGTCGCTCAAGGCGATCGAGACGACGTTCTACCAGGATCTCAATGGCGACGGCGTAATCAACACGTCATCGACCGTCCTCAATATCTCCGGGAACGTTGTATTGAAACTCGGTAGTCTGACGCAGGCTGCGACGATCAACGCCGGTGCCACGCTCGAATTGTCCGGCGCCGCTTCTGGATCGATCACCTTCAAGGCGTCGACGGGCAATCTGGTGCTGGACCATGCGGCGCAATTTACGGGGACGCTGATCGGTCTGACGGGTGACGGTACCGCGGCCAACTCCAACCATATCGATCTGAAGGACGTCGCCTACGGAGCAGGAACGTCGGCGTCCTTTTCCGGCAACACAGCCGGCGGCGTGTTGACGGTGGTCGATGCCCAAAATCACGCGGCACATATTTCGTTGGTTGGCGACTACACCAAATCGACCTTCAATCTCTCGAGCGACGGAACAGGCGGTACATTGGTCATCGATCCTCCGAAAGCCAGCTTTGATTTTGCGCCGGTTCCTGCGTCACAGTCTCCTGCCGCAGCGCCGGCCGTCACCGCGGCGCGCCTGGGAAGCGACGGGTTTGTCTTCGAGCAATCTGCCGCCGTCTCGAAGGACACCTATGGGGTCGTCAACGAGGCGTTGCATGAATCGGCCAAGCCAGCTCCGCTCGTGGAGGCCGGCCGCCCGGATGCCGACCCCGGCCTTCATCAGCTCGACCTCGCTCACGCGACGGGCTCGATCGATGCCCATCTGGCGGAGTTGCATAACTTCATCCTTCGCTGAAGATCTTTGCGACCCGCATGACTGCTGCCGTCAACAGTCAATTGACGTGATCAGATTGACCGGTCGAATTCCGCAAGGGAATTCAACCGCTGCTCAGCGCGTATTGGTCCGATTGCTGTTAAGGTTCGGGTTGGCAGACACCGCCGGAGGGACACCCTGACCGATGGGATTCTGAAACGGATTATTGCTCGGCCGGGTTGCAACTGGATAGCGCGGGCTGCCCGTAGCGTTTGGTGAGCGGTGCTGCTGCTGTGCACCCTGATATCGGTTTGGGTACTGGTTTTGCTGGGTACCCTGCGCAAACACTGGCGCGGCAAGAGCGAGCGGAGCAATCAAAATCAACAAGAGCCTGAGCGACAACATTGCGGCCTCCCTCTGCGGAACCTGTCGGCAGTCAAGTTGCAGGTCTATTAACGTCAATTAGTTTGCCGTCCGCGCTCTGGAAAGAGGTCAGGGCTTCCAACTGCCCGTGTAAATTGGTCGCGACCTGTAGCCTCGGAATGTGGTCTTTAGTTCGGATCAAAACCCGCTAAGATGATCGCAACATTGATGCGGAAAAGTGCCGCGTCGATCAGGAGTTCCGGCAAGGAAACGTATCATGCTCGCCAATTGGAAATCTGGATGCGTGCTACTTGCGCTCGTCGGCGCTGTGCTGGGCTCATCTCCGGATCGCGCGTCGGCGATTACCGCAGAGCTTGCCAGAAAATGCAGCGCTCTTACCGCCAAGCAATTTCCGCCGCGCCAGCCCGGAAATCCGGCGGCGGGAAGCGCCAAGGGATCTGGAAGCGATCAGCGGGCCTACTACGACAAGTGCGTCGCGAACGGCGGCAAGATGGACGACGAATCCAAGTGACGCGATCGGCTCACGTGAGCAGCATGAGCTGATCAAGTGAGCCGGCTCAAGCAGACAAACAAAGTTGCATGATCCTTCAGTATCCGGGGAAGCTTCCCTAGATCCGGGCCGCTGCCTTTCGATAACCGTAGTGCAAGAGACGCGTCGCGAGCGCTCTTTTCTGCGCGAAGAAAGCAATGGCAACGAGATATGATACGTAGGATAGCGCCAGCAGCATCGCCAACCCGCTCGGGGAGTTTCCATCGAGCAACGAGGTTGCCGAAATCCATGTGACAGCCGCCGCAACGAGACAACCGATCCAATGCGGACCGGTTGTCTCGATTAGGCTCGTGGTCGTCACCGGGCCGTTACGACCAATCGATATTGCGTAAAGCGGCAGCACGATCGCGCAATTTGCCAGCGCGTACGATATGGCAATCCCCAACGCGCCCCAGGAAAGGCCGACCACGAATGAGGTCACGTTGATCAGGGCGGTCCAAACGCCAAGCCTGAAGTACTCCTGGCCACGTCCCTGACTGAGAAACAGCCAGGCTGCCGTCGCGGTCGCGACCTGGATCAAGCCCGCAAGGCCAAGCCACGAAAAAATTGGGGCTGCGCCCACCCAATGCTCACCCAGGACGATTCTGAAGAGTGGCTCCCCGAGAAAAACGGCAAAGACGATGCCTGGCTGACACACAAGCATGACCATGGAAAGAGCATCATCGTAGGCGCTCAGGTATTTTTCTTTGTCGAAACGAAGTCGGGAAAGCAGCGGGACGATCACCTGGCCGATCGGGGTGTGCAGTTGAATGATTGGGAACAGCAATAGCTTATAGGCCCGATCGTACAGGCCGAGTTCTTCGCCGCCCCGGAATTTCCCGATGAGAATGTTGTCTGCATTTCTCGAGAGATAGTTGACCAAGTTGAAGCCGGACACCTGCAGGCCAAATCTTGCCATGTGCCGCGTCTCGCGGTCCAAATGTGGATATCCGGGACGATAGCCCGAACAGGCCCAGATGCCGGTCGTCGAAACGAGAGTGAGAACGAGCGTGGACAGGTAAAGTGCCCAATAATTCCGCAAGATGACGACTGCGGCCACCCCTGCAACAACGGAAGCGGTTGTCGCTGCGACATCGAGGATTGCCAGGGTCTTGAACCGGGATTCTTTGGCCAGCAGAGCGGCGGGGACGGTCGGAAGGCCTGCAATGAAGCTTAGTCCGGCAATTGCGACGCTGAGCTGTTGAAGCCTGGGATCGTCGTAAAACAGCGAAATCGGATATGCGCTCAACGTCAGGGCAAGTGCAGATGCTGCGGAAGCAAGTACCGAGAGCCAGAACAGCGCATCGATCTGGCCCTTGGTGATCTCCGTACGCTGAATGATGGCCTGTCCAACGCCCAGGTCCTTGATAAGGCCGAGGAACGTTGCGGCGGTTGCAGACATGGCAAGCACGCCGAAGTCGGACGGTGCGAGATTTCGCGTCGAGAATACCGTCAGCACGAAGCCGGCGGACACTTTCCAGGCCTGGGACCCGCCCGTGATGAGGATGTTCGTTGCGGCCCGTGACTTGCTGTCTCTGTCCACGAGCTTACCCGATGATTTCAAACAGTTCTTGCTCAGCCTTGCGGCTACCGGCAAACGCTGGCGGCAAATCTATCGCTCTCACTACGACGGTTCCGGCGGTCGGTGGCTTTTAGCTTGGCTTTGACACGAACGGAAGACGCGACTGAGCGATGTGGGATCGGCAGACTCCGCGGGCGTTTGCAACTTGTAAATCCAGTCGGCGCGGAGACCGATCTCGAACGCTTGCTTGAAGATCACCAGCGGATTCGAAGAGATGCACGGTCACAACAATGCCCACAGCTCGTCACATTTCAATTCGCAGTGTTGAGATCCCGCACGCTGATTTCGTAAGCACTGACACCGGGGAGGGCCATAACTGCGCTTGCGACGCTTTGCATGACGCAAGTCGTTCGATAAGGTTCAAGGCGATCTGCGATCGCGCAGTTCTGGAGTTCCGAGGCAAGGGATGGCGCTATACACCGTCGCATCACAGCAAGGAACCCGATCTGGCGTCTCGTCGCTCGCAGGACCTTTCATCCTCCTCGCAACAGCGGTCATTCTCTCTGCGGTCTCGCGGCGGGCCGTCACACATCTCGCGCGCTGGTCTGATATTTATGCTCTTGTGCTGGTTTGCGCGGCATTCGGCGGCGCGATCGCCTTCAGCTCCGTACGCTACCGGGATTTTTCGCCGCCATTGCGGATTACGTCCTTCGCAATCGGAATGGCGATCTTCGTGCAGTTGTTATTCGATTCGTGGGGCCCCTTCGCAGGACCTGCCAACATCCTGTTCGGCTCCGGCGACAAGATTCTGTTCTTCCGCTACGGCGCAGCGCTTGCGGTTGTGGCCGGCATCGCCGCGATCTGGCGTCCTTCATTTCTGGTGCCGCTATTCTATTTCTATCATGCCTGGCGCGAAATGGTCAGCGTCGTGTCCGGCATCTTCGTTACCGAGACCGACTATCTCGGCATGCTCGATGTTGGCAATTTCTGCGTCCTTGGCGTGCTGGGCACGATCGTCCTCACCAGCGCCTGGGCAATGGATCGCCTGCCGTGGCTGCGGACTGTGTTCGCTTCCACAAATGGCGTGAAAGAGCTCCGCGATCGCGCCTACGGTCTGATCTGGGCGTGCGCCGTTGGGGCGCATCTCGGCAGTTATTTCTGGTCGGGAATCGCAAAGCTGCAGGCAGGCGGCGAGAAGCCGTGGACCTGGCTAATCGCGAATCCCACGCAGACCTCGATCCTGATGGGGCTGGAGCGTGGCGATTCCCCTCTCGGTCTATGGCCGGGCGTGCTGCAGATGGTCTGGGATGCGATCGTCAGCAACCAGTTGCTTTTCAACGTCTTTGTGCTGGGTGCGCAGTTGCTCTCGCCGCTGGCTGCGATCTCGACGCGTGCATTGTCGTTCTTCTGCCTGCTTTTCGACCTCTTCCATGTCGGCGTCTACTTCACGCTTGGGGCGCTGTTCTTCTTCTGGATTGCCCTCAACCTGTTCATTGTCGCCGCCGCACGCACCTTGCCGCGCGATGGATTCACCCCGGCGATGAAGCTCGTGATGGTCGTGACCATCGTCTGCGGCCGCTTCTTTTTCTACACCAACTTCCTCGGATGGCTGGACGGGCCGAAACTGGCAAGCCCGCGATTTTTCGTCGAAACCCGCGACGGCCGCCAAATTCTCGCGCCGTCCACCTATTTCGGCATCTACTCGTACATGATCGGGACCGGTACCATGTACATCCCTGAAAACCATTTCCGCGCTCGCGTTGGTGGCAACAATCATGACCTCGCGACTTGGCACGATGCGACCACCTGCGGCTCGGAGATCCTTCCGCGCCAAGATACCGGAGTAGCCATGGAGGCCGTGGAGAAGCTGGTTCGCGAGACGGACCGTTTCTTCCGCGTCAATCCCTGGGTCAAGGAGAGCAACAGCTTCTATGCCTATCCGCACCACATGCTCTCCAATCCATGGATGTACCCCGAGTTCAACAAGCTGAGCATGGATGACATAGTCGCCTATCACTATGTGGTGGATTCGGTATGCCTCGGCCTCACGGAGGGTAAGCTCGTGCGCGACGTCCGGAAGCGAACGGACTATCGAATTGACCCAAAATAGCGATGACGACATTTGGGTGGTCTATGACGGCGAATGCCCGTTATGCAGCCGCTATGTTCTGATGTACCAGTTGCGGGAGCGGGGGCAGCGCGTCCACCTGATCGACGCGCGTTCGGAGCATTCGGTGGTCGGCGATGTCCGCGCGCGCAACCTCGATCTCAATGACGGCATCGTGGTTCGCTGGCGTGAGCGATATTACTACGGCGCCGAGGCAATGCATCTGCTGGCGACGCTCGCGGGTGAGGCAACCTTCTTCAACCGGGTCAACCGGCTCGTGTTCTCCCGGCCGCGCCTCGCGCGTGCACTTTATCCGGCGCTCGTGCGCGGAAGGAAACTTCTCCTCCGGCTTCTCGGCCGCAAGCTGATTGGTGAGAGCTGATCGTGGTGCACGCGCCAGTAAGCTGGCACCAGTTCCAAAGATACCATCAAACAGAAAGACAGGGCGCGATAACGATTCGAGGAAGGCTCTAGCGCGTGCCCGCTGCGCCGGAAGCGATCGGGTGCGGCTGTCGCGTCGCGGCCTCGTAGGTCGGGGAGAAGCGCATCAGGCCGCAAATGACGAGATCGTGCGACGATTTGTAGATCCGGCTTCCTGGATAGACGAGCTCGAACGACGGATCCTGAGCGAGCCGCTCCGCGTAGCGTCGATACTCGACCGATCCGCGGTAGTAGTTCCCGTCGCGGACGGCGGTGGCAACCTTGTCTGTGAAGTCGTGGAGAAACTTGAAATGGAGCAGGGCGCCCGTGACGTCGCCTGGCTTGCCGGGTGGGGCCATCAGGTGACCGGCGGCGATATAGCGACGGCCGGGCAACCAGCGCGCGAGCGGCACCTTGGTGAGCAGCGGTGGCTCCCAGCGCGTGATGTCGACTGCAGGCAGTAGCCGCGCCAGCCCGTGGGGTTCGAGCAGCCGTATGAGCGCATCGTAGATCGCGATCTTCGGGGGCATGGGCTCGTCATAGAACAGCCTCGCTCGCGCTCCGCCAATCAGGTAGTTGGTCGGAAAGCCGCGCCGACGGCGCTTCGCATAGGTATCTGAATCGAAGTAAGGGCAGAATGTGACGAGGCTCTCGCCGGCGCGGTAGCGCTCCGGGCCACCGAGCCAGCGCGGATACATGTCGACCATCTCCGCAGTCATGCAATCCGCGCCGGTGCTCTCCAGGTGGCCGCACAGCGATCGAAGATCAAAGTGTTCGCAGCCGGGGTAGACAAAGAGCTCGTCGGCGTCGAGCGTTAGTGCCCACCGTCCCGGCGCGAATTGGTCGAGCACGGCGCTGGTCCAGCGCGCACCACCACGCGATTCTGCAAACGGCTCGCGGATCTCGAACACGTGAACATCCGGCTGGTCGAGCAGGAATTCTCGCGTGCCGTCATCCGAGCGATCATCGATCGCGAGGAAGCGTTCGACCCCGAGCCGGCGGTGGTGGCGCAGGAAGTCGGGTAGCCGGAGCATCTCGTTGCGGAGTTTACCGACCGCCACGATCTCATCGGCACCGATATCGAGCGGCCGGGGATCGATCCGGTGAATAACGGGATCGGGACGTTGCGTCGGCCGTGATGCACGCGATCGTGTTGGCATCGAGAGAGCAACAGCCGCTTGGGTCGTTCCGATCGACGCTTGCAATGCGTCCCGTGCGCCGCTGTGGCGTGCTGCTGTTCTCGGCAGCAATTCCATTTGGATCCCCCGGCCAACCAAACCATTTTGGAGGTATTGTTAAGACAGGATACGATAAAAGACAGCGAAGATAGATGCCGTGGACGGTCATATTGTCCCAGCGAGTCGACCTACATTCCTAAGTCAATGTCGAGGCACAAATATGCGCTTCGTCTGCACAATGGAGGAATATCAGTCGACGGGTTTGCAGGGGCTGGTTCCAGATCCGCCTTCCGTTGCCACTAATTCCCAAACGGCTTGAATTGCCGCTGATGTCGCGTAAGTGGGTTGCACCGCTGGTTCCGTGAGAAGGTCGCGTCACACGATAGTGCGGAAGTAGCGGATCGTGGTGCGCGGCGTGGCTTGAGCGAGCGTCAACGAAACGGTGACAAGCGCGCAGGAAGAATGGGACATGACCGACGGTGCAACGGCTGGAAAATCCCGGAAAGACCTTGGTGGGGCGGGTTGAGAGCCTCGGCGCGGACAATACCGTTCGCGGCGCGCGCGATTGAGCAGACGTGAAGCTTTTGCGACAGGACGTCGCACTGCACGGTGCGACGAGATCCTCGGCGATCGCGGCCAGTGATTTGGCTAGAGTGCGGCTCGCGATTCAGGCAACGGCGGGGACGCTTCCGATTGCACCTGATCGAGTACCGAGAGGTTCTCGACGAGCAGATAGATCAGCAGGCTCGTGAAATAGGCGACCTGCATCACCACCGCGCTGACGAGGAATGCTGTTGCGCCAGTGGCAAAGCCCTGCTCGAGGCCCAAGTAGAATGCCGAAACCATGAGCAGCATTGTTGCGGGAATGAGCGCGTGCGCGCGAAAAAAGCGTCCCAAAAGGAGACCCGCCACGCCGCCTGCTATGATCAGCAAGACCAAGACCCACCCCTCCTGCCTATGCGCCGAGATGGCCCGGACACGGACATCGTCGCATTTCAACCACAGAACGGCTGAAAAGATACCAATTTCCCGCTGCGCCTGCTAGTCGGTTGGTACGCGTACCGTCAGGCCGCAGGCGGACCGCGGCACACTTTCCTGGAACATCCTCAACCGTTTAACAACTCGATCCCGTGGACTGTGGCCGCATTGGAGGCGTTGTCGCGGCCTCACCCTGAGCAGCCCGCGACAAGCGGGCGTCTCGAAGGATGGCCGCGGGCGAGAGCCGGGCTTTCATGGTTCGCCCGGCGATGCAAAGCATCGTCTGGAGACGCGCGTTCCGCGCTCCTCACCACGAGGGTCTTGTGACGCAGGAAGTCGAGATTAGCCCTTCTGCGTCCGCCGCTGCAGGAGCGCGACCAATTCCTCGAGACTCTGTTCGACGTTTGTAGGCTGTAAAGATCCGACATCGGCCTCGGGCCGATCAGCCTGGACGAGGTGCAAGTCTGCGCCGACAGGCTTCGTGGGTTTCGCTGGCTCCCATCCTTGAATGGATATGTCCTCAAACGTGCGCGTGATGTCGTGGTTCGTCCGCCGCTTTGCAGCCATTGGCGATTGAGACGCGGCATGTCGCGTCCTCGCGCGTTCATCCGAAGAAGAGTGCCAGGGTCTGGGCGCGGGCGAAATGTAGGGTTGGAATTTCAGGTATTCCGCATGTCGCTTGCGGGAGATCAGCCCACGTGTGCTGTAGCCGGCAGCGAAGCCAATCGCGAGTAGAACAACTATGATCAGGAGGCCCAGCATCAACTATACGTGCGCTCTCACAATTCTGCCTCAAAGCCAGCCCGCTGCCGTCTATCTCCCGTAATTGACTATTTGAAGGCACATTGTTCGCCGTGTCCGTTCTGGGCTGTGCCTATTTCAGGATCGTGTCCCGATGTGTCTGCGCTTTGTGCATGGTCGTTCGCAGTATCGCCATGGTCCGGTGAGCAAGCTTGGTTGATGGTCAATCGGCCTTCGGCACGGCACGCGTCGTGAGCAACGCGAAGGCCGTCGGCTCATGGGCCGTTCAATCAAGCCACAAGTGGCAAAACTCCGAAATGCTGAGATCGCCGATCTTGCTATTACAATCTCCAGATTCCGCCACCACGGCAGAAAGCGGCGCGCAGAAGATCGGAGCCGTCAACGGCCTTCGTGGAATCGCCATCATGATGGTGATCGTCTTTCACCTGTTTGTTCCATTTACATCCAGTACGCCGTCGTTTCCCGGCGAGCTCGATCCGAATGGTCTCCTTGCCATTGTCGCGAAGCACGGCTTCTTGGGCGTGAATATCTTTTTTGTGCTCTCTGGATTCGTCCTGTACCTTCCCTATCGCACGAAAAAGCGAGCGATCAATCGCCTGGCGGACTTCCCGGAGTTCTATTGGCATCGCGCCGCCCGGTTGCTTCCGCTGTACTATGTCGTCGTCCTCGTGACGGTTGCTCTCCACGCGAAGTCATCCGCTGGGTCGCACGCATGGTATCTAGAGCTCGGCGGACTTCTGTCGACACTTTTCATTTTTGTGCCGCATGGGTTTATGCCCCCCTCCAATCCGGTGTTGTGGTCCGTCGGTGTTGAAATCTGGTTTAGCCTTTTGTTTCCGCTGCTACTCCTTCTGATCGCGCGGTGGAGCCTCGAAAAGTTGGCGCTGTTGAGCGTCATTGTCTGCTCAGTCTTCGTGGTGGTCGGCAATCTCATCGCGGTCGATCGGATCGGCATATTTCGCCCATTTGTGGGCGGCATCTTCGGGTCGTGTTACCAATTCATTTTTGGAATGTTGGTTTGCGATCTTTACGTCAGGTCCAGGGAAAGTGCCTCGCTCAGGCGATTCTGTCCGCGCGGGCTGGTGCCCGGGGTCCTGCTGATGATTGGCGCCATATACGTCAAGGATAACGGCCCTTGGGTAGTGAGTATTCTCTACGCAACGACGTTTTGCGCCGGGTTTTCCATGGTGTTGCTTGCGGTCCTATCCGGGGCATGGTTCACAAATCGCGTGTTCGAGGCATGGGCATTTCAAGTCATTGGATGCATGTGCTACAGCATCTATGCGTGGCATTCGATCATCATGGTTGAAATGATCCCGCCGGATACGTCTTCGTTGAAAGACACGCTTCGATTGTCATTGCCGTATGTCGCGACAATGATCGCGCTGAGTGCTTTGAGCTATCGCTACATTGAGTTTGGTCATCAGCGCGATTGGAGGGCCTTGTTCTTGTTGCGCAAGTCCAAGTCCAGCGAGCTCGCTGGCGCTCGGATATCCGGTCGGAATGACGCCGAGTCTAAGCCGATTGCATCGTCGTGAGAGATCTGATGAAGCCCTGCGGCTGCTTCGGCGTCAGGGTCGTTGCATCGCTCGAGAACAGGGGCGACGCCCTGCGCTCGGGCCGCCGAATTTCTGGCGCTGGTTGACGCGCTGATTGGCGAGCGGATGACGCGTCAGTGTGCGATGCGCGGACGTGGGCCGGTGTCGGGTTCTCCCGCGGCCACGCTGTTTAGCGTCCGTTCGATCCGCCGCTTCACCTTGGCGAGGTCATGGTCCACGGCTGCATTCCGCAGTATCATATTGCGCTCGGGATCGGGATGCCCTGAGAAGGACATCGCGAGCGAGCCCGCCAGAAGCAGCGCTGTCACGGAGGTGGTCATGTCGGCAATCCAGCCCGACAATGCGGCGAATTGTTGCCGGCGAGCCTCAAATTCAGTTCAGCGTCGGCAGATAGGCGATGACGTTGGCGCGACCGTCGGCGTTGGGCAATTCGGTATGGTCCGCTCGAGCAAGCCTGCCGCTCCTCGGGGCGGCAGCCTCGGTAGAGCTCGACTGCCTCCACGGGGATGATCATGACCGACGATACGCATGTGATCCAAAGTGGCCGCCTCACCGCGATCATCAAGGCGCACGGCGCCGAGCTGTGCTCGCTCAGGGACGAGGACGGCGTCGAGTTCATCTGGCAGGCGGGGCCGGCCTGGCCGCGCCATGCGCCGCTGTTGTTTCCGATCGTCGGTCGCCTCGCGAGCGACGTGTTGCGGCACCGGGGCAAGACCTACCGCATGACCCAGCACGGCTTTGCGCGCGACCAGCGCTTTGCGTGGGCGGAGCGCGAAGCCAGCCGCTGCGTGTTGGTGCTGAACGACAGCGAGGCGACGCGTGCGCTCTATCCTTTCGCATTCCGCCTGGTCGCGACCTACGTCCTCGACGCCGCAGGGCTCGAGGTGGCGCTCAGCATTGTCAACACAGGCGGAGAGATGCTGCCGGCTTCGCTCGGCGGTCATCCCGCCTTCAACTGGCCGCTCCAGCCGACACTGTCCAAGGAGAGCTATGCGCTGACATTTGCAGACGAGGAACCGTTTCCCATTCGGCGTCTCGACGGCGGGCTGCTGCGCGCAGCGCCTGCGCAAAGTCCGGTCCAGGGCAAAGTGCTCGGCCTGTCCGAAGCCCTGTTTGCCGATGACGCGATCATCTTCGCTCCGATCAACAGCGCCTCGGTCCGCTATGCGGCCCGGCGGGGTGCAGCGCGGGGACCATGGCTCGAGATGTCCTGGTCCGGCTTTCGCGAGCTCGGCGTCTGGTCAAAGCCGTCGGGGGCGCCGTTCCTCTGCATCGAGCCCTGGCGCGGCTATGCGAGTCCCTCCGGCTTCGACGGCGAGTTCAGCGACAAGCCGGGCCTGATGCGGATCGCGCCGCGCGCGGAAGAAGTGCTGTCCTTCCGCATCCAGGTCGGCATGTCCTGAAGCGCCGCGGACCGCGCGGAGAGTTTCACGCGCCCGCGCTGCGGCCGTTCAGGGCAACGCCTGCAGGAGCCATCGTTTCCGCGCGCACCACAGGCTTGGCCGTCGAGGTCAGGCGGTGCGCCAGGTCCTGCGCGCGACGCTCGATCAGATGCCAGGTCGCACGCGCGACGAGGTAGCTGAGCGCCGCAGTGACCGCGTAGGCTGCAAGCAGCGAGACCAGCCCGCCTGGCAGCGGCCAGATGCGATGCAAGCCAAAGATGACAGCGAAGTGCGACAGATACATCGAGTAGGAGTTGCGGCCGAGCGCCTCGAGCGGCCACCAGCTAATCGAAAAGCGGATGCAGCCGAACACCAGCGCGCCGAGCACGAGGTTGATCATCAGATAGTTGAACTCGTGCGACCCGGTGGCGTGGTCGGCGACGAAGGACAGCGCAATGAAGGCGGCGAAGATCGCGGCATCAGACTTCGCAAAGCCGTCGCGGAGCGAGAAGAACAGCGCGCAGCCCACCAGGAAGATCGGAAGCTGGTTCAGGAAGCTCAAGTGAAGCGCGTTCCAGACGAAGGCCTCGTTGCCAGCCCCGTAATAGGATGAGAACAGTGTGTAGGCCGCCGGTTTGAACAGGCAGACATTGACGAGATGGAGCAGAATCGCGAGCGCAAGGTAGAGATGACGGCGCGATCCGAACGCGGTGATCACGAACGGGAAGACGAGATAGAACGTCATCTCCGCCGCGATCGACCAGTCGCCCGGAACGACGCTGTTGATGCTGTCCGGCCAGAAGCCGTGCAGGAACGTTGCGGTCAGGATGACCTGGTGAGGTCCGATGCCGCTCGGAGCGTTGTAGCTCGGCCCGGTGCCGTTGAGGACGAGGTAGAACGGGATCGCGAGCCAGAACAGCGGCGCGATGCGCAGGAAGCGCCGGGTGTAGAATTTGCGGGTCGGGCTCGTTTCCGATGCGCGCTGCGTCCACATCAGGCACATCGTCATGGCGCTGACGAAGTAGAACACGTTGACGCCGACCCAGCCGCAGACGAACGTGAAATCGACGGCGCGGATGCCGGACGGGAAGGACTGCGAGACGTGGATCGCCATCACACCTGCGATCGCCAGGCCACGCAGGAAATCGAGCGTATGTGAACGGCCGAAGGGTGTCGTGCCTCCATCGGTTCGACCGGCAGCCAACCGGGTCTGCCCTTGCATTACGCCTGCTCCGTCGTTTCGCCGATTGTCTCGCTCTTGCGAGGGCAAACCATATAGGCGGATCTCCCGATTCCGAAGCCGAAGACTTTCTTTACGTTAACCGCCTCTTGAGTCGATCAGGGATGAATCGGAATAGGCTCGGCGGTTGTGCCGGCTCCGGACGCCTGCAGTGCTGCTAAATGGCAGAATGGATTCCGGGCTCGCGCCAGGTAGCGCGCGCCCGGAATGACAGTTCGGAGTCCTCGAAGGATGGCGGGATATACAGTCTTTCGCCGAAGGAACGCGTACCCCATCGCGCGTGTTGTGGGTTGGCGGGGGCGCGGCCGATGCTATGGTGTCCCGCAATCTCTGCACGACAGGACGAGGATATTTCCAGTGGCTGATGTTCATCCCGCGGCGGGCAAGCAGGTCTCGCCGGACGCGCTCGCCAATATTCCGCGGCTCGTCACCGCCTATTTCGCCAACAAGCCGGATGCGGGCGACCCCGCGCAGCGGGTGGCGTTCGGCACCTCCGGCCATCGCGGCACCTCGCTGAAGAACACCTTCAACGAGGGCCACATTCTTTCGACCACGCAGGCGATCTGCGACTACCGCCGCGAGAAGGGGCTGACCGGGCCGCTGTTCATCGGCATCGACACCCACGCGCTGGCCGAGCCGGCACTCGCCAGCGCCGTCGAGGTGTTCGCGGCCAACGGCGTCGAAGTCATGATCGACAAGGACGGCGGCTACACGCCGACGCCGGTGATCTCGCATGCGATCCTGACCTACAACAAGGGCCGCGCCAGCGGCCTTGCCGACGGCGTCGTCATCACGCCCTCGCACAATCCGCCCGAGGACGGCGGCTACAAATACAATCCGCCGCATGGCGGGCCCGCCGACACCGATGCGACCTCCGTGGTCGAGAGGCGCGCCAACGCGTATCTGGCCGACGGGCTCAAGGGCATCGCGCGCATGGACTATGCCAAGGCGCGCAAGTCCTCGACCGTCCACGCCTACGACTTCATCGCGCCCTACGTCGCCGATCTCGGCAACGTCGTCGATCTCGATCTGGTCAGGTCGGCCGGCATCAATATCGGCATCGATCCGCTCGGCGGCGCTGCCGTGCATTACTGGCATCCGATCATCGATCGCTACGGCCTGAAGGCCACGGTGGTGAACGAGGCGATCGATCCGACCTTCCGCTTCATGACGCTCGACTGGGACGGCAAGATCCGCATGGACTGCTCCTCGCCCTACGCCATGGCGAGCCTGATCGGGATGCGCGACCGCTTCGACATCGCCTTCGCCAACGACACCGACGCCGACCGCCACGGCATCGTGACGCGCACCGGCGGCCTGATGAATCCGAACCATTATCTTGCGACCGCGATCGCCTATCTGTTCGCGCATCGCCCGAACTGGGGCAAGGACGCCGCGATCGGCAAGACGGTGGTATCGAGTTCGATCATCGACCGCGTCGCCAGGAAGCTCGGCCGCAAGCTGGTCGAGACGCCCGTTGGCTTCAAATGGTTCGTCGAAGGCCTCCTTGGTGGATCCTTCGGCTTCGGCGGCGAGGAGAGTGCAGGGGCCTCGTTCCTCCGGCGCGACGGCACGGTCTGGACCACCGACAAGGACGGCATCATCCTCGGCCTGCTCGCCGCGGAGATCATGGCGAAGACCGGCCGCGATCCCAGCCAGCTCTTCAATGATCTCACCGCCGAATTCGGCGTGCCTCATTACGAGCGCATCGATGTCGCGGCGAACACGGCCCAGAAGAACGTGCTGAAATCGGTGACGCCGGAGCAGCTCGGCCTGAAGGACCTCGCCGGTGATCCCGTCCGCGCCACGCTGAGCAAGGCGCCGGGCAATGGCCAGCCCTTCGGCGGCATCAAGGTCGAAACCGATTTCGGCTGGTTCGCCGCGCGCCCGTCAGGAACAGAGGATGTCTACAAGATCTACGCCGAGAGTTTCCGTAGCACCGATCACCTGAAGCGGATTCAGGAAGAGGCCAAGGCGGGGTTGGCGAAGGTGTTTGGGGCATAAGTCGCGCGATGTAAGTCCCGTTCTTGTCCTCCCTTAGAGGGGGAGGTGTCGCCCGTATCGTGCGACGTCATCACGGGCGAGTAGGTGTCGTCGTATCGTGCGACGTCATCACCCGCGAAAGCGGGTGATCCAGTATTCCAGAGACCATCGTTAGATACGGAGACGCCGCGGCGTACTGGATTTCCCCGCCTTCGCGGGGAATGACCATTTCGACCATTTATGTATACATAACGTAGCATAGAGGTAGAATAATACGCTTAGCTTTGGCCTTGAACGATTTCGGTCTTCAGTTATTGTATACATAACGTATGCATAACCGTGGGAGTGAGACCGGTGACAAAACCCTTCCCGATGAACGCCTGGTACGCCGCCGCCTGGGACGCCGAGGTGAAAGCGGCGCTGCTGCCGCGGACGATCTGCGGCAAGCATGTCGTGATGTACCGAAAGGCCGATGGCTCGGTGGCCGCGCTGGAGGATGCCTGCTGGCATCGTCTGGTGCCGTTGTCCAAGGGACGGCTCGAAGGCGACACCGTCGTCTGCGGCTATCACGGCCTCAAGTACAACGCGCAAGGGCGCTGCACCTTCATGCCATCGCAGGAGACCATCAACCCGTCGGCCTGCGTCCGCGCCTATCCCGTGGTCGAGCGTCACCGCTACATCTGGCTCTGGATGGGCGATCCCGCGCTCGCCGATCCGGCACTCGTGCCCGACATGCACTGGAATCACGATCCGGCCTGGGCCGGCGACGGCAAGACCATTCACGTCAATTGCGACTATCGCCTCGTGCTCGACAATCTCATGGATCTCACCCATGAGACCTTCGTGCACGGCTCCTCCATCGGCAATGACGCGGTCGCCGAAGCGCCGTTCGACGTCACCCATGGCGAGAAGACGGTGACGGTGACGCGCTGGATGCGCGGCATCGAGGCGCCGCCGTTCTGGGCCAAGCAGCTCGGCAAGCCTGGCCTGGTCGATCGCTGGCAGATCATCCGCTTCGAGGCGCCATGCACCATCGCCATCGACGTCGGCGTGGCGCCGACAGGCACCGGTGCGCCCGAAGGTGACCGCTCGCGAGGGGTCAACGGCTTCGTGCTCAACACCATCACGCCGGAAACCGAGAAGACGTGCCATTATTTCTGGGCTTTCGTCCGCAACTATCGCCTTGGCGAGCAGCGCATCACCACCGAGATCCGCGAAGGCGTGTCCGGCATCTTCCGCGAGGACGAGCTGATCCTCGAAGCGCAGCAGCGCGCGATGGACGAGAATCCGGATCGCGTCTTCTACAATCTCAACATCGACGCCGGCGCGATGTGGTCGCGCAAGCTGATCGACAAGATGGTGGCGAAGGAAAACGCGCCGCAGCATCTCCAGGCCGCGGAGTAGGGACATGGCCGAGCGCGAGGTCGACCGCTCCGTCTCGCAGACCGTGAAGGCGCAGCTTGCGCTCCGCGACCAGATCCTGTCGGGTGCCTTGCGCCCGGGCGAGCGCATCTCCGAGTTGCAGGCGGTGGAGACGACCGGCGCCTCGCGGACGCCGGTACGCATGGCACTGGTGCGGCTCGAGGAGGAAGGCCTGTTGGAAGCGATCCCTTCCGGCGGCTTCATGGTGAAGGCGTTCTCCGAGCGCGACATCTCCGACTCCATCGAGCTGCGCGGCACGTTGGAGGGGCTTGCTGCGCGCTTTGCCGCCGAGCGCGGCGTCTCCGCGCGCGAGCTCGAACCGCTGAAGGAATGTCTTGCGGCGATCGATGAATTGCTGCGTCAGGTGCCGATCTCGGTCGACGCGTTCTCGTCCTATGTCACGCTGAATGCGCGCTTCCACGCGCTGCTCACGGAATTGTCGCGCAGCCCGCCCTTGATCCGGCAGATCGATCGCGCCTCCGCGCTGCCGTTCGCCTCGCCCAGCGGCTTTGTAATGGCGCAATCTGCGCTGCCGGAGGCACAGGAGATCCTGATCATCGCCCAGGAGCACCATCGCGTCGTGGTCGACGCGATCGAGAACCGCGAGGGCGCCCGCGCCGAAGCCGTGATGCGCGAGCATGCGCGTCTCGCCGTGCGTAACCTGCGGCTTGCGCTGCGCAACCGGACGCATCTCGACCTCTTGCCGGCGCTCGCGCTGATCAAGACCGCAACCGATTGAGAGGAGTACCATGCGCTTCATCGAAAGCTGGACTCCGGCCACGCTGGTATCGACGCGCAAGCTTGCGCCTGACATCCGCGAATTCCTGATCCTGCCGGATCAATTCGACGGCGCCGCCTATCCGGTCGGCAGCCATATCAATGTGAGCGTGACCATCGACGGCCAGCCGGAGACGCGGTCCTATTCGCTGGTCGGCGAGGCCTCGCCTCGTGGCTTCCGGATCGCGGTGCGCCGCGCCGAGGATTCCCGCGGCGGCTCGCGCTACATGTGGCAGCTCGCCCCGGGCGCGCGGCTCGACATCACGCAGCCCGCCTCGCTGCTCGCGGTCGACTGGGCGCGCGAACACTATTGCCTGATCGCGGGCGGCATCGGCATCACGCCGATCGTCGGCGCGGCCCAGGCGCTGGCGCGGCGAGGGGTGAATGTCAGGCTGCACTATGCCGTGCGGTCGCGCGGCGATGCCGCCTATCTCGATGACCTCGCCGGTCTGCTCGGCGATCGCCTGGTCGTCCATGCCGGCGACGAAGGCAGGCGGCTCGATCTCGACGCGCTGTTTGCCTCAGTGCCGCCGGGCGCGCTGACGCTGTTCTGCGGCCCGATGCGGATGTTGGACGCCGCGCGCCACGCCTGGATCGCCGCAGGCCATCCGCTCCCTGATCTCCGCTACGAGACCTTCGGCTCCAGCGGCACGCTGCCGACCGAGACGTTCCGCGTCCGCCTGAAGGACTCCGGCGTCGAGCTCGAAATCCCGCGCGAGCGCTCGATGCTGGACGTGCTCAATGCCAGCGGCCACGAGGTGATGTACGACTGCAAGCGCGGCGAATGCGGTCTGTGCGCCATCGACGTGGTCGAGGTCGAGGGCGAGATCGACCACCGCGACGTCTTCTTCAGCGATCATCAGAAAGAGAGCAACCAGAAGATCTGCGCCTGCGTCTCGCGCGCCCGCGGCACCATCACGGTCGACACGCTGCTCCGAGCGGATGCGATCTGAGGTGGCTGCTCGGCCTTCATGGTTCGAGACGCGCCGTAAGGCGGCGCTCGTCACCATGAGGGTCTAAAGTCTCGCCGCGAAGATCGGCCTCATCCTGAGGAGCCCGCCGAGGGCGGGCGTCTCGAGGATGGCCGCAGAAGACTTACGCCGCGTAGGTCGCGCGGCGTTTCTTCGGGTCGAGCAACGCCAGCACCTGCTCGGCCGATGCCGGCCGGCCGATGAGATAGCCCTGGACTTCGTCGCACTGGGTCTGACGCAGATATTCGAGCTGGTCGGCGGTCTCGACGCCTTCCGCGACCACGCCGATCTTCAAGTCGCGCGCAAGCGAGATCACCGACTTCACGATCGCGGCGCAGTCCGGCTGCACCAGCATGTCGCGGATGAAGGACTGGTCGATCTTGATCCGGCTGAACGGCAGCTTGCGCAAGTAAGTCAGTGACGAGAACCCGGTGCCGAAATCGTCGAGCGCTACCGTGACGCCGAGTTGCAACAGGGCGTTCAGGATCGAGGCCGCCGAACCATACTTCGACAGCAGCATCGATTCCGTGATCTCGATCTCGAGCCGATGTGGGGCGATCTTCGCATCGGCAAGCGCCTGCACGATGGTCTGCAGGATTCCCGTGTTGTGAAATTGCGCCGCGGAGAAATTTACGGCGACCCTGATATCCTCCGGCCAGTGCGCCAGCGTCGCGCAGGCGCGCCGGATGGCCCATTCGCCGATTTCGTGGATCAGCCCGGTCTCTTCCGCGATCGGAATGAACTCGCTCGGCGGGACCAGTCCGCGCGAGGGATGCTGCCAGCGCAGCAGCGCCTCGAAGCCGGTGATCCGGCTTTCGCCGAGATGGAGGAACGGCTGGTAGACCAGGAACAGCTCGTTCCGCGCGACCGCGCCTTCCAGATCCGATTGCAGCGCCTTGCGGTCGCGCGACGCCTTGTCGTCGCTGATCTCGAAGAAGCGGACCGTGCCGGGTCCGGCCTTCTTGGCCCGGTAGAGCGCGGTGTCGGCATTCTTCATGATGTCGAGCGTCGTGTTGCCGTCGCGCGGTGCCAGCACGATGCCGACGCTGGTCGCGCCGACGATCTCGCGGCCCTCGATCGTGAACGGCTCGGCGAAGGCTGCAGCGAAGCGTTCGGCGATCTCGAGCGCATCCTCGGGGCGCGCCAGGTTCGCCATCACCAGCGCGAACTCGTCGCCGCCGATGCGTGCGACATGCTCGGCCGCACGGGTACAGCGCTGCAGCCGGCTCGCAACCTGGACGAGGTATTCGTCGCCGGCGGGATGGCCGAACTTGTCGTTGATCTCCTTGAAGCGATCGAGGTCGAGAAGAAGCACCGCGAACTCCTCGCCGGACAGCGCCAGCCTCTTCAGGGCGGCATCGAGCGTCTCGTTGAAGGCAAAGCGGTTGGGTAGCTGGGTCAGCGGGTCCTGTCGCACGTTGCGTTCAGTCTCGATCTGCCGCATCACGCGATGCGTGAACGCGAACGAATTGACGAACACGCCACGCAGCAGCACCGATCCGTAGACCGCCACCAGGATGGCGATCAGCAGATAGGCAAGATCGTCGCTGCGGCCGAGACAGATGGCGATGCCGACGAAGAGCGGCGTCGTGAAAGCGATGGCCGCGATCGGGATCGTGGCGAAGGCGAGCGCGCCGCCGGCCAGCATCCCGGAGCACAGGCAGGTGATGATGAGCTTCCCGCCGGTGTCGGCATTGGCGAAGAAGGCGACCGGCACGATGCCCCAGGCCGTGCCGAGGATGAAGGCATTCCGTACGAGCCGGTACACGGCGCGGCGCGACACGAATTGCGGTTTGGTGATGCGGCGCGACGCGCGGGATTGCAGGCCGAATGCGACCGCGGCACCGGCGACGATGATCGCCCAGACCAAGGCCAGCTTCCAGTCCGGCGAATGCCACAGGGCGATGGCGAGCACGGCTGCATTGCATGCATTGGCGAGCATGATGCCGACGGAATAGCCGAGCACGAGCGACATCTGCTCGGCGCGGATGTGGCCGGCGACAGCTTCGTCCGTTGCGGGTCCGCCGAACGCGGACAGATCGCCGGCGAACAGCCGTGCGAAATAGGAGGTCAGTTGGGTCCGCATTCCAGAGCCTGCAGCAACATTGGCCGTATTTCCGGCTCGACCCGGAGAATTCGCTGCAAAGCTTTGACGAACTATGAATTATCCCCGCTGTCCGGCCTCGCCGCGATCACTTCTCGGTGCCCAAGCATTCGTATCGATAACAAATCGATACAAATGCGGGTGATGCTGCGAGAGCGCCTTTGCCCCCACTACGACCGCTGTCATCGCCCGCCTTGTGCGCAATTGCGCACTGGGGCGGGCGATCCAGTATTCCAGAGACAGCGACGAATACGGATAGGCCGCGGCGTACTGGATGCCCCGCCTTCGCGGGGCATGACAGCCCTTTCTCAACAATTGATTTCGTTCACGTATCTAGCGCTTGCGTCCGCGGCGCGGTCAGCGCCCCATTTGCTTCGGATCGTAATAGAACCGCTCTTCGATTAGCTCATCGCCGCGCCAGGTCTGCCAGGCGATCTCCTCCAGCGTCCGCGTGACGCCTTCCGCATTGGTGAAGCTGAAAATCCAGCGCGTGGCGACGTTGTCGCCCTCGATCAGGCTCGGCCCGATGCGGACGGCCTTGACCTCCTTGAAAGCGGCGAGCACGCCGCGTTCCTTCGCGGCCAGCTTGTCACGCCCGATTGTCGGCTCGGCATTGTTTTCATAGGTGGCGGCATCGGGCACGTAAAACTGCTCGACTGCGCCGACGAAATCCCCGGCCTCCAGCCGTCCTGCAAAGGCTTCCACGATCCCACGGCTCGGCATGCGACACCTCACGATAAAAACAGACTGTTAGTCGGTAAATACCGACCGTTAGTCGAAAAGTCAACTGATTTAGCCGCGCACGCTCGTGCCCCCTTCTCCCCTTGTGGGAGAAGGTGGCATAGGCGGCCTTTGGCCGCCGTTCTTAAGAACGCCGAAGCGAAGCTTCGGCTACGGCGCCGGATGAGGGGTTGCTTCAGCAAACTCGAATGTAAGAGGGAGTTCGCGGAAAGAGACCCCTCACCCGTCTCGCCGCTGCGCGGCGAGCCACCCTCTCCCACAAGGGGAGAGGGTGCAGCGTCGGCGCGGCGCGTGGTGCTCAGGTCATTGCAGCACTGACTGGCTGCGTGCGCCGAATTCGACTAGAGGAGACGTATGGCAAAACAGGCGGAACGGCGGGCTGCAACATCGGAGGCGATCCTGACGGCGGCGCGCCGCCTGTTCGGGACCCAAGGTTTTGCCGCCACCACCATGGACGAGATTGCCGAAGCCGCCCGCGTCGCGAAGGGCGCGGTGTATCATCACTTCAAGACCAAGGAGGCGGTGTTCGAGGCGGTGTTCGATCTCGTCTCGCGCGACCTCGTCATCGAGATCGATCGCGCCGCGCGGACCGAGAAGGACGTGCTCGCCGCGATGGTCGCCGGCACGCAGCATTATTTTGCCGCGACCGCCAAGGGTCCGACCGGTCAGATCATCCTGCGCGACGGCCCGGCGGTGCTCGGCTGGGAGCGCTGGCGCGAGATCGATGCGCAGCATTTCGGCGGCAAGCTGCCGCGCGCCATCGCTGCGGCCATGGAAGCCGGCCTGATCGCGCGTCAACCGGTCGAGCCGCTGGCGCGGCTGCTGCTGGGCGCCGTGACTGAAGCCGCGGTCGCCTGCGCCGGACGCGCGGATATCGCAAGGGCCGGAGCGGAATATGCCCGTGCGTTCAAGTCGCTGGTCGAGGCGCTGCGCCTTGCCGAATGATTGTGCTAAGTGACGAAAACGGAAACGCCTACCAACCAACAACAAGAACAGCACGACATGAACGCAAATTCTCACCCCGCGCCGTCCGATCCGCAATTCGACTACATCATCGTCGGCGCCGGCTCTGCCGGCTGCGTGCTCGCCAACCGGCTCTCTGCGAACGGCAAGCACACCGTTCTGCTGCTGGAAGCGGGGCCGAAGGACGCCAACATCTGGATCCACGTGCCGCTCGGCTATGGCAAGCTGTTCAAGGAGAAGACCGTCAACTGGATGTACCAGACCGAGCCGGAACCCGAGCTCAAGGGACGTCAGGTGTTCCAGCCGCGCGGCAAGACGCTGGGCGGATCGAGCTCGATCAACGGCCTGCTCTACGTCCGCGGCCAGCATGAGGACTACGACCGCTGGCGCCAGCTCGGCAACACCGGCTGGGGCTATGACGACGTGCTGCCCTATTTCAAGAAGGCGGAGAACCAGGCACGCGGGGCCAGCGAATTCCACGGCAGCGACGGCCCGCTGCCGGTATCGGACATGATCATGACCGATCCGCTGTCAAAGGCTTTCATCGATGCCGCCGTCCAGACTGGTCTGCCCTACAACCCGGATTTCAACGGCGCCTCGCAGGAGGGCGTCGGCCTGTTCCAGACCACGACGCGCAACGGCCGCCGCGCCTCCACGGCGGTAGCCTATCTCGGCCCGGCCAAGACCCGCGGCAATCTCAAGATAGAGACCGGCGCCCTCGGCCAGCGCATCCTGTTCGAAGGCCGGCGCGCGGTCGGCGTCGAGTACCGGCAAGGCGCTCAGCTTCGCCGCGCCCGGGCGCGCAAGGAGGTCGTGCTGTCGAGCGGCGCCTACAACTCGCCGCAGCTCCTGCAGCTCTCCGGCGTCGGTCCCGCCGATCTCCTGCGCAAGCACGGCATCGACGTGGTGCTGGACGCGGAGGGCGTCGGCCACGATCTTCAGGACCACATGCAGGTCCGCATCGTGATGCGCTGCTCGCAGAAGATCACGCTGAACGACACCGTCAATCATCCGATCCGCCGCACGCTCGAAGGCGCGCGTTATGCGCTGTTCCGCAAGGGTTGGCTGACGATCGCGGCGGGTACCGCAGGGGCGTTCTTCAAGACCAGCCCGCGGCTCGCCTCGCCCGACATCCAGGTCCACTTCCTGCCGTTCTCGACCGACAAGATGGGCGAGAAGCTGCACGATTTTTCCGGCTTCACTGCCTCGGTGTGCCAGCTCCGGCCCGAGAGCCGCGGCAGCCTGCGGATCAGAAGCGCCGATCCGACCGTGCCGCCGGAAATCCGCATCAACTACATGTCGACCGAAACCGACCGCACGACCAACGTCGAAGCCCTGAAGATCCTGCGCAAGATCCTGGGCGCGCAGGCGCTGAAGCCGTTCGTGGTCGACGAGGTCGATCCGGGCGCGAAGGTATCCACGGATGCGGAACTGCTGGATTTCTGCCGCGAGCGCGGCAGCACCATCTATCATCCGACCTCGACCTGCCGTATGGGCAATGATGCGCTGGCGGTGGTCGATCAGCGGCTGAAGGTGAAGGGCCTCGTCGGCCTTCGCATCGTCGATGGCTCGATCATGCCGGACCTCGTGTCCGGGAACACCAATGCGCCGATCATCATGATCGCGGAAAAGGCCTCCGACATGATATTGGAGGATGCGCGGTAACCACGCGCTTCGAAAGGATAAAGAGTTGGCTACGCGACTTAAGATCGGCACGCGCAAGAGCGCGATGGCGCTGGCACAGACGGAAGAGATCGCGCGCCGCCTGACCGCCGCCATGCCCGATCTCGAAATCGAGATCGTCAAGTTCGACACCACGGGCGATCTCGATCAGACCAGCAAGCTGTTACCGCATGGCGGCAAGGGCGGTGCCTTCGTGGCGCAGATCCGCGCCGCCGTGCTGTCGGGCGAGTTGCAGGCGGCGATGCACTCGCTGAAGGACATGCCCGGCAACGAGGACACGCCCGGCCTCGTGATCGGCGCCACGCTCTCCCGCGATCCGCCCGGCGATGCGCTTGTGCTGCGCCACGGCGTGACACTGGAGGCGCTGCGTCAGTCGCGCGGCAAGGGCTTCAAGATCGGCACCAATGCGGTGCGGCGCGCGGCCTATGCCCGCCGGCTGTTTCCGCAAGTGGAGGTGATCCACTTCCGCGGCGCCGCCGACACGCGCGTGCGCAAGCTCGACAATGGCGAGAAGCAGCGTCTGCCGGATGGCGGCGCGGTGGGACCGGCGGACGCGCTGATCATGGCGCGCTCGGGACTCGATCGCGTTGGTCTTGCGAGCCGCATTGCCTACGAGTTCACACCTGCGGAGATGCTGCCCGCCGCGGGCCAGGGCATCGTCGCCGTCGAATGCGCGGCGCAGGACTGGGAGACGCGGCGCATCCTCGCATCGATCGACGATCCGGCCGCGCATGCCTGCGCCGATGCCGAGCGCGAGGTGCTGTGGGTGCTCAACGGCCACTGCAACTCGCCGGTGGCGGGTTACTCGACCATCGACGGCGATCGGATGTCGCTCACCGCATCCGTGCTCGATCTGTCCGGCAATACCATCATCGAAGCCGCGCAATCAGGGCCCGCCAACCGCCCGCGCGAGCTCGGCCGCGCGGTCGGGCTCGAGCTGCTCGCCAAGGGCGCAGCCGAGATCATCGAGCGCAGCCGGCCGCGGTAAGCCCGCCGCAAAACGACGTCGGCGCGATCATGGAATCGTGCTCCTGTTTTGCCCGACGTGTCAAATGCCTTCGCTGCGGGACTCTAGGCCATGCCGGACGAAATCCTTCAATGATTTCTACTTTGCATGGGGTTGTTTTCGAGTTTTTTGTTGGAGCGTGCGACTCCCGGCTGCGGTCACATCGAAACGGTTGGTCGCCACGCGGCACACTGCGCCCTCTCCCCCCTTGCGGGGGAGAGCTGGAGAGGGGGTAGCCACAATGAACGCTGGGTGCTTGTGGCTACCCCCTCCCTGACCCGCAAGGGGGGAGGGAACGGAAAGAGCGTGGACGCTTCATCCCCGCACGCGCTTCAGCATCTGCTCGACATGGGCGATCGGCGTTTCCGGCTGGATGCCGTGGCCGAGATTGAAGATCAACCTTCCTTCGGCAAAATTTGCCAGCACGTTGTCGACGGCACGGTCGAGCGCATCGCCGCCGGTGATCAGCACCAGGGGATCGAGATTGCCCTGCACGGCAACGCGCGTCTGCACGCGCTCGCGGATGAAGGCTGGCTCTGCGGTCCAATCGATGCTGACGGCGTTGACGCCGGTTGCCTCGACATAGGGTGGCAGCAGTGCGCCGGCGCCGCGGGGAAAGCCGATGATTTTTGCGTCCGGCACCTTGGCGCGCACGCCCGCGACGATGCGCCGCGTCGGCTCGATTGACCAGCGCGCGAACTCGGCCGGCGGCAAGACGCCGGCCCAGGTATCGAAAATCTGCAAGGCGTCGGCGCCGGCGGCGAGTTGCGCCAGCAGATACTCGATCGAGTTCTCGACGAGGACATCGATGATCGTCGAAAATGCCTCAGGATGCCGATAAGCCATTGTCCGCGCCGGCGCCTGGTCCGGCGTGCCGTGGCCCGCGACCATATAGGTTGCGACCGTCCACGGCGCGCCGCAGAATCCGATCAGCGCAACCTTCGGATCGAGCGTGCCGCGCACGATGCGCAAGGCCTCGAACACCGGCGCGAGCTTGGTGAAATCGGCGCGTGGCGCCAGCGTGGCGGCCTTGCCGGGATCATCCAGCGGCTCCAGGCGCGGACCTTCCCCGACCTCGAAGCGCACGGAGCGGCCGAGTGCGTAGGGGATCACCAGAATGTCGGAGAAGATAATCGCCGCATCGAAGCCGAACCTTCGGATCGGCTGCAGCGTGACTTCGGCGGCAAGTTCCGGAGAAAAGCAGAGATCGAGGAAGCCGCCGGCCTTCGCACGGACCTCGCGGTATTCGGGCAGATATCGGCCGGCCTGCCGCATCATCCAGACCGGCGGAACGGCTTGGCGCTGGCCGGAGAGCACGTCGATGAAGGGTTTCGTCGCTGATTGGGGCACGAACTGTCCTGATGGTTGCGGTTCCTGATACACCGCCAAAGGCGTGAGCGAAACAGGGGAACCGGTGCAAATGGGGCGCGTTGGTCAGCCGACGGAGGCGATCATGGCTGCACGATTCAATCCCGCGCCGCATGACAAGCATGCAGAGGATCCGCGCAAGGCGCTCGCCGCGGATCGCGAGACCCAGGCCAAGCTTGACGCCGGACTGGTCGACACCTTCCCTGCGTCGGATCCCGTCAGTGCCGCCCAGCCGACGCCCTCGAAGGCCGACACTGAGCCGACAACGCTTCGCTCTGGGAGAAGGTTAAGGCCGACTTCAGCTCCGGGTTAGGGGACCGCCGGTTTCCGATAGGCTTGATAATACCTTGTTAGCGATCTGCGGACGATTGCGTCCGTAGGAGTACGGAAAGCCCGCATATCGCGGTGAATCTCGGCGGCAATTTCAGGGTTCGATAACAGAAGCGGCGGAGTTTCCGAATGATCGGAGAATCCTGCCGCATGGACGTCGTCTCACAGAGAGCCGGATGGAGTCGCCTGCCGCTACGGGCGGCGGCGTTCGTCGTGCTGACTTGCACGGCGATCCTCGGCGTCAGTGGCTGGCGCGAATGGAGTGCGCGCGAGGCGGTGCTCAAAGGCGCCGAGACGGAGATGGCCAACGTCGCCCGCTCGCTGACGCAGCACGCCGAGGACAGTCTCGATCTGCTGGATTCCGGGGTGGTCGGTGTCGTCAGCCGGCTGGAGATGGACGGTACCGATCCAGCCACCATCGGAAAGCTGCGGAATCTCCTGGAGGCGCGCAAGAAGGCGGTCGCGCGCATTCACAGCCTTGCCATCATCGACGACAAGGGCAACTGGCTGACCAGCTCGGGCGCGGTCACTTCGACGCTCAGCGACGACGAGTTCTTCCGTCATCACGAGTTTTCGCCGAGGCGGGAGGCCTATGTCGGCCGCCCTGTGAAGAGCCTTATGGACGGCGAATGGGTCGTCACCCTGTCCCGCCGCTTCAACAAGCTGGACGGCAGCTTCGGCGGCGTCGTGCTGGCGACCATCAGCGCCAACTATCTCTCGCATTTTTACGAGCAGTTCGAGATCGGCCGCAACAGCTCGGTGACGCTTGTGCACGGCGACGGCCTGATCATCGCGCGCAGCCCGAGCAACGACAAGTTCGTGGGCCGCAGCGTCGCCGATACGCCGCTGTTTCGGGATCCTACTCTGCAGCGGCCTGGTGGCGCCTATCATTTCAGGTCGCTGCTGGACGGCCTCGAGCGCGTCAGCTTCTTCAAGCGCAGCGGCCGCTATCCGCTCGTCCTGCTAGCCACAGTCGACAAGGAGGAATTGCTCGCGCCGTGGCGTGCGGCGGCGATCTCCCGCATGCTCTACGTGCTTGCGCTGGTGATGCTGATCGCCATCATCGGCGCGGTGCTGGTGCGGCAGTTGCAGCGCGGCCAGCGCATGGCGGCAGCCCTTAGCGAGAAGGAGGCTCATTTCCGCCTGCTCGCGGAAGGCTCGAGCGACATGGTGACCCGCATCGGGCTCGACGAGCGGCTGCGCTATGTCTCGCCCTCCTCGGTTCGCGTCGTCGGCTGGCGCGCCAATCAGCTTATCGGAACGCAGGCGCTCGCCGGCATCCATCCGGACGACCAGCCGCAGGTTCAGGCCATCGTCGATGCCATGAAACGTGGCGAGAAGGATGAGGCGCGGGTCACCTACCGCAACGCGCACCGGCTGAACTCCGAGGTATGGCTCGAATCGACCATGCGGGTGACGCGCGAGGACAATGGCACCGTCGACGGCGTGGTCGCGATCTCGCGCGACATCACTGAGCAGAAGAAGCTGGAAACCAGGCTCGAGACCCTTGCGATCGAGGACAGCCTCACCGGGCTCGCCAACCGCCGCCGCTTCGACGAACGCCTCAACGAGGAATGGGCGCGCGCTTATCGCGACCGCTCGAGCCTTGCCCTCTTGATGATCGACGTCGATCACTTCAAGGCCTACAACGACGAATATGGCCATCCCGCGGGCGATGCCTGCCTGCGTGTGGTTGCGAAGATTCTGTCGGCCGAGATGCAGCGCGCCGGCGATCTCGCGGCGCGCTATGGCGGCGAGGAGTTCGCCATGCTGCTGCCGAACACCGATGCGGCCGGTTGCGCGCGGATCGGCGAACGGATTCGCCGGGCGATCCGCGCGGCGGATCTCGTCCATACGTCCAATCAGGCCTCTAGCTGTGTCACCGCCTCGCTTGGCGGCGCGGCGTGCCGGCCGGCACTCGAGCGTACCGCAGGGGGAGCATTGCTGGTGGAAGCCGCCGATCGTGCGCTCTACACCGCCAAGGCATCCGGCCGCGACCGCCTGATGATGGCGGGCGAGGTGACGAACCTGTTGCCCAAGGCTTCCGGCTTCTAAAGGCCTATGGTTTTTCAGTAGTGCGGCGGCCGCTCATTGGCGGGTCCCGGCGCATTGGCTTCGGCCTCCTGGAGCCGTTCGGCGAGCTGCGCGATCTGCCGCGTCAGCGCGTCGATCTGCTTCCATTGCGCCGTGATGGTCTGGTTCAGCGTTTCGATGGTGTCGTCTTGATAGGCGAGGCGCGTCTCCAGCGTGTCGATACGTTCGCTCAACGCCTTGATCTCATTCGTCACGTGCGCGCCCCTTGTCTCGTTCGCGCAGGCCGTGTCCGAGCGCCACGCGCTCGTCGAACACGAAGCATTCGCCGCGCCAGCGGCTCTGCGCCTCGGGCACCTCTTCCAGGTATTTCAGGATGCCGCCCTTGAGGTGATAGACTTCGGCAAAGCCGCGCGCGAGCAGATGCGCGCTTGCCTTCTCGCAGCGGATGCCACCGGTGCAGAACATCGCGATCCTGCGGTGTCTTGCGGGATCGAGCTGCCTTGCAGCAAAGTCCTTGAACTGGCCAAAGCTCTTGATGCCGGGATCGACTGCGCCCTCGAACGTGCCCATTGCGACCTCGAAGGCGTTACGGGTGTCGAGCACGAGCGTGTCGGGCGCCGCGATCAGCGCATTCCATTCGGCGGCGTCGACATAGATGCCGACTTGGCGCGTCGGGTCGGCGGCCTCATCGCCGAGCGTGACGATCTCCTTCTTCAGCCGCACCTTGAGCCGGCCGAACGGCATCGCTGCGGCGGTGGAGAACTTCAATTCGAGATGGTCGAGCCTGCCGCCGAACATGTCGCCGTGTGCCAGCTCATGGGCAAACGCGTCGATCGCGTCGGGCGCACCCGCGATGGTGCCGTTGATACCCTCTTGGGCCAGCAGCACGCTGCCTTTCAGGGACAGCCCGGCGCAGAACGCGCGCAGCGGCTCGCGCAGCTCGCGGTAATCGGGCAGGGCGGCAAACTGGTAGAAGGCGGCGACCTTGTAAGCCATGTTCTGACACGTCATGGCGCCCATTTAGCAGGCGGCCGGCACCCGGAAAACCCGCAAGCGGGCCGTCTATTCCCGCAGCGGATGGCAGCCTTTCGCTGGTATGCCAGCCATTGCCGCGTCCGGCCTGAATGTGTCATGTAGACGCGGTTTTTTCGGGATGGCGCGCGAGGCGCGCGCCAGCGGCAAGAGAGCAAGAATTGGCATGAGAAACTTCCATTTCCCCGGCAGGTCCACGGTCCACGCCACCAACGCGATGGTGGCGACGTCGCATCCGCAGGCCTCGCTCGCCGCGATCGAGGTGCTGCGGGAGGGCGGTACTGCGGTGGACGCGGCGGTCGCGGGCTCGGCGGTCCTCGGTGTGATCGAGCCGCAATCGACCGGCATCGGCGGCGACTGCTTCGCGCTCATCCAGCCGCGCGGCGAGGGCAAGATCATCGCCTATAACGGCTCCGGCCGGGCGCCGAAGGCGGCGAACGCCGACTGGTATCTCGAGCGCAAAATCCACTCGGTGCCGCTGACCTCGGCCCATGCGGTCTCGATCCCCGGCGTGGTCGACGCCTTCGCCACCGTGCTGCGCGACCACGGCAAGTTCGGCTTCGACCGCCTGTTCCAGCCCGCGATCAAGGCGGCGGAAGAGGGCTATGTCGTCGCGCCCCGCATCGCCTTTGACTGGAAGAACCAGTTCGAGAAGCTGAAGAACGGCACCAACACCGAGCGTTATCTGTTGCCGCACGGCAAGCCACCAGTGGCCGGCGACGTCATTCGCCAGCCCGAGCTCGGCAAGACGCTGCGGGCGATCGCCAAGGACGGCCGCGACGCCTTCTACAAGGGACAAATCGCGGAAGACATGGTCGAGACCCTGCGCGGCATCGGCGGCCTGCACACGCTCGACGATTTTGCTGCGCACACCACCGAGGTGACGACGCCGATCGGGACCACGTACAAGGGCTACGACGTCTGGCAGTGCCCGCCGAACGGACCCGGCGTCACCATGCTGTTGATGCTGAACATCCTGTCGCGGTTCGACCTGACCAAGTTCGCGCCGCTTAGCGTCGAACGCTTCCATCTCGAGGCCGAGGCCGCGCGGATCGCCTACATGAATCGCGAGATGCATGTCGCCTCACCCGATCACATGAAGATCAACGTCGCCGAGATGCTCGCGACGGGCTTTGCCGACGAGTACATCAGCAAGATCCGCATGGACGGCCTGCTCGAATTGCCGAACGTCGCGCCGCCGATGAATCCCTCGACCATCTACATCACCGTGGTGGACAAGGACCGCAACGTCTGCTCGTTCATCAATTCCATCGCGCATTCCTTCGGCTCGGCGATCGTCTCCAACAAGACCGGCGTCTTGTTCCAGAACCGCGCCGGCGGTTTCCGCATCCAGCCCGGTCATCCCAATTGCATCGCGGGCGGTAAGCGCCCGCTCCACACGATCATGCCGAGTCTCCTCACCAAGGGCGGCCGTTCGGTGATGCCGTTCGCCGTGATGGGCGGCCAGTATCAGCCGACCGGCCAGACGCATGTGCTGACCAACATCCTCGACTTTGGCTACGACCTGCAGGAGGCGATCGACATGCCGCGCGGCCTGCACTACGAGGGCCAGTACCAGCTCGAGGACAGCGTGCCGGCGGCGATCGTCGAGGGACTGAAGAAGCTTGGGCACAAGACCACGAGCGTGGTCGGCCCGCTCGGCGGTGCCCAGGCGATCTGGATCGATTGGGACAAGGGCACACTCACTGGCGGTTCCGATCCGCGCAAGGACGGCTGCGCGCTCGGCTATTAATCTCAGCGTTGCGCGAGGCGAAGTTCCTCGCGCGATCAGGAAAAGTTGACGGCGGGCGACGCAGCATCTGCTGCGTCGCCTGATCTCGTTCGGAACAGAGCTCATTGGCCCAAGTTAAGGGGCGATGAGCGGTGCAGGCGTGCGCTGCTTTGCTCAAGCGGCGGAGGCCGTCCATGTCCGAAAATTCAAGTTCCAAATCATCCGGATTCGATCGCCGCGCGTTCATCGCCGGCGCGGCCGGCAGCGCGCTTGTTCCGATGACCGCGCGCGCCGCTGCGGCGGATGCGAGTTCACCGCCCGCGCAGGATCCCGCGCTCCCCGTCGACGTGACGTTGCGGGTGAACGGCAATGACAAGCATCTACTCATCGACGCGCGCACCACCGTGCTCGATGCGCTGCGCGAACATCTCGGGCTCACCGGCAGCAAGAAGGGATGCGATCATGGTCAGTGCGGTGCTTGCACGGTGCTGATCGGCGATCGGCGCGTGGTGTCGTGCCTGACCCTCGCGCTCGCGGCTGAAGGCCACGAGATCACCACGATCGAGGGGCTCGCCACCGATGACCACCTGCATCCGATGCAGCAGGCTTTCGTCGACAACGACGCCTTCCAGTGCGGCTATTGCACGCCCGGACAGATCATGTCCGCCGTCGCTTGCGTGAAGGAGGGCCATGCTGGCAGCGATGCCGACATCCGCGAATACATGAGCGGCAACATCTGCCGCTGTGCCGCCTATCCCAACATCGTCGCCGCCGTGAAGCAGGCTGCGCCCGAGATCATGAAAGGCTAGGCACATGCGATCCTTCCAATATCAGAGGGCGACCGACCCTCACACGGCCGTGCAGGCGCTCAGCGCAGCCGCAACTGCCAACAATCCGCTGACCCAGGCCGCGGCGCAGCCGCTCGCCGGCGGCACGACGCTGATCGATCTGATGAAGCTCGATGTGATGCGGCCTGCCGCGATCGTCGACATCAACCCGCTTGCGCGAGGCTGGTCGGCGATCGAGCCGGGCAGAGACGGCATGCGGCTCGGCGCGCTCGCGAAAATGTCCGACGTCGCCGCGCATCCCGAGATCCCGCGCAGTTACCCCGTGATCGCGGACTCCCTGAAGCTCGCCGCCAGCGCGCAACTGCGCAACATGGCGACGCTGGGCGGCAATGTGATGCAGCGGACGCGCTGCAGCTATTTCCGCGACATCTCCTACGAGAATTGCAACAAGCGCAACCCGGGCTCCGGCTGTGCCGCGATGGATGGATTCAATCGCATGCATGCGGTGCTCGGTACCTCCGACCAATGCATCGCGACCTATCCCGGCGATTTTGCCCAGGCGCTGATCGCGCTGGATGCCACGGTCGAGATCACCGGCAAGTCCGGCACTCGCAGCATGCCGTTCGCAGAGCTGCACAAGATGCCCGGTAACTCGCCCGAGATTGAAACGATGCTTCAGCCCGGCGAGTTGATCTCGGCCTTTGCGGTCCCGGGGCGTTGGCCGCGTTCGGTCTATCTCAAGACGCGCGACCGGCAGTCCTATGAGTTCGCCTTGTCCTCGGCCGCGGTGGCGCTCGACGTGCAGGACGGTGTGATCAGGGATGCGCGTGTCGCACTCGGTGGTGTCGCCACCGTGCCCTGGCGGGCGCGCGAGGCGGAGGCGCTGCTGAAGGGACAGAGATTCGACGAGGGACTGGCGCAGCGTGTGGCGGATGCCGCTTTCGCGGAGGCGAGGGGCCGCCGGCACAACAGCTTCAAGATCGCGCTCGGCAAGCGCGTGGTGACGCACGCGCTCCAGCAGGCCGTAATGATGGAGATCTGACCATGACCGCTGCCGCTCCCGAGCCGAAGGCGAATATGGGCAAGCCCGTGCCGCGCTATGACGCGGTTTCGAAGGTGACGGGACGCGCGACCTACGCGTCCGACATGCCGCTGGCGAACCCAGCCTACGCATTCCTGGTCACGAGCGCGATCGCAAAGGGCCGTATCGACAGCTGCGATCTCGACGATGCGAGGGGTGTCCGCGGCCTAATCGATATCGTGACGCATGAGAACGGGCCGAAGCTGAAGGACTCAAAGCTCTTCAGCAGTGGTGGCTATGCCGGAACCACCATTCAGCCGCTGAAATCTGCCGACGTCGCGCATGATGGCCAGATCATCGCGGTCGTCGTCGCCGAGAGCTACGAGGCGGCGCGCGAGGCCGCCAACCGGGTCAAGGTCAACTACACCGCCACGATGCCCAGCGCGACCTTCGACTCGCCGGGAACAACGACGGCTGGTGCGAAAGGACAGAACCCGCAGTTCAGGGAAGACCCGAAGGTCGGCGATTTCGCCAAGGCGTTCGATGAGGCCGAGGTCAAGCTCACCGCGTCCTACGCGACGCCGACGCAGCACCACAATCCGATGGAGCTGTTTGCGACGAGCTGCGTCTGGATGGGCGACAATCTCGTCATCTACGAGCCGAGCCAGTACGTCTATGGCCTGAAGAACGGCGTGGCCGAGCAGCTCGGCATCGATGCCGACAGGGTGCGCGTGGTCAATCCCTACGTCGGCGGCGGCTTTGGCTCGCGCGGCTCGATGACGCCGCGGACCGCGATCATCGCCGGCATCGCGAAGCGTCTCAATCGCCCCGTCAAGCTCGTTCCGACCCGCGACCAGGGCTTTACGATTGCGACCTATCGCGCCGAGACACGGCACGAGATCAAGCTCGGCGCGAGCCGCGACGGCAGGCTGGTCGCGCTCAGGCACGAGGGTGCGGAGGTCTCCTCGCGTCCTGATCCCTACTGCGTCGGCGGCACCAAGACCACGACGCGGCTCTACGCCTGTCCGAACGTCGACAGCCTCGTGTCGATCGTGCGCGCCGACCGCAACACGCCGGGCTTCATGCGTTCGCCGCCGGAGGTGCCGTATCTGTTCGCACTGGAAAGCGCGATGGACGAGCTCGCAGTCAAGCTGAACATGGACCCGATCGAGCTTCGCCGCATCAACGACACCACCAACGAGCCGATCGGCGGCAAGCCCTATACGTCGCGCTCGCTGATGGCGTGCTTCGATGAAGCGGCGAGAGCGTTCGGATGGTCGCAGCGCTCGCCGGAGCCGAAGTCGATGTCGGACGGCGATTGGCTGGTCGGCTACGGCTGTGCGGCCACCTGCTATCCCACACAGATGGGGCCCTCCGCGGCGCGCGTGCGGCTGCAACGCGACGGCCGCACCCGCGTCGAGATTGCCGGGCACGAGATCGGCACCGGCGCCTACACCATCATTGCCCAGACCGCGGCCGAGCGGCTTGGCGTGCCGCTGGAGAAGGTCGCCGTCTTCATCGGCGACAGCGACCTGCCGCCCGCGCCGGTCGCGGGCGGCTCGAACTCGACAGCGAGCACCTGTTCGGCGGTGATGATGGTGTGCGACCAGATACGGCAGCGTCTGTTCAAGGCGATGATGCCGAACGAGAGCCTGACCGACAAAGCCAAGGAAACCGTCGGCATGGGCCAGACGCCTGCAACGCAGGCGGCGAAGGGCGACCATCCGCTCGATCTCGAGAAGGCGTTCGACGCTCTCGGCATCAGCGTGGTCGAGGAATATGGCGAGTGGAAGCCGGAAGGCGCGCCCCTGGATTCCCTCCAGGCCATGCACAGCGGACACGTGCGGCTCGTCGGCGGCAGCAACCTGAATGACAAGATCGCCTATGCCTTCGGCGCGGAGTTCATCGAGATCAGGGTCAACCGCTTCACGCACGAGATCCGCGCGCCGCGTATTGTCGGTGCCTTCGCCGCTGGGCGCATCATGAACCCACGCACCGCGCACAGCCAGCTCATGGGCGGCCTGATCTGGGGCATGTCCTCGGCGCTGCTCGAATCCACCGAGATCGACGAACGCTATGCACGCTACGTCAACGACAACTTTGCCGACTATCTCGTGCCCGTGAATGCCGACGTGCCCGGCGTCGAGGTGATTCTGCTCTCTGAGCGGGATGATCACATCAATCCCGCGGGCGCAAAGGGCCTCGGCGAGCTCGCCAATGTCGGTACCAATGCCGCGGTCTGCAATGCCATCTATCACGCCACGGGCCAGCGCATCCGCAAGCTGCCGGTACGGCTGGAAAATATCGAGGTGTGAGGGGTGGAAACCCTGGTAGCGTTGCGCTAGACACCTCTCCGCCTCAAACGGAAGGTGTCTTATGCAGCGTCTTCAGCGCGCGCTCCTCGCCCTCATGTCGGCACTCGCGATCACCGTGATCGGCGGCGTGTCGCATTTCGTTTCCACCACGGCCTCGGCCCAGACCGCAGGAAAGACCATGACCACAGCTTCAGGCTTGCAGATCATCGACAGCGTCGTCGGCACCGGCGCTTCGCCAAAACCCGGCCAGATCTGCGTGATGCACTACACCGGCTGGCTCTATGAAAACGGCCAGAAGGGCAAGAAATTCGATTCGTCGGTCGACCGCAACGAGCCGTTCGAGTTTCCGATCGGCAAGGGCCGCGTCATCGCGGGATGGGACGAGGGCGTTGCTTCGATGAAGGTCGGCGGCAAGCGCACGCTGGTGATCCCGCCGCAGCTCGGCTACGGCGCGCGCGGCGCCGGCGGTGTGATCCCGCCGAATGCGACGTTGATGTTCGACGTTGAATTGCTCGCGGTGAAATAAGCCTCCTCCGTCGTTCCGGGCGGCTCGGAGAGCCGAACCCGGAATCTCGAGATTTCCGGGTTCGATGCTGACGCATCGCCCTGGAATGACAGACAAACAAAAAGGCCGGCCCTTCGGCCGGTCTTTTCGCTTTTCAGCTTCTGCAGGGCGGCTATGAGCGTTCCGATTTGGGTATGGCTTGAGGCCGCGGCTTTGGTTAGCTTGCCGGGCACGGAACCAGCAGAAAGCAAGACCAATGACCGGCCACGAACACACCCATTCCCACCATCACGATCACGACGATCGCTGGAAAAATGATGGCGTGCGCGTCATTCCCGGCAACCAGCTCGATCCGAACGTGCCCTCGACGCCCGGCATGGACCGCAAGGCCGCGATCAATTTCGCGCGCGTCGGCGCGCAGAAATTGTGGGCCGGCACGGTCAGCATCAAGCCGGACGCCAAGACCGGCGCGCATCACCACGGTCATCTTGAAAGCATCATCTATGTGGTGAAGGGCAAGGCGCGGATGCGCTGGGGCGAGCATCTCCAGTTCACCGCGGAAGCGGGCCCCGGTGACTTCATCTATGTGCCGCCCTACGTGCCGCATCAGGAGATCAATGCCAGCCCCGACGAGGTGCTGGAATGCGTGCTGGTGCGCAGCGACGGCGAGGCGGTCGCAATCAATCTCGACATCGAGCCGGTCGAGAAGCCCGAGACGGTGCTGTGGATCGATCCCGTGCACCGGGATCCGAACGAGACGAAGTAGGGCTGCCCAAAAAGGCTCACGGGGCTCTGCGACAGAACCCCGCAAGCTTGCAGGACGATCGCATATGGCGCTTTGGAGGCTGTGAACGTGCTCGGCCTCATGGTTCGAGACGCGCCGTAAGGCGGCGCTCCTCACCATGAGGGTCCAAGACCTCGCCGCAAATGAAGACCTCATCCTGAGGAGCCCGCCAAAAGCGGGCGTCTCGAAGGATGGGCCGCAGGGAAGCCGCTCACCAGAGGCTTATTCAAATGCGATTGCCCTGCGCAGGCCTGCGTCAAAAAATATTCGGAAGCCGTGTCGGATGGCCGCCTGGCCATCCGTCCTTGGGCGTGACCTATCGCCAAGGAGCTTTCGATGCCCAAGATGATCTTCATCAACCTGCCGGTAACCGACCTCAAGCGCGCGACCGCCTTTTATGAAGCGATCGGCGCGGTCAAGAACCCGCAGTTCAGCGATGAGACGGCGTCCTGCATGGTCTTTTCCGAGACCATCTACGCGATGCTAACGACCCACGACAAATTCCGCCAGTTCACGCCGAAGCCTATTGCAGATGCGAAGACCTCGAACCAGGTGCTGCTCTGCCTGTCCGCGGACAGCCGCAACGACGTGGACGAGATCGTCGCCAAGGCCGAGGCTGCGGGTGGAGTGGCCGATCCCAGCCCGAAAGACGAATACAGCTTCATGTACGGCCGCAGCTTCGAGGATCCGGATGGTCATATGTGGGGCGTGAACTGGATGGACCTCGCGGCGGCGCCGACACAGCCCGCCATGGTGAACGTCTGATCGAAACCTGAGCAAAACAACTAGAGAAGAGCATCCACGATGTCCAAGGTCACACCCTGCTTGTGGTTCAACGGCAATGCCGAGGAGGCCGCGAACTTCTACGTCTCGCTGATGCCTGACTCGGAGATCCTGCACGTTCAGCGCAACGTCGCCGACAATCCGTCCGGCAAGGAGGGCTCGGTGCTCGTCGTCGGGTTCACGCTGGGCGGACAGCGCTTCGTCGCGCTGAACGGCGGCATGAAGATGGAGTACACCCACGCGCTGTCGCTGATGATCAATTGCGAGGACCAGGCGCAGGTCGACAGCGTCTGGGATGCCTTCCTCGCTCATGGCGGCAAGGCCGAGCAATGCGGCTGGCTGAAGGATCGCTACGGCGTGTCGTGGCAGGTGGTGCCGAAAGCGATGTTCGAGTTCTTCTCCAGCTCCGATACCGCCGCGGCAAGGCGTGCGATGCAGGCTATGATGAAGATGGTCAAGCTCGACATCGAAGGCGTGCGCCGGGCGTTCGAGGGTAAGTCGGAGGCGTGAGGCGGCTAGTTCCGCCCGCCACACGATCGCTGTCATCGCCCGCCTTGTGCGCAATTGCGCACTGGGGCGGGCGATCCAGTATTCCAGAGGCCGTGACGTAATGCGTAGAAGCCGCGGCGTGCTGGATGCCCCGCCTGCCGCCTTCGCTAAAGCTTCGGCGGCCCGAGACCCCAAGCCCGGCGAAGCCTTGGTGTAGCCGGGCCGCGGGGCATGACGGCACATGCTTGTGATGTGGCGGAATTATCACAAGCGGTGCGGGACGCGCGTGATGCTTAGTGACAGTTGCGGCAGAATGCGTTCAAACATGCGAGCCATTTCATTCTTCGCCCCGGGGTATCGCGGGTTTGTCACGCAAAGCATCTCCACAACGGCCGCTGGACGTGCCTGCAGTTCCGCCGATGTCGCGGAGCGCAGTGATCGCTGTTGCGATTTTCCTGGCCGCGCATCTCGCGCTGCTGATCGGCCTCACCACGCCGGACCAGTTCGTGTTCGATGAGGTGCATTACGTGCCGGCGGCGCGGCAGATGATTGCGCCCGTGATGTCGCAGCCCGTGCTCAACCCGATGCATCCGCCGCTGGCAAAGGAGTTGATTGCGCTGTCGATCGTGACGTTCGGCGACAATGCGTTGGGCTGGCGCTATCCGGGGACACTGTTCGGCGCACTCGCGATCGTCGCGGTCTATCTCTGCGGTCTTGCGCTGTTCGCCGCGCAAGGACCCGCCATCGCCGCCGCGCTGATCGCGGCCTCCAACCAGATGCTGTACGTGCAGGCGCGCATCGCGATGCTCGACATCTTTGCGCTCGCCTTCGGTCTGCTCGCCACGGCCGCCTTCCTGCACGGCTTTCGAAAAGAGCGCCCGCACGCGCTGTTCGCGCTCGCCGGCAGCCTGTTCGGTCTCGCCGCGGCCTGCAAATGGAGCGGGCTGTTTCCGCTCGGCGTCTGCATCGTCATCGTGGCGGTGATCCGCCTGATGCAGGGCTGGCGCACGTTGTTCGCCGACGCAAAACCGGACGACTGGTATCGTCCCGACCTCTGGCCCGACTTCAGGCTGCACCATGTCGCGCTCTGCTTCGCGGCGCTTCCTGCGGTGGCCTATCTCGCAACCTTCGTACCGCTCTACGGGCTGTCGTTGTCGGATTTGATCGAGGCACAGCGCCGCATCTTCGTCGACAACACCACCACCGCGATCGCCGGCCATACCTATATGAGCGCATGGCCGTCCTGGCCGTTGCTCGCACGTCCGGTCTGGTTTCTGTTTGACAAGATCGCTGACGACCGTATCTCCGCGATCGTCTTGCTCGGCAATCCGCTTGTGCTGTGGCCGGCGCTGCTCGCGCTCGCCCTCGTGCTGCGCGACTTCATCGTCAAGCGCCGTTGGGACGCGTTCCTGATTGCGTCGTTCTATTTCGGCCCGTGGCTCGCCTGGGCACTGCTGCCGCGCACGCTCGGTTTCATCTATTACTATCTGCCGGCCGCAACCGCCGCCTCACTTGCGCTCGTCCATGTCCTGCGCAAGGAGGGCCTACCGCGCTGGCTGCTGTGGGCCTATGTCGGCGTCGCGAGCATTGGCTTTGCGGTGATGCTGCCGATCTCGGCGGCATTCGTCGGTACGTCGATGCAGACGTTCAATCGCCTGATGCTGTTTCAGAGCTGGATCTGACAACAGAAAGCCGCCCGCCGCTTGTGCGGCGGACGGTTTTGGCGATCACTTCGATGCCGTCGATGCCGTCTTGGCTTCCATGTTCACCACCTGGACGCGGCGGTTGATCGGGTCGGCGCCGTTGGCGGCATCCTTTAGCTTGGTCTTGCCGTAGCCGACGGTGACGAGATCGCTGGCGTTGAGGCCGTAGTTCTGCACCAGGTACTTCTTGATGGTGTCGGCGCGCCGCTCGGAGAGGCCCTGGTTGAACTCCTCGCCACCGATCGCATCGGTGTGGCCGGCGACCACGAAGGTCGATCCCTTCAGCGCCGGATCGGAGAGCGCCTTGCCGAGCGCCTGCACCGAGGCCATCGAGGTCTTGGCGATGTCGGCGGAATTGTAGTCGAACTGGATCTCCAGATCGATCTTCGGCTTGGTCGCTGCGAGCTCGGCGATCTGCTCGCGCTCGCCCATCGAGAGCGACCGGGTCGCGCGGTTGCGCAAGGTGTTGAGGAAGGTCGATTCCTTGGCCCGTTGGGCGGTGTCCGCCTGCGGAGCGACGGAGAGGCCGCGGGTCACCGGCTTCGGCTTCAGCGCGTTCAAGATCTGGTCGGCGGAGACGTTGTTGTCGCCGGCGAGCGCCTGGCCCGCCGTCATCGACAGCGCGGCCATAAGGGTAATCACCTTCAGTCCAAAAAACTTATCAAAACGGGTCATTGCCTTATCCTCGCTGCTGCGCCTGATGGCGGTTTGATGTTGCGAGCCTAGGGCAGATTTCAAGTGCCCTGATGTGACGTGAGTCACATTTGCCAATGTCCGGAATTCCAAGCGCATCTTAACCCCGGAGCCGGTCGGCATCCATTGCAAGTCCGGCCAGTGGCAGTGGCTTACCACCGGTGCAGCACAAGACCTTTTGTCAGGAAGCAAGGCTGTTTCAACCAGCGCATCGAAAGCAGAGTGCAGGTGCAGCTCGCCCATTCGAAGTCGTGTCCGCGACTAAGCTGGACTTCGAACCGCAGCGGGTACAATCTCCCTGCCATTGCTCGTCACCAATCGTTATTGCCCGCTGCGTCAGCAGCCCCAGAAACGTAACCGTCGCAGCGTCCTTCCGATCGGTTCGAGCAGCAGAAATCCCCGGGTGATCCAGATCACAGTGCGTTGTTGTGATTTGGATCAGATTGCTCTGATCGGATCGGCTCAGGCCGATGCGATGGCAGCGAAGAAGTTTGGATCAGGGGAGAATGATCATGCGCTTCTTGATCGCAGCAATTTCAATCGCAGCATTTTTCGTCAGCGGCAACGCGGCTTTCGCGGACAAGCGCGTCGCCTTCGTGGTGGGCAACGCCGCCTACAGGAATGTCCCGCAGCTCCCCAACCCCGCGATCGATTCCAAGGCAATGGCCAGGGTGCTGCGCAATGTCGGCTTCGATGTCGTCGAGGGCGCCAACCTCACCCGCGACGCCATGACCGCAAAGCTTCTGGAGTTCGGCAAGAAGAGCGAGGGCGCCGATGTTGCCGTGTTCTTCTATGCCGGCCACGGCATTGCCGTGAACGGTGTCAACTATCTGCTGCCGATCGACGCAGACCTGAAATCCGAGATGGACGTCAAGCTCGGCGCGGCGATCAATGTCGACGTCACGCTCGATCAGACCATGGCGGACGCGAAAGTGAAACTCGTATTCCTGGACGCATGCCGCGATAACCCGTTCGCCGCAAAAATCCGTTCGGCCAAGGCCACCCGCTCCGTCAACGTGCAGACTGGGCTTGCCGAGATGAAGTCGGGCGAGGGCACGCTGATTGCCTTTGCCACCGGCCCCGGCCAGACCGCCCTCGATGGCGAGGCCGGCACGAACAGCCCGTTCACCCGCGCACTCGTCGCCAACATTGCCCAGCCCGGCGTCGAGATCCAGCAGGCCATGACCAAGGTTCGCGCCCAGGTCAGTGACGAGACCAGCAAGGGACAATTACCCTGGGGGCACACCAACCTCACCGGCAACGTCTATCTCAATCCGGTCGGTGCGCCGGCTGCGGCCACGGCGGATACGTCGAACGCGGCGGTATCGACCGCGGCCAAGCAAGGCTCCGATGTCGAGCTCGAGTTCTGGCGGTCGATCAAGGACTCCAACAAGGTGGAGGAGCTCAACGCCTATCTCACCAACTATCCGAACGGCACGTTCAAATCGATCGCACTCGCCCGCATCGCGGCCTTGCAGGATGGACCGTCCAACACCACCCGCAATCTGTCGTCCGGGATCGACCCCGCGACGTTCACCGAGGAAGCCAACCAGGTGTCCGAAGATCAGGTCGGTCTGGACAAGAGCCAGCGCCGTGACGTGCAGCGCCGCCTCACCGGGCTCGGCTTTGACGTCAAGGCGACGGGCAAGTTCGACGACGAGACCCGTTCCGTCATCAAGCGATGGCAGGCGGCTCGTGGCTATCCCGCCACGGGTTACCTCAACAAGCTCCAGCACAATGCCTTGCTCTCGGAGATCGTTTCGACCCGCGCAGCCTCCTCCGAGCAGGCAGACGATGAGCCGGTGCGTCGCCGTTCCTCCGCTGGCGGCGGCCGGCGCCATTATAGCGGCGGTGGTGGCGGCGGCAGTCCGATGGGCGGCCCCGGCGGTCTGTTGGGCGGTATGATGGGCGGGCTATTCGGCCGCCGCTGAGAGGCAAAGCGCGAAGTGAAGGCAGTCCGGACCGGGCTGCCTTCCACATCGGAAACCTGCGCTCATCCTTCGTCGCAAAGCCGTCGCGTGATGGCCAGCCTGCGAACAAGAATTCGGCCAGATGCGCGCCTAGCAGCACACTTGATCTAACAACCGCCAAATCTGACAATCGCCAAGGAAGCGAGCCGAGTTCCATACAGTGCCCAGGCCGAGTGACTACCAGTTCTATCGTGGCGGCTCGCCGGATCGGACAGCCTTCCTAAGCTCCATGTCCATCTATATCGGCGCAGCGATGATCGCGGTGGCGATCCTGCTGTCGACGCTGATCACGGGTCTCACCAGCCGCTATGTCGGCATCGAAGGTCCGACCGACGAGAATATGTGGCTGGTCGACCGCCTCACCGGCAGCGTCTATCGCTGCCAGGCGGCGGAGCGGGGCAGGGCCTCCTGCGAGCCGGACATCGCCACGGGCAGCATCGGCGATCGGTCCAAGGCGCCGAAGGGCGGTCACTAACGCCTGTCTGCATCTTTCGCCCGGCGCGAATCCCGCTACATTGCCTTCGCAATGTCCCGCGCGCCCAAACCGCTTCCGCTCTCAACCACACAGGCCCGGCAGATCTGGCTGCATGCCCAGCGGCTCGACGTGCGTGCGCCGTTCGGGGAAGGCGCGCGGGCCGTCGCCGACGCGACGGCTCATCTCGGCTACGTGCAGATCGACACGATCAATGTGATCGAGCGCTGCCACCATCATATCCTCTATAGCCGCATCCCGTCCTACCGCCGCGCCGACCTGCGCCTTGCCCAGAGCGTCGAGAAGAGCGTGTTCGAATACTGGACGCATGCGCTGTCCTACGTGCCGACGAACGATTTCCGCTTCTTCCTGCCGGCGATGCGCGAGCATCGCCGCGACGGGCACAAATGGTACGCCTCGGTCACGCCGGCCGACATGCGCAAGGTGATGCGGCTGGTGCGCGCCGGTCCCCTGACGATCCGCGACATCGAGGACGACGTGCTCACCGAGAAGGAGCACCTTTGGCAGAGCCGCAAGCCCTCCAAGCGCGCGTTGCAGCTCGCCTTCTATACCGGCGTCGTGACCATCAGCGAGCGCCAGGGCATGCTCAAGACCTATGAGCTGATGACGCGCCATTTCGGCTGGGACAAGCTGCCGAAGCCGGCCTCGACAAAGGACATCACCGCCTATCTGCTCGACCGGGCCCTGCGGTCGCAAGGCATCGTGAGTCTCGATTCGGTCTGCCATCTCGACGCGCCGCGCAAGAAAGAGGTCGCGCGCCTGATCGCCGCGCGCGTTCGCCGCGGTGAGCTCGTCTCCGTCGCACTTCATGGCGCCGGCAAGCAGGAGCATTGGGCAGCGCCGGCCTCGTTCGAGGAGAATGGCGAGGGGATTTCGCCGGATCTCGTCCACATCCTGTCGCCGTTCGATCCCCTGATCATCCAGCGCAAGCGCACCAATCTCTTTTTCGGCTACAATCATCTGTTCGAAGCCTACGTGCCGAAACCCAAGCGCAAGTTCGGCTATTTTGCGCTTCCGGTGCTGGTCGGCGACGAAATCGTCGCCGCGCTCGACCTCAAGACCGACCGCCAGAACAAAAAGCTCTTGATGCAGAAATGGACCTGGGTCGGGGAAGGGAAGAAGACGGCGGGACGCAAGGAGCTGAAACAGAAAATCGAGGAAGAGCTCGATCGTTTCGAGCGGTTTCAATTGGCGGAGTGAGTGCTGGCAGCGAGGTTGTGGTGAACGGCTTCATCAATCTCGTCATTGCGAGCGCAGCGAAGCAATCCAGAATCTTTCCGCGGTGACAGTCTGGATTGCTTCGCTGCGCTCGCAATGACGGAGGAGAGAGCCGAACTCGGAGGCGAAATCTCAGGGTGGGTTAGAGCCCGCACCAGCGCAGGAACAGACCGCAGACAATCACGGCGACGGCGCGTGCGGCGTAGTGCCGTCTGCACCGGCGCAACGGGCTTGACCGGCTGCGCCCCGTGCATTGCTCGCTCCATTGACTCTTTGCCCGCGATGCTCAAAACCGCGCTTCTGTCCTAAAAAAGCAACGATCCCGGGGGGAAGCCATGAGCCAGACCACGACCTTTGCCGGTTCCGCCGGCGGCGCCAAGAATGCCAACAAGAGCGCAATCGAGACCTCGACCATCCGCGCCATCTCCTGGCGGCTGATTCCCTTCCTGGTGCTGGCCTACTTCTTCTCCTATCTCGACCGCGTCAATCTTGGCTTCGCCGCCCTGACCATGAATGCGGAGCTGAAGTTCACGCCGCTGATCTTCTCCTGGGGCGCCGGCATCTTCTTCATCGGCTATTTCATCTTCGAGGTGCCGAGCAATCTGGCGTTGGAGAAGTTCGGCGCCAGCCGCTGGATCGCCCGCATCATGGTGACCTGGGGCATCATCTCGGCGCTGATGGCGCTGGTGAATGGCGTGACGAGCTTCTATGTCCTGCGCTTCCTGCTCGGCGTCGCCGAAGCCGGCTTCTTTCCCGGCATCATTCTTTATCTAACCTATTGGTACCCCGCCGAATACCGCGCGCGCTTCCTCGCCGCCTTCGCCATCGCCGTGCCGGTCTCGACCGTGATTGGTGCCCCGATCTCCGGCCTGCTGCTCGGGCTCGACGGCGTGATGGGCCTGAAGGGCTGGCAGTGGCTGTTCATCATCGAGGGCATCCCCTCGGTGCTGCTCGGCATCGTCACCTGGTTCTATCTCACCGACAAGCCGGAGAAGGCGGACTGGCTCTCGGCCGAGCAGAAGGCTTGGCTCAAGGGGAGGCTTGATTCCGAGATTGCGGCCAAGCAGGCCGTGAAGCATCTGTCGCTCGGCGAAGCGCTGTCTTCGCCCAAAGTGATCGCGTTGAGCTTGATCTATTTCGGCTTCGTCGGCGCGCTCTACGGCATGCAGTTCTGGCTGCCGCAGATCGTCAAGGCGTTCGGCCTCACCAACGCGCAGACCGGCTTCGTCACCGCGATCCCGTATCTGTTCGGCACCATCGCGATGATCCTGTGGGCGCGGCATTCCGATGCCACGCGCGAACGCGTGATGCACGTGGGCGCGCCGCTGCTGCTCACCGCCGTCGCGCTCGGCGTCTCCTCCTATCTCACCGATCCCACCCTGACGATGGTGGTGCTGACGGTGGCGGCGATCGGCGTGTTCTGCTGTTTCGGCGTGTTCTGGACCCTGCCGACCGCCTGGCTCTCCGGCACGGCCGCCGCCGGCGCCATCGCTTTGATCAACTCGATCGGCAATCTCGCCGGCTTCGGCGGGCCCTACCTGATCGGCTGGGTCAAGGAAGCAACGGGCCAGACCTCGACCGGCCTCCTGGTGCTCGCCATCTTGCCCCTGATTGCCGGCATCCTGGTCTTCATCGGCGGCCACGACAGCAAGCACGAGTTCGCCGAACAGGGGCGGTAGCCTCCAGACGTCGCCCTGGCGAAGGCCTGGCCCATACTCCGCGGCCCCTCTTGGGGCACGCGGGGAGACGTTTTCTTTCAACAATCGACTTCAGGGGTAATGGGCCTTGGTTTTCGCCGGGCGACGGGAGGGTCATCCCGTCGATCACGGATTCCTGATGACTGACGATTATTGACTTTTATCAGTGATTAGTCGACATTTCTCCGGAACACAGAAGCAGGAGCGTCTCCGATGTTCGTCCGGTCAGTATTGTCGAGCTATTCCAAGCTCTTGGCAGGCATCGCGCTGGCCGCCACGGCTGCTGCGCTGGCTGGGTGCAATGAGACCGTCGCCGAGAAGGCCGAGCCGCCGCGGCCGGTTCTGGTCGCCACCGCGCATTACGAGGCCGAAACGCCGGAGCGGAGCTTCGTCGGCACGATCAAGCCCCGGATCGAGAGCGACCTCGGCTTCCGTGTCGCCGGCAAAGTGGCAAAACGCCTAGTCGAGGTTGGCCAGACCGTCGAGGTCGGCGAGCCGCTCGCAACCCTCGACGAGGTCGACCTCAAGCTGCAGGCCGAGCAGGCCGTCGCCGAGCAGACTGCCGCAACCGGCGTGCTGGCCCAGGCTGCTGCCGCCGAGCAGCGTGCCAAGGATCTGAAGGCCAAGGGCTGGACCACCGACGCGCAGATGGATTCGAGCCGCGCCGCCGCCGACGAGGCGCGTGCGCGCCTGAACCGGGCCGAGCGCTCGGTCGAGCTGACCAAGAATTCCCTTTCCTACGCGACGCTCAACGCCGACGCCCGTGGCGTCGTCACCGCAACGCTGATCGAGCCCGGCCAGGTGGTCGCCGCGGGTCAGGCCTCGATCCGCGTCGCCCGCTTTGCCGAGAAGGAAGCGGTCGTCGCGATCCCTGAGACGCTGGTCGAACGCGCCAAGTCGGGCGTCGCCAGCGTCACTCTTTGGTCGGAGCCCAACAAGAAGTACGCAGCGAAGCTGCGCGAGATCGCGCCCGCCGCCGACCCGGCCACGCGCACCTATCTCGCAAAGTTCTCGCTGCCCGAAGCCGACGACAAGGTCGCGCTCGGCATGACCGCGACGCTGACGCTGTCGGACGCCGCCACCGAGCGCGTCGCGCGACTGCCGCTGTCCGCGCTGTTCAACGAAGGCGGCAAGCCCTCGTTCTATGTCGTCGACGACAACGGCGCGGTCACGCTGCAGCCGGTCACGGTGAAGTCCTATGAGAGCAACGACGTCGTCGTCACCGGCGGCGTGGCGGAGGGCGCCAAGATCGTCGCCCTCGGCGTGCAGAAGCTCGATCCGAGCCAGAAGGTCCGGATTGTGTCCTCGCTGTCTTTCTAACGCGGGTTCTTTCGAGTTCCGTCGTTGCGAGGTGAGTTTCGGCCGCAAGGCTGAAGCGGCGAAGCGATCCAGCACCTGCCCAGCCCCCTGGATTGCTTCGCTGCCTCGCGATGACGGGTTGAACAGAGTGGCTGTCGTTTTTGACAAGTGGATCGTCTTACGGAGAGTGCGATGAAGCGCTTCAACCTTTCGGCCTGGGCCGTCAGCCATCCGACGCTGGTCCTGTTCCTGATGATCGTGCTCGGTGCCGCCGGCTTCTTCTCCTACGAGAAGCTGGGCCGCGCCGAGGATCCGTTCTTCACGGTGAAGGTGGTCAACGTCTCCGTGATGTGGCCGGGCGCGACCGCGCAGGAGATGCAGACCCAGGTCGCCGATCCCATCGAGAAGAAGCTCCAGGAGCTGCCTTACTTCGAGAAGGTGCAGACCTACTCCAAGCCCGCCTTCACCGCGCTCCAAGTGACCTTCCGCGACAACACCCCGCCGAAGGACGTGCCCTATCTCTTCTATCTTCTGCGCAAGAAGCTCGTCGACGTGCAGGGCCAGTTGCCCTCGGGCATTCTCGGGCCCGTGGTCAATGACGAGTTCTCCGACGTCGATTCCATCCTCTACATGATGACCGGCGACGGCGCCGATTATGCCCAGCTCAAGAAGGTCTCCGAAGGTTTCCGCCAGCGTCTCCTGAAGGTGCCCGGCGTGACCAAGGTCGACGTCTACGGCACCCAGGACGAGCGCATCTATGTCGAGTTCTCGCATGCCAAGCTTGCGACGCTGGGTATCACGCCGCAGGCGCTGTTCGATTCGCTCGCCAAGCAGAACAACGTGACCCCGGCCGGCACGGTCGAGACCTCGTCGCAGCGCGTGCCGCTGCGCGTCACCGGCGCGCTCGACTGTGCCAAGGCCGTGGCCGAGACCCCGGTCGAGAGCAACGGCCGCGTCTTCCGCCTCGGCGACATCGCGACCGTCACCCACGGCTATGCCGATCCGCCGAGCTTCGTCGTCCGCCAGGAAGGCAAGCCGGCGATCGGCATCGGCGTCGTCACCGCCAAGGGCGCCAACATCCTCGAGCTCGGCAAGGAGGTCGAGAAGGCGACCGCCGAGTTCATGAAGGCGGTGCCGCAGGGCGTCGACGTCGAGCTGATCGCCGACCAGCCCAAGGTGGTCGAGCACGCGGTGGGCGAGTTCGTGCACTCCTTCATGGAGGCGCTCGTGATCGTGCTGTTCGTGTCGTTCCTCGCGCTCGGCTGGCGCACCGGCATCGTCGTCGCAATGTCCGTTCCGCTGGTGCTCGGCATCGTCTTCATCGTCATGAACACGATGTCGCTCGACCTGCACCGCATCACCCTCGGCGCGCTGATCATCGCGCTCGGCCTGCTCGTCGACGACGCCATCATCGCGGTCGAGATGATGGTGGTGAAGATGGAGCAGGGCTGGGACCGCATCCGCGCCGCGTCCTTTGCCTGGGAATCCACTGCGTTTCCGATGCTCACGGGAACGCTGGTCACGGCCGCTGGCTTCCTCCCCATCGGCTTTGCCAATTCCGCGGTCGGCGAATATGCCGGCAGCATCTTCTGGATCGTGGCGATCGCGCTGATCGCCTCCTGGTTCGTGGCGGTGATCTTCACGCCTTACATCGGCGTCAAGCTCCTGCCCGACATGAAGCTGCACCATAGCCACGATCCGCATGCAGTCTACGAGACTCGCATGTACCGCGGCCTGCGCGCCATCGTGCAGTGGTGCGTCAATCACCGCATCACGGTGGTGGTCGCGACCGTCGGCATCTTCATCGCCTCGATCGTCGGCTTCGGCCACGTCCAGCAGCAGTTCTTCCCGCTGTCGGAGCGGCCCGAACTGTTCCTCCAGCTCCGTCTGCCGGAAGGCACTGCCTTCAACGTCACCGAAAAGGCCGTGAAGAAGGCCGAGACACTGCTCAAGGACGACAAGGACATCGCGACCTACACGGCCTATGTCGGCCAAGGCTCGCCGCGCTTCTGGCTCGGCCTCAATCCGCAGCTTCCGAACGAGGCCTTCGCCGAGATCGTGATCGTCGCCAAGGGCGTCGAGGCACGCGAGCGCGTCAAGGCCAAGATCGAGAACGCGGTCGCCGACGGCATGTTGACCGAGGCGCGCGTCCGCGTGGACCGCTTCAATTTCGGTCCGCCGGTCGGTTTCCCCGTGCAGTTCCGCGTGATCGGCCCTGACGCCAACAAGGTGCGCGAGATCGCTTACCAGGTTCGCGACGTCATGCGCGAGAACAAGAACGTCAAGGACGTCCAGCTCGACTGGAACGAGCAGTCGCCCTACCTCAAGCTCGTCGTCGATCAGGACCGTGCCCGCGCCATGGGCCTGACGCCGCAGGACGTGTCGCAGGCGCTTTCGATGCTGATCTCGGGCGCGCAGGTCACGACCGTACGCGACGGCATTGAGAAGGTTGGCGTGGTCGCGCGTGCGATCCCGTCCGAACGCCTCGACCTCGGCGGCGTCGGCGATCTGACCATAACGTCGCGCAACGGCGTTGCCGTGCCGCTGCAGCAGATCGCCAAGATCGAGTACTCGCATGAGGAGCCGATCCTGTGGCGCCGCAACCGCGACATGGCGATCACCGTGCGCTCCGACGTCGTCGACGGCGTGCAGGCGCCTGACGTCACCAACCAGATCACGCCGAAGCTGAAGGCGATCAAGGACCACCTCGAGCCGGCCTATCGCATCGAGCCGGGTGGCGCCTTCGAGGAATCCGCCAAGGGCAATGCCTCGATCTTCATCCTCTTCCCGGTGATGGTCATGGTGATGCTGACGCTGCTCATGATCCAGCTCCAGAGCTTCTCGCGCCTGTTCCTGGTGTTCCTGACCGCGCCGCTCGGCATCGTGGGCGCCTCCCTCGGCCTCAACGTCGCCAACGCGCCGTTCGGCTTCGTGGCACTGCTCGGCCTGATCGCGCTCGCCGGCATGATCATGCGCAACACGGTCATCCTGGTCGACCAGATCGAGACCGACGTCTCGCACGGCCTGACCCGGCGCGAGGCGATCGTGGAGGCGACCGTCCGCCGTGCCCGCCCCGTGGTGCTGACGGCCCTCGCGGCCATCCTGGCCATGATCCCGCTGTCGCGCTCGGCATTCTGGGGCCCGATGGCGATCACCATCATGGGCGGCTTGTTCGTTGCAACCTTCCTAACGCTCCTGTACCTGCCGGGCCTCTACGCCCTCTGGTTCCGCAAGAGCCTGGACGAGGCGGGGTCTCCCACGCTGGCCACTGCGGCGCAGCATGGGAGCGATGCCGAGCCGGCAATTCCGCTTGCTGAGGCGGCTGAATAGATGAAGAGTATCGAGTGATGAGTCCTGACAGATGACACTGACTGCGGAACATATCGAAGGCGACACCCGGGAGCGCATCCTCGAGGTGGCCGAGAGGCTGTTCCGCCTGATCGGGTATCAGAAGACCACAGTCGGGGATATCGCCAAGGAGCTCAGGATGAGCCCCGCCAACGTGTATCGCTTCTTCGAATCGAAGAAGGCGATCCACCAGGCGGTGGCGCGGGGCTTGATGGGCGAGGTCGAGCTCGAGGCGCAGCGGATCGTGGCGAGGCCGGGTCCAGTGATCCCCCGCTTCCGTGAGCTGCTCACCACCATCAACCGCATGAACACCGAGCGCTATGTCGGCGATTCCAAGCTGCATGAGATGGTCGAGATCGCCATGCAGGAAGATTGGGATGTCTGCGTCGCCCACATGGAGTGTATTGCCGGGGTTATCGGCCAGATGATCGCGCAGGGCGTCGCCTCCGGCGAGTTCGAGGCGCCGGACCTGCAGCTCGCTTCGCTCTGTGCCTGCACCGCGATGATGCGCTTCTTCCACCCGCAGATGATCGCCCAGTGCGCCACCAAGCCGGGCCCGACCATCGACCAGATGATCGATTTCGTCATCGCGGGTCTGTCGCCACGCCACTGACGGGCCGAGGAATTTCTCCCTATAAGCAGGCCTTCCGTCATTCCGCTTCGGGATGACGGAAGGTTTTGCGAGCGAGACGGATCAACGGACTCCGTCATTGCGAGCGCAGCGAAGCAATCCAGAATCCCACCGCGGAGACAGTCTGGATCGCTTCGCTGCGCTCGCAATGACGATCAGGGAAAAATCAGCGTGACCGACAAAGACCTGCATTTCTACGAGCCCTCCAAGGGCCACGGCCTCAAGCATGATCCCTTCAATGCCATCATCGCACCGCGGCCGATCGGCTGGATCTCTTCCCGCGACGCCAAGGGCCACGTCAACCTCGCGCCGTACAGCTTCTTCAACGCGTTCTGCTACACCCCGCCGATCATCGGCTTCTCCTCCACCAACTGGAAGGACACCGTCGAGAACATCCAGCAGGCCAAGGAATTCGTCTGGAATCTCGCCACCATGGATCTGGCCAAGCACATGAACGCGACTGCGGCGCATGTTGCGCCCGATGTCGACGAGTTCAAGATCGCGGGCCTTACCGCCGTTCCGGGCAAGCTCGTCAACGTGCCGCGCGTTGCCGAAAGCCCGGTCGCCTTCGAGTGCCGCCTGTCCGACATCGTCCGCCTCAAGGGTGCCGACGGCAGGGAGGCCGATGCCTGGCTGACGCTCGGCGAGGTCGTCGCCGTCCACATCGACAAGGCCATGATCAAGGACGGCATCTACCAGACCGCCGCCGCCCGCCCGATCGTCCGCGCCGGACGCCGTGGCGATTATTTCGAGATCAGGCCGGAAAACATGTTCGAGATGGTCCGGCCGGATTAGGCCGGCCACGCCGTCATTCCGGGGCGACGCGTTAGCGTCGAGCCCGGAATCCATAACCACAATCGAGAGTATGGATTCCGGGCTCGCGCCTGACGGCGCGCCCCGGAATGACGGCGTGGAGGCATCTCACCATCCCCCTCCCGGAACTGCCACCGCGCCCCGGCCGTTATCGCTGCGGGCCGCCCGGCCGCGTCAATTCGCTTCTTTTTGCGGGCGAAGTGTTCACTTCTGTCGGCCACTTTCCGCTAAAATGCTCCTCATCCGCGCCGATCATGAGGTTTTTGCCATGAGCTTCCGCCGCGACACCCTCACCAAGCCGATCTTCGCTCTCGCGCGCGGCGCCTTGCCGGCGATGTCCGACACCGAGCGTGAGGCGCTGGAAGCCGGCGACGTCTGGTGGGACGCCGATCTCTTCACCGGCAATCCCGACTGGTCGAAACTGCTGAGCGTCGCCCCGGCTACGTTGACGGAGGAGGAGCAGGCCTTCCTCAACGGCCCGGTCAACGCGCTCTGCGCCATGCTCGACGAATGGAAGATTTTTTGGGAATGGCGCGACCTGCCTCACGAGGTCTGGCATTTCATCAAGCGCGAAAAATTCTTCGGCATGATCATTCCGAAGGAGTTCGGCGGCCTCGGCTTCTCGCCCTATGCGCATTCGGAAGTGGTGCGCAAGATCTCGACCCGCTCGATCGCGGCGGCCGTCACGGTGATGGTTCCGAACTCGCTCGGGCCGGGCGAGCTCTTGATGCGCTTCGGCACGAAGGAGCAGCAGCAACGCTGGCTGCCCCGCCTTGCCGACGGTCGCGACATTCCCTGCTTCGGCCTGACCAGCCCCGAAGCCGGCTCCGATGCGGCCTCGATGGTCGACAGCGGCATCATCTGCAAGGGAGTTTTCGAAGACCGCGAGATCATCGGCCTCAGGCTCAACTGGCACAAGCGCTACATCACGCTCGGCCCCGTCGCAACGCTCCTGGGTCTCGCCTTCAAGGCCTATGATCCGGATCATCTGGTGGGCAATCAGGAGGAGCTCGGCATCACCGTGGCGCTGATCCCGACCGGCTTGCCCGGCGTCGAGATCGGCCACCGCCATCTGCCGGCGATGCAGGTGTTCCAGAATGGCCCGAACCGGGGCCGCGACGTCTTCATTCCGCTCGATTACGTCATCGGAGGCAAGGAGCGGCTCGGGCAGGGCTGGAAGATGCTGATGACCGCGCTCGCCGCCGGACGCGGAATCTCCTTGCCGTCGCTCTCGGCCGCGGGTGCGGCCTTGGCGGCACGCACCACCGGCGCCTATGCGCGCATCCGCGAGCAGTTCGGCATCTCCATCGCCAAATTCGAAGGCGTCGAGGAGCCGCTCGCGCGCATCGTCGCGACCGCCTACCAGCTTGATGCGGCGCGACGGCTCACCTGCGCGGCGCTGAATGCCGGCGTTCATCCCGCCGTCATCTCCGGCATCATGAAGCTGCACGCGACCGAGCGGATGCGAACCGCGGTCGACGACGCCATGGACATCCATGGCGGCAAGGCGGTGATCGACGGACCGCAAAACTATCTTGGCAATCTGCACCGGGCCGTGCCGGTCGGCATCACGGTGGAAGGCGCCAACATCCTGACCCGCAATCTCATCGTGTTCGGGCAGGGCGCGATCCGCGCCCATCCCTTTCTGCTCGACGAGATGAATGCGCTCGCCGACACCGACCGCGAGCGCGGGCTGACCGACTTCGACAAGGCGTTCTGGAAGCATGTCGGCCACAGCTTCCAGACGCTGTTCCGCGCCCTCAGTCGGTGCTGGACCTTTGGCGCGTTCGCGCCCGCGCCGGACGCAGGCGAGGCGACACGGTTCTATCGCCAGCTCTCGCGCTATTCGGCGGCCTTCGCGCTCTGCGCCGACGTGGCGCTGCTCACGCTCGGCGGTGCGCTGAAGCGCAAGGAGATGCTGTCGGCGCGGTTCGGCGACATCCTCTCCGAGCTCTATCTGCTCTCGGCCGCGCTGAAGCGCTGGCATGATGAAGGCCGGCAGAAGGAGGATTTCGCCGCGCTCGAATGGTGCATGGCCTCCGGCTTCAAGACCATCGAGAACAGGTTCGCCGAGATTCTCGCCAATCTGCCGAACCGCTTCGTCGCAGGGATCCTCAAGCTCGTGGTCCAGCCCTTCGGCGCCCGCGTGCTCGGCCCAAGCGACCGCGTCGTGCACCAATGCGCCAGCCTCGTGCTGGAGCCGTCGGCCGCGCGCGACCGCCTCACGCCGGACCTTGCCCATGTCGATGATGACTGCGGCTTTGCCCGGCTGGAGCATGCGTTCAAGCTGGTCGCGAGCACCGATGCGATCGCAAAGCGCATGCGGGCCGCGCATATCCACGACTGGAAGGAGGCGGCGGCCAAGGGCGTGATCACGCAGGCCGAAGGCGAGCAGCTTGCGGCGGCGGGTGAAGCTGTCGCAAAAGTGATCGAGGTCGATGATTTCGCGCCCGAAGCGCTGTCGCCGATTTACAAGAAAACCGGCGACGTGCATCAGTTCTTCCAGGAACTCGGGGAACAGAGGGCGGCGAGCTGATGGCACGACCGGTTTTCATCGTCGACGGCAGCAGGACGCCGTTTCTCAAGGCGCGCTCGGGGCCGGGCCCGTTCACGCCGGTCGATCTCGCCGTGCAATGCGGCCGGCCGCTGCTGGCGCGCCAGCCGTTCGCGCCCACCGCCTTCGACCAGGTCATCCTCGGCTGCGTCAACGTGATCGCGGACGAAATGAATCCTGCCCGCGTCGCGGCACTCAGGCTCGGCATGGGCGAGGACATGGTCGCCTTCACCGTGCAGATCAATTGCGGCTCCGGCATGCAGTCGATCGACAGCGCCTACCGCTACATCCGCGAAGGTCATGCCGACATGATCCTCGCCGGCGGCACCGAGGCGCTGAGCCACGCGCCGCTGGTCTGGCCCAATGCCGGCGTGCGCTGGTTCGCGGGGCTTGCCACTGCGAAGGGCATGGCCGCAAAAATCGCCGCAGCGCTGAAAGTGCGGCCACGCTTCCTGAAGCCGATCATTGGCCTCGAGCGCGGGCTGACCGATCCGATCACCGAATTGAACATGGGCCAGACCGCCGAGGTGGTCGGCCATCTCTTCGGCATCACCCGCGCGCAGTCCGATGCCTATGCCGCCGAGAGCCATCGCCGGCTCGCGCACGCGCAGGCGCAAGGCTTCCTCAAGGGCGAGGTCGAGACCGCCTTCTCCCGCGACGGAAAATTCTTCGACCATGACGACGGCGTGCGCCCGGACTCCACGCCCGAGACGCTGGCGAAGCTGAAGCCGGTGTTCGAGCGTCCCTGGGGCCAGGTCACCGCCGGCAATTCCTCGCAGATCACCGACGGCGCCTCCTGGGTGATCCTTGCCTCCGACGAGGCGGTGGTGAAGCACAAATTGTCGCCGAAGGCTGCCATCATCGACAGCAATTGGGCCGCGCTCGATCCGAGCATCATGGGGCTCGGGCCGGTGATGTCGGCGACGCCGCTGCTGTCGCGCAACAACCTCACCATCAAGGACGTCGAGACCTGGGAGCTGAACGAGGCCTTCGCCACACAGGTGCTCGGCTGCCTTGCCGCCTGGAATGACGAAAAATTCTGCCGCGAGATTCTCGGCCTCGACGACGCGGCCGGCGAGATCGATCGCGACAAGCTCAACGTCGATGGCGGTGCGATCTCGCTCGGCCATCCCGTCGGCACGTCCGGCAACCGCATCGTGCTGCACCTCGTCAACGCCATGAAGCGGCTCGGCACGCGCCGCGGCGTTGCCACGGAGTGCATCGGCGGCGGGCTCGGCGGCGCCATGTTGATCGAGGCGGTGTAACCATGGATTCGAAGATCATGACCGCGCTCGGCGATCGCGTGCTTGCGCTCGGGCCTCAGCCCGCGGCCGCCGGGCCCTATCGCCACTTCAAGCTGACGCGCGATGCCGACGGGATCGCCTGGCTGCTGTTCGACCGCGCCGACGCCAGCGCCAACACGCTGTCCGCGGACGTGATGGAGGAATTCGACGCCGTGCTCGCGGCGATCGAGACCGAGCGCCCCGCCGGCCTCGTGATCCGTTCGGCAAAGCCGTCCGGTTTCATTGCCGGCGCCGACGTCAACGAATTCCGCGGCGCCAGCGATGCCGCCATGGTGGAGACGCGCATCCGCGGCGCGCATGCCGTGGTCGATCATCTGGAGGCGCTGCGGTTGCCGACGGTTGCGGTGATCCACGGCTTCTGCCTCGGCGGCGGGCTCGAGGTCGCGCTCGCCTGCCAGTCGCGCATCGCCATCGACGGCGCGCGCTTCGGCTTCCCGGAGGTGATGCTCGGCCTGCATCCCGGCCTCGGCGGCACCGCGCGATTCACCGCCTTGGTGAATCCGACCCAGTCGATGGCCTTGATGCTGACCGGCCGCACCATCGACGCGCGCCGCGCCAAATCGCTCGGCCTCGTCGACACCGTGACGCAGGAGCGGCACGTCCACAACGCGGTGAGGGACGCGCTGTTCGGCCGGCTGAAGCGGGCCCGGCCGGGTCTTCTCACCCGCGCGGCCAGTTTTGGTCCCGTGCGCGGGCTGCTTGCCAAGCGCATGCGGAGCGAGGCCGCGAAGGCCGCCCCCCGCGAGCATTATCCGGCGCCATACGCGCTGATCGATCTCTGGGAGGCCCATGGCGGCAGCAAGGCCGCGATGCTGAAGGCTGAGCAGGCATCCTTCGCCAGGCTGATGGTGACGCCGACGGCGCAGAACCTGATCCGCGTGTTCTTTCTGCGCGAGCAGATGAAGAAGGCGGCGGGTACCGGCAGCACGGTCAAGCACGTCCATGTCATCGGCGCCGGTGCCATGGGCGGCGACATTGCCGCTTGGGTAGCGAGCCAGGGGCTGCGGGTCTCGCTGGCCGACATGAAGGCGGAGCCGATCGCCGGTGCAGTCAAGCGCGCCGCCGAGCTCTACGGCAAGATCATCCGCAAGCCCACCGAGGTGCGCGACGCGCTCGATCGTCTCGTTCCAGACATGGACGGCGAGGGCGTCCGTAACGCTGATCTGATCATCGAGGCGGTGCCGGAAAAGCTCGAGCTCAAGCAGAAGGTCTATGCCGGGCTCGAGCCGCGGATGAAGCCGGGCGCGATTCTCGCCACCAACACCTCGAGCATCCCGCTCCAGGATCTGCAGAGCGGTCTGGCGCGGCCGGAGCGGCTCGTCGGCCTGCATTTCTTCAATCCGGTGTCGCGGCTGCAACTGGTCGAGGTCGTCAGCCATGACGGCAACGACCCGCAGGTGTTGAAGGAGGCGCTTGCCTTCGTCGGCGCGATCGACCGCCTGCCGCTCTCCGTGAAAAGCTCGCCCGGATTCCTCGTCAACCGCGCGCTGACACCGTACATGCTGGAAGCGATGGTGATGCTGGACGAGAAGATCGACCAGCGCCTGATCGATGCGGCGGCCGAACAATTCGGCATGCCGATGGGACCGATCGAACTCGCCGACCAGGTCGGGCTCGACATCTGTCTGGACGTCGGCGACATGCTGCGCACGAAGTTCGGAGATCTGCTGCCGCCGACGCCGGCCTGGCTGCGCGATAAGGTCGCCAAGGGCGAGCTCGGCCGCAAGAGCGGAAAGGGCTTCTACGTCTGGAAGGACGGCAAGGCGGAGAAGGTGCCGTTGCCGGAGACCGGCCCGCGTGTCACCGACCAGATGATCGACCGGCTGATCCTGCCGATCTCCAACGTCTGCGTCGCGGCGCTTCGCGAAGGCATCGTCGACGATGCCGATGCGGTCGACGGCGCCATGATCTTTGGCACCGGCTACGCGCCGTTCCGTGGCGGTCCGTTGAATTATGCGCGCACGCGCGGCGCGGAAAATGTCGTATCCACCTTGCGCGCGCTGGCCGAACGATTCGGCGGCCGCTTCGCGCCCGATCCGGGCTGGGATAATTTCAAGTGAGAGGCACATGACTGAACAGGCCGACACCGAGCCGAGCGGCGACCTCTGCATTCGCACGCTGGCAATGCCCGCCGACACCAACGCCAATGGCGATATCTTCGGCGGCTGGCTGCTGAGCCAGATGGACGTCGGTGGCGGCGTGTTCGCTTCGAAGGTGGCGAAGTCGCGCACCGTCACGGTGGCGATCGAGGCGATGAATTTCCGCAAAGCGGTCTATGTCGGCGATCTTGTCTCGGTCTACGCCAATCTCGTTCGCGTGGGGCGTACCTCGCTCACCGTGCATCTCGAGGCCTGGGCGCTCCGTCGCGGCGAGGAGAATCCGTTCCTCGTCACCGACGGAAATTTCACCTACGTTTCGATCGACGAGCACGGCCGGCCGCAAGCGGTTCGCCAGCCGGACGCATCGATCGCGACGTAATCGCGCGCGGCGCGATGCCTCATCCTCGTTGTCATTGCCGTTACTGATCGCGGCATCTGTGAGTCGCCGCGTCGCGGCTTCGCCAAGAACCAGTCATAAAAGGGATGAGGTCCCGGCGTACTCAGTTGCGTGTCGATTCGGGGACGAAAACGGCTGATTTGCCCTAGGAACCTTTGGGCAGAACCGTCGTTATTTGCCCGCACTGAGGACTCAACGGGCCATGACGGACAGCTACATCATCGAAGTCAATTCAGAGACCGCAGGTATCGTCGTTCGCAATCAAGGAGGCTATTGTTTCTTCGCCTCATCCCACCGCTTCAACCGCCTGGAGGGCCAAATCTTCCGCAACGCCCGCGAAGCCGAGCGCGCTGCAAGCAAGCTCGTTAACGGCGAGGTGAAGGAGGCGGCGTGATCTCCCCGCCTGTCATTCCGGGCGCGCGCGAAGCGTGGGATCGGAATCTTTTGCCGCGCATGTTGTCCTTCTCCCCTTGTGGGAGAAGGTGGCGCGAAGCGCCGGATGAGGGGTTGCTTCCGCACATTCAGAGGTAAAAGAATCTCTCGCGGAGAGAGACCCCTCACCCGTCTCGCCGCTAGCGCGGCGAGCCACCCTCTCCCACAAGGGGAGAGGGTGAAAGAAGCATCACAGCTTCGTCGCCGCCCGCGACAACAGCTTCCAGTCGTCGCCCTGCTTCTGCCAGTTCATCAGGATGTGAAGGTTGGTCGGCACTTTTTTCCCATCGGCCGCCATCTCCTGCTCTGCGACCCAATGGAAGCGCACGATCGCGGCGGGGCCGACGACCTTGATGGTCGGGTCCTTGTATTCGATCGACAGGAATTTCGATTTGCCGTCGGTGGCGTTGGCGATGAAGGTCGCCTTGTCCTCGACCTTGCCGCTGGAATGGCTGTAGCTCAGATCATCCCAACATAACGCGCCGAGTGCCTTCGGGTCGGCCGCGATCTGAGCGAGGCGGAAGGCCTCGACCTTCTTCGCCACGGCTTCTTCGTCCGCCGAGGCGGCCTGCGCCGGCATCGCGCCGGAAGCTGTGATGGCAATGGTGGAGACAGCCAGGGTCGAGAGAGCCAGCTCGCGCCGGTTGATGATCATCGTTTCCTCCTTTTTGATCTTGCCGCGAGTGTTGCAGCCGCGCGCGACTTTGTCGAGTGTCACCTCGTCGTCATGCAATGCTCTGCATTGCGCGAGCGAGGTCATATTGATACGTCTTGCGCATTGATGCGCGGCGCGCGAGGGAAAGTACGGAAATGATCGAGGCCATCGGCAGGGCGTTGCTGTTCGATATCGACGGCACGCTCGCCAACACCGACCCGCTGCACTTGAAGGCTTTCAACCAGGTGCTCGGCCCCCGCGGCCATGTCTTCGATCACGTGCGCTTTTCGAAGGAGCTCCAGGGCTTCTCCAATGCATCGATCGGCGAGCGGTTTCTCACCGAGGAAGCGCTCGAGCGCCGCGTCGCGATCCTCGGCGAGAAGGAGGAGATCTTTCGCACGCTGGTGGCCGGACAGATCGAGCCGCTGCCCGGCTTGATGGCGCTGCTCGACCGGGCGGATGCTGCCGGCATTCCCATGGTCGCCGTCACCAACGCGCCGCGGCTGAATGCGGAGCTGCTGTTGTCGGGCCTCGGCATCACGGAGCGGTTCGAGGCGATCGTGATCGGCGATGAGCTTTTGCACGGCAAGCCGCATCCGTTGCCCTATCGGGAAGGGCTGCGCTTCGTCGGTGCCAGCGCCCAAGCCTCGATCGCGTTCGAGGACTCCCGCTCGGGCGTGCAGTCGGCCACGGCCGCCGGGATTCCAACCATCGGGATACGGACGAGCCTCAGCCATGCTGACCTTGTTGCCGCCGGCGCGATCGCCTCCGCGAGTGCCTTCGACGATCCCGAGCTGCTCGCCCGGCTCGCGACCGCAATGGCGTGGTGAGGAGCGAGGACCCTTTGTCCGTTAACCGTGATCAGCTCTTGCATTGACCGATCGCGCGATCCGCCGCACCATGCACCCAGTGATTTTGAGGCCATCACCGTGACCGGATTGACCCATCGCCAAGCCGAAATCCTCAACATCGCGCGCGCCTCCGGCCGCGTGATGGTCGAAGAACTCGCCCGCCGCTTTGAGGTGTCGGCGCAGACCATCCGGAAAGATCTCAACGATCTCTGCGAGCGCCGCTCGCTGACCCGCATCCATGGCGGCGCCATCATCGCGTCCGGCGTCGAAAACCTCGCCTACGAGGCCCGGCGCTTCGTCGCCGCCGATGAGAAGAAGGCGATCGGGATGGCGGCCGCTTCGCTCATTCCCAACGGCTGCTCGCTGTTCATCAATATCGGCACCACGACGGAGGAGGTCGCGAGCGCGCTCACCTCGCACGAGGATCTGCTCGTCATCACCAACAATCTCAACGTAGCCATGCTGCTCTACCGCCATCCCCGGATCGAGGTGGTGGTTGCCGGCGGCACGGTGCGGCGTGCCGACGGCGCCGTGGTCGGCTCGACCGCAACGCAATTGATCGGCCAGTTCAAGGTCGATTACGCCATCATCGGTGCGTCCGCGATCGACGAGGAGGGCGCGCTGCTGGATTTCGATTATCGCGAGGTCCAGGTCGCGCAGGCCATCATCGCGAATGCCCGCAGCGTCATGCTGGTTGCCGATTCGACGAAGCTTCGCCGCAGTGCTCCGGTGCGCATCGCCCATATCACCCAGATCCAGACCTTCGTTACCGATCAGGAACTGCCCGAACGCCTCGCCACCATCTGCCACAGCAAGGGCATCGAGGTGGTGGAGGCGCTGCCGAAGTCTGCCGATATCGACGAGGCGCAGGCCGAGGCCACACAGGACACTGCGCCGGAGGCATCCCCGGTTGTGCGATTGCGCTGAGGCCGCGGTCGGCTGCCTAGCTGAACTCCGTTTCCTGCCTACCCCGCAAGGCGGCAGGTCCACTGTTCCTAGTGAAGCGCGATGAAGGCAAGCACCGCCTCGTCATAAGCTTTGGGATTTTCGCTTGGGACCGTATGGGACGCATCGGGTATTTTTGCTCGCGTGGCCTGCGGCAGACATTTTTCCAGTTCGTCCACGATGCGATGGAAATACTCCGGACTGCGCTCGCCAGTCGTCACGAGTGTTGGTGCCGAAATGCGCTTTGCCATCTCGCAGGTGAACACCGGACGCGGGCGAGGTGAGGTGACGTCCGCAACCCCCGAAGGCGCATTGTCCAGCATCATTTGGCGCTCGGCTTGCGACCGCCGATCGTAAGTGCCAGGTCCGCCCACGCCGTCGGCGAAGAGCCACAGCCCTGCATCGACATCATTTTTCTTGAATGCTTCGCGCGCAGACGTAAATCGAGCGCCCCATTGTTTCAGGACGTCCGCGCCTGTCGGGCTTCCGGCGAGCAGGCCTTGGGCCGGAGGTTCGTTGACCACGAGCGTTCGCACCATCTCGGGATGATTGGATGCGAAGAATAGAGCGGCGTGCGCGCCAGACGAGTGCGCGACAATATGCGCCCGTTTGACGCCGAGGCCGGTCAAAATTGCAGCCAAGTCCTCCCCATGCACGTCTGCCGCGCCATCAGGGAGGCCGTCATTGCTTGCCGCATTGGGGTAGTGATTCTGCCGGCTATAGGCGATGACGAGATGGTTCTTTGAAAACACCGGCAGGTGCTCGTTCCAGAGACGATAGTCCTGAAAGCCCCCATGCACGAAAAAGATGGGGTCGCCTTGCCCGAGCTCGACATAGCCGAACGTCGTACCGGCAGCGCTGATCTGTTTGACGCTTCCGTCGGCAGCAGCCGCCGACGCCCACAGCCCGAGAAAGAGACCAGTGAAGGCGGCTCCGATTCCAGAATGCATGGTTGGGCTCCTGCATTGCCGAGCCGGAAGACGATAACCCGGCGAGCGAGCGCCGTACCATGCGACGTTGTGTACCGAATGCCTGACAATTTGCCTGAGTGCCGGTGGCAGGAGCACGCGGGACGGTCGAGCGGGCCCTCGTGCCTTCCGACAACCCACCCGTTGCCTACAAAAAAGTTCCGCTTTCGCCTCTTCTCGCTTCTCTTTCATCTTGCTTTCGCTTTCGGGTGTGATCTAATCAAAAACGAAAGTAGCCGTCCGATGGAACGGGCGGTCGCCGGGGGATGCGTCTGTTGGAGCGTATTTTCGACCTCGCCATTATCGGAGGCGGTGTTAACGGCTGCGGCATCGCGCGCGACGCGGTGGGCCGTGGCAACACGGTTTTCCTGTGCGAAATGAACGATCTGGCGAGCGGGACATCGTCCTGGTCGACCAAGCTCGTGCATGGCGGCCTGCGGTATCTCGAATATTACGAGTTCCGGCTGGTCCGTGAGGCGCTGATCGAGCGCGAGATCCTCTGGGGCATCGCGCCCCACATCATTCGCCCCCTGCGTTTCGTTCTGCCGCATCATGCGGGCCTGCGCCCGGCCTGGCTCCTGCGCCTCGGCCTCTTCCTCTACGACCACATCGGCGGGCGTCATCTCCTGCCGGCGACCCGTTCGGTCGATCTCAGGCACGACGAGGTCGGCCGCCCGCTGATCCCGAATCGCTACACCCGCGCGTTCGAATATTCCGACTGCTTCGTCGATGACGCCCGTCTCGTCGTGCTCAACGCGCGCGACGCCGCCGACAAGGGCGCCGAGATTCGCACCCGCACCCGCGCCACCGAGATCCGCCAGTCCGACGGCGTCTGGACCGTGAGCATGGTCGACACGCTGACCGGCGCACGCTCATCGATCCAGGCCCGGGCGCTCATCAATGCCGGCGGCCCATGGGTCGAGGACGTGCTCGGCCGTGGCGCCGGCGTCAATGCCAACGCCAAGGTGCGCCTGGTGCAGGGCTCGCACATCGTGGTGAAGAAACTCTACGATCACGACCGCGCCTACATGTTCCAGAACGCGGACGGCCGCATCATCTTCGTCATTCCCTACCAGGACGATTTCACGCTGATCGGCACCACCGATCGCGACTATGACGGCGATCCCTCCAAGGTGAAGGCGACGACGGAGGAGATCCAGTATCTCTGCACGGCTGCGAGCGAATATCTGGCCAAGCCGGTGACGCCGGAGGAGGTGGTCTGGACCTATTCCGGCGTGCGTCCGCTCTATGACGATGGCGCCAGCGAAGCCAAAGCCGCGACCCGCGACTACGTATTCGAGCTCGACACGCCCGGCGGCGTGCCGCTGCTGTCGATCTATGGCGGCAAGATCACGACCTACCGCCGTCTCGCCGAGGAGGCGCTGGAACGGCTTGCGCCCTATCTTCGCAGTGCGAAAGCGCGCGAGGGCTGGACCGGAAAATGGCCGCTACCCGGCGGCGAGATGGATGTGTCGGCCGTCGACGGCCTGATCGCGGAACTTCAGCGCGGCTATCCCTTCCTCACTCACGAACATGCGCGGCGCCTGGCGCGCGCTTATGGCACCCGCGCGATCAAGCTGCTGGGCGAAGCGAAATCGGCCGCCGATCTCGGTCAGTCCTTCGGTGCGACGCTGACCGAGCGCGAGGTCCGCTACCTCATGGCCAATGAGTGGGCTGTTACCGCCGAGGACATCGTCTGGCGGCGCTCCAAGCTCGGCCTGCGACTAAGTGCCGACGAGATCGCGGCGCTTGACGACTGGATCAGGACCCACGCCGTGCAGCAAAGTCCCCTGCTGGAAGCAGGAGGACGCTCATGACCGTGGCGCTCGATCACGTGACCCGGACCGTCGACGGAATTCCGCACATCCGCGACGTTTCGCTGACGCTCGCGAGCGGCACGCTCAACGTGCTGCTCGGGCCGACGCTGTCGGGCAAGACCTCGATCATGCGGCTGCTCGCCGGCCTCGACAAGCCGACCACGGGCAAGGTGCTGGTCAACGGCAAGGACGTCACCGGCGCCGACGTGCGCCAGCGCTCGGTGGCGATGGTCTACCAGCAATTCATCAACTACCCCTCGCTCACGGTCTATGAGAACATTGCGTCGCCGCTGCGCGTGCAGGGCAAGCCGCGCGAAGAGATCGAGAAGCGCGTGGCGGAGGCCGCGAAACTGCTCAGGCTCGAGCCGTTCCTCAAGCGCACGCCGCTCCAGCTTTCCGGCGGCCAGCAGCAGCGCACCGCGATCGCGCGCGCCCTGGTGAAGGGCGCCGATCTCGTGCTGCTCGACGAGCCGCTCGCCAATCTCGACTACAAGCTGCGCGAGGAGCTGCGCGCCGAGCTGCCGCGCATCTTCGAGGCCTCGGGCGCGATCTTCGTCTACGCCACCACCGAGCCCAGCGAGGCGCTGCTTCTCGGCGGCAACACCGTCTGCATGTGGGAAGGCCGGGCACTGCAGATGGGCGAGACCTCGACCGTCTACCGCCGGCCGCAGAGCTTGCGGGTCGCGCAAGTGTTTTCCGATCCGCCGCTCAACCTCGTCGGCATCGAGAAGAAGAACGGGCAGGTCGCATATGCCGGCGGCACCACGTCGCCGGCTTCGGGCCTCTACACCGGACTTGCCGACGGCGCCTATCGCGTGGGCTTTCGCGCGCATCAGCTCGGGCTCGCCAGCGGTGAGGCTGACCGCCACGCCTTCCATGCCACGGTGACGGTGACGGAAATCACCGGTTCGGAGAGTTTCGTGCATCTGACCCGTGACGGCTTGAACTGGGTTGCGGTCCTGCACGGCGTGCACGAGTTCGAGGCCGGCCAGACCATCGATGCCGTGCTCGATCCCAACGACGTTTTCGTTTTCGATGCGGCCGACCGTCTGGTCGCCGCGCCGGGCTCGTGAGGGAGGCGTTCGATGGCCCGCATTGACCTCGTCGATCTCGCCCACTCCTACGGCGGCAACGACGCAGCCCCGGAAAGCTTTGCGCTGAAGCCGGTCACCATGACCTGGCGGCAGGGCGGCGCCTATGCGCTGCTCGGGCCGTCCGGCTGCGGCAAGACCACGCTGCTCAACGTCATCTCCGGCATCATCACGCCCTCGCGCGGGAAAATCCTGTTCGACGGCAAGGACATCACACCGTTGTCGACCCAGAAGCGCAACATCGCCCAGGTGTTCCAGTTTCCGGTGATCTACGACACCATGACGGTGGGGCAGAACCTGGCGTTTCCGCTCAAGAACCGCGGTGTGCCGAAGGCCGAGATCGACAAGCGCGTCGCCGAGATCGGCCGCCTGCTCGATCTCGAACCCTATCTGAACCGCAAGGCGACGCGCCTCACCGCCGATGCCAAGCAGAAGATCTCGCTCGGCCGCGGTCTCGTCCGCTCCGACGTCGCCGCCGTGCTGTTCGACGAGCCGCTCACCGTCATCGATCCCGAGTTGAAATGGCAGCTTCGCTCGAAGCTGAAGGCGCTGCATCGCGAGCTCGACCTCACCATGATCTACGTCACCCACGACCAGACCGAGGCGCTGACCTTCGCCGACACCGTGGTCGTCATGCATGACGGCCGCGTGGTGCAGAGCGGCACGCCGGCCGAGCTGTTCGACAAGCCGGCCCATACGTTCGTCGGCTATTTCATCGGCTCGCCCGGCATGAATATCCTGCCGGCCGAGGTAAAGGGCCGCGAGGCGCGGATCGACGGTCATGTCATCGCGCTCAACCGCAGCTACGACAAGCTGCCGGCGGGCGCGAAGATCGAGATTGGCGTGCGCCCCGAATTCGTCGACGTCGTCGCGCCCGCGCCGGACCTGCTCTCGGCCAAGATCGAGCGCATCGACGATCTCGGCCGCATCCGCTTCGCCCGCGTCCGCGTCGGCGATGCCAAGCTAGCGGCGCGCGCGCCCGCTGGTTTCGCCAGCTCCGACGGCAGCTCCGGGCTGAAATTCGATCCGTCGCATGTCCACGTCTATGCCGACAGCCGTCTGGTGGAGGGAGCTGCCTGATGGACAAGACCGTCAATCAAAAAGCATGGTTCCTGGTGCTGCCGGTGTTCCTGGTGGTGGCCTTCTCGGCGGTGCTGCCGCTGATGACGGTGGTGAACTATTCGATGCAGGACACCTTCGGCAACAACCAGTTCTTCTGGAACGGGGTCGGCTGGTTCAAGGAATTGCTCGATCCCTCGACCGATCTCGGCGGCCGCTTCCTCGCCTCGCTCGGTCGCAACCTGTTCTTCTCGCTCGTCATCCTCGCGATCGAGGTGCCGCTCGGCATCGTCATCGCGCTCTCGATGCCGCGCCAGGGCTGGACCGTCGCGGCCTGTCTCGTGATCCTTGCGCTGCCGCTGCTGATTCCGTGGAACGTGGTCGGCACGATCTGGCAGATCTTCGGCCGGTCCGACATCGGCCTGCTCGGCTATACCCTCAATGCGATGGGCCTCGACTACAACTACGTGTCCAACGACATCGATGCCTGGGTCACCGTCATCGTGATGGACGTCTGGCACTGGACGAGCCTGGTTGCGCTGCTCTGCTATGCCGGCCTGAAATCGATCCCCGAGGCCTATTACCAGGCGGCGCAGATCGACGGCGCCTCGCGCTGGGCGGTGTTCAAGGCGATCCAGTTGCCGAAGATGAACCGCGTGCTGCTGATCGCGGTGCTGCTGCGTTTCATGGACAGCTTCATGATCTACACCGAGCCGTTCGTCGTCACCGGCGGCGGGCCGGGCAACTCCACCACCTTCATCTCGATCGAGCTGGTCAAGATCGCGCTCGGTCAGTTCGACCTCGGCAAGGCGGCCGCGCTGTCGCTGGTCTACAATTTGATCATCCTGATCGTCTGCTGGGTGTTCTACACCGTCATGACCAATGCAGGCGTCGAGCGGAAGGTGCAGGCGGAAGAGAAGCCGGCGGCGGAGCGCAAGCCCGCAGGCGCGCTCCAGCCCGCGACCGCGCTGAAGCCGAAGGAAGGAGTGGCCTGATGCACTCGATTCCCGGACGCCGCGTCATCATGGCGCTGTTTTTGATCTTCCTGTTGTTGCCGATCTATTGGCTCGTCAACATGAGCTTCAAGACCAACAGCGAGATCGTCTCGACGATGACGCTGTGGCCGCATACGCCGACGCTGCAGCACTATAGGCGCATCTTCACCGACGAGAGCTGGTATTCCGGCTACATCAACTCGCTCGAATACGTCGTCCTCAACACCATCATCTCGATCTCGGTGGCGCTGCCCGCGGCCTATGCTTTCTCGCGTTACCGCTTCCTCGGCGACAAGCATCTGTTCTTCTGGCTGCTGTCGAACCGCATGGCGCCGGCCGCGGTCTATGCGCTGCCGTTCTTCAACCTCTATTCGGCGATCGGACTCTTTGATACTCCTTGGGCCGTTGCGCTCGCGCACTGCATCTTCAACGTGCCGCTTGCGGTGTGGATCCTGGAGGGCTTCGTCTCCGGCGTGCCGCGCGAGATCGACGAGACCGCCTTCCTCGACGGCTATTCCTTCCCGCGCTTCTTCATCAAGATCCTGGTGCCGCTGATCGCGAGCGGCATCGGCGTCGCCGCCTTCTTCTGCTTCATGTTCTCCTGGGTCGAGCTGCTGCTCGCGCGCACGCTGACCTCCGTGCAGGCCAAGCCGATCGCCGCGATCATGACGCGCACGGTGTCGGCGGCGGGCATGGACTGGGGCTTGTTGGCCGCCGCCGGCGTGCTCACCATCATTCCGGGTGCGCTCGTGATCTGGTTCGTCCGCAACTACATCGCGCGCGGTTTTGCGCTCGGCAGAGTCTAGAGGAGGCGACGATGGAATCCATCGCATGGATGGCCTGGACGTTGCCGACGGCGATCTTTTTCGCCGCGCTCGCCTGCACGCTGGCGGTCATGACGTGGCTCGCCGCCGTCTATCCCGAAGCCGAGCGCGTCGGCGTGCTGCGCATCCCGACCACGCGCGGCGACCGCCTGTTCATCTCGCTGATCACGGCCGCCGTCATCCACCTGTTGTGGATCGGCCTCGTCGGCACCGACGCGATCGCGACGCTGCCGATCGGGGAGGACGGTTTCGAAGTGTCGAGCCTGTGGCTCGCAAGTGGAATTTCGCTCGCCACGGCCGTGCTCATTTTCCGCACGGTCTGAAGCTCGCGAAGGGACGGCCAGATCCGGGGATCAACCCGGGCCTGTATAAGGTTTGTCGCTGCAACGGAGGAACAACATGCGACAGTTTAGGAGAAGGAAAGGTCCATTGACCAAGAACAATTTTCTGACCATGTCCAGCGCCGCCGCCCTCATCGCGGTGTCGTTCGCCGTCTCGGCGCCGGTTCGCGCCGCCGACGACGCCGTGATCCAGAAGTGGATCGCCGAATTCCAGCCCTCGACGCTGTCGAAGGACGACCAGAAGAAGGAGCTGGAATGGTTCGCCAAGGCGGCCGAGCCGTTCAAGGGCATGGAGATCAACGTCGTCTCCGAGACGATCACGACTCACGAATACGAGTCGCAGACGCTTGCCAAGGCTTTCTCCGAGCTCACCGGCATCAAGCTCAAGCACGACATCATCCAGGAAGGTGACGTCGTCGAGAAGCTTCAAACCCAGATGCAGTCCGGCAAGAACGTCTATGACGGCTGGATCAACGACTCCGATCTGATCGGCACGCACTTCCGCTACAACCAGACCATTGCGCTGTCCGACTACATGACCGGCGAGGGCAAGGACGTCACCGATCCGATGCTCGACGTCAACGACTTCATCGGCAAGTCGTTCGGCACGGCACCGGACGGCAAGCTCTATCAGCTTCCCGACCAGCAGTTCGCGAACCTCTATTGGTTCCGCTACGACTGGTTCACCAACCCCGAGTACAAGGCCAAGTTCAAGGCCAAGTATGGCTACGAGCTCGGCGTGCCCGTGAACTGGTCGGCCTATGAGGACATCGCCGAGTTCTTCACCAACGACATCAAGGAGATCAACGGCGTCAAGGTCTACGGCCATATGGACTATGGCAAGAAGGACCCCTCGCTCGGTTGGCGTTTCACCGACGCCTGGCTCTCGATGGCCGGCAACGGCGACAAGGGCATTCCGAACGGTCTGCCGGTCGACGAGTGGGGCATCCGCATGGAAGGCTGCCGCCCGGTCGGCTCGAGCGTCGAGCGTGGTGGCGACACCAACGGTCCCGCCGCGGTCTACTCGATCACGAAGTATCTGGAGTGGATGAAGAAGTATGCCCCGCCGCAGGCGCAAGGCATGACCTTCTCCGAGTCCGGTCCGGTGCCGGCGCAGGGCAACATCGCCCAGCAGATCTTCTGGTACACCGCCTTCACCGCCGACATGGTGAAGCCCGGCATTGCCGTGATGAACGCGGACGGTACGCCGAAGTGGCGTATGGCCCCGTCGCCGCACGGTTCGTACTGGAAGGAAGGCATGAAGCTCGGCTACCAGGACGCCGGCTCTCTCACGCTGTTGAAGTCGACCCCGGCTGATCGCCGCAAGGCGGCCTGGCTGTATCTGCAGTTCATCGTCTCCAAGACGGTGTCGCTGAAGAAGAGCCATGTCGGTCTCACCTTCATCCGTGAATCCGACATCTGGGACAAGTCGTTCACCGAGCGTGCGCCGAAGCTCGGCGGCCTGATCGAGTTCTACCGCTCGCCCGCGCGCGTGCAGTGGACCCCGACCGGCAACAACGTGCCTGACTATCCGAAGCTTGCGCAGCTCTGGTGGCAGAACATCGGCGATGCGTCGTCCGGTACGAAGACACCGCAGCAGGCGATGGATGCACTCGCGGCCGCCCAGGACTCCGTGATGGAGCGTCTGGAGAAGTCGGGCGTGCAGGGCGCCTGCGGTCCGAAGCTGCACAAGAAGGAGTCGGCCGAGTACTGGTTCGCCAAGGCCCAGAAGGACGGCACCATCGCGCCGCAGCGCAAGCTCGCCAACGAGAAGCCGAAGGGCGAAACGGTCGACTACGACACGTTGATCAAGTCGTGGCCGGCGACCCCGCCCAAGCGTGCGGAAGCGAAGTAAGCGTCGACAAATGCGAAAGGCCGGGAGCGATCCCGGCCTTTTTCCTTTTTGCGCGAGTGCACCCTGCAACCAGATCGTCATTGCGAGCGCAGCGAAGCAATCCAGACTGTCACCGCGGAAAGACGCCTGGATTGCTTCGCTGCGCTCGCAATGACGAGATTGGCGCATGCGCTCCGCGTGGCCCTCACTCCTTCCGCTTCACCAAATCCTCGATCATCGCCTGCACATGCGTAAGCCACGCCTTCCGCATCGCCTGATCCGCAAGGTCGATCTGCGTATAGCTCGACAGCGTGTAGAGGTTGGCGCGATAGAAATAGGTGAGCGAGAGGATCGACAGATAAAGGTGGAAGCGATCGCAGTCCGGCCTGAATTCGCGGCGCTCGATGCCGCTCTGGAGCACGCGCTCCAGCATGCTCAGTTGCGTATTGGCGAAGCTGCGGCGGATGTTGTTCCTGACGTGACGACCCTTGAACAGATTTTCCGAGGCGAGAATGCTCAATAGCTCCGGGTGAGCCCAGTAATAGTTCCAGTTGAAGGCAACCAGTGCGGCGAGCGCCTGGCGCGGCCTGGAAAAATCGAGATCGAGCGCCTCTTCCGACGCAACCAGATCGGCATAACAGTGCTCGATGACCTGGTGGAAGAGCTTCTCCTTGCTCTTGAAATAATAATAGAGCATCCGGTCATTGCTCTTGGCGGCCTTGCTGATGCGATCGACCCGCGCGCCGCCATAGCCTTCACGAGCGAACTCGACGACCGCTGCGCGCAGAATGGCCTCGCGGGTCTGGTCGGGCGCCCGTATCCGTCGGGCCGTTGGGGCCCGTTTCCGCTTGGCCCTTCGCGGGGCGGCGAGTGTGCGAACCGGCAGCTCTGTATCGTTGGCCATCGCGTATCCCTGGAATCACAACCCGCAGGATGGAGCTTGCCGCTTTTTTGGCAAGCCCGCCGGTTTTTCGTCATTGACAACCCGGTCCACCTGATATTCGCTATGTAGTAAGTACTATGTAGTAAGTACTACATATAATAGCTAATCCCAATGACGGGAGGCTCATATGCGCGTTCCGGCCGTGCTGACGTTCGTTGGAATTACCCTCGCTGTGGCCTGCCGCGCGGCGCAAGCGGCCGAGCCGCCGCCGATCAGGATTGGCGAGATCTCCAGCTATTCGGCCCTCCCGGTCGGCACCCACGGCTATCGCCAGGGCTGGGAACTCGCGCGTGACGAGATCAACGGGAAGGGCGGAGTGCTCGGCCGCAAGCTCGAGATCATCGCCCGCGACGACGCCGGCAAGCCGGACGTGGCCATCACCGCTGCTGGTCAGCTTGTCGACGGCGAGCAGGTTGATCTCCTGACCGGCACGATCCTCTCCCATATCGGCCTGGCCGTCGCCGACTTCGCCCGACAGAAGCGGATCTTCTTCCTCGCGTCCCAACCGCTGACTGATGCCCTCATCTGGGAGAAGGGCAATCGATATACTTTCAGGCTGCGGCCGAGCACGTACACCCAGGCTGCCATCCTGGCACAGGAGGCGGCGAAATTTCCCGCGCGGCGCTGGGCGACGATCGCGCCCAACTATGAGTTCGGCCAGGCCGCGGTGGCGAGCTTCAAGCGCGAGCTGAAGCGATTGAAACCCGACGTCGAATTCGTCTCCGAACAGTGGCCGCCGCTCGGTAAGATCGACGCGGGTGCGATCGTGCAGGCGATGATGGCGGAGAGTCCGGATGCCATCTTCAACGCGACATTCGGGGCCGACCTTGCCAAGCTCGTGCGCGAGGGTTCAACGCGGAATGCGTTTACGAACCGCGCCGTTGTCAGCATTCTCTCCGGCGAGCCAGAATACCTCGCGCCGCTCAAGGACGAGGCACCGCCCGGCTGGCTGGTTACCGGGTATCCCTGGAGCGAGATCAAGACGTCGGCCCATGACGCATTCCTGAAAGCCTATGTCGCGCGATACAAGGAGCCGCCGAATATCGGCGCACTGATCGGCTACACCAACACGCTGGTGCTGGCGAGAGCGATCGAGGCGGCTGGCTCGACCAGGACCGACGACCTGATCAAGTCGATGGAGAATCTGAGGGTCGACGCGCCGGTAGGCCCGATCGCCTTCCGTGCGATCGATCACCAGTCAACCATGGGCGTCTATATCGGCAAGCTCGCAGTGCGGGACGGCCAGGGGGTGATGACCGACTGGCGTTATGTCGATGGGGCGGACTACCAGCCCGCCGACGCCGAGGTGTTGGCCAAACTGAAGAACTAGAGGTGCCTCATGAACCTGCTTGCTCCGCGCAATACCTGGTATCCGCTCACCTGGTCACGCAACGTCACGCGCGCGCTCTCGCGCCACCGCATTCTCGGCATGGACCTCGTCGTTTACCGCTGCGAGGGAGGCGAGGTGATCGCACTCGACGATGCCTGCCCGCACCGGCTCGCGCCGCTGTCGATGGGCAAGCTCAGGGGTGATGCAATCGAATGCGGCTATCATGGCATGACGTTTGGCCCCGATGGGCGTTGCGTCCGGATTCCGGGCCAAGCGGTGATTCCGCCGAGCGCTCGGGTGCCGTCGTATCCGCTCCGGGAAAAAATGGGCCTGATCTGGATCTGGCCGGGCGATCCGGCCCTGGCCGATCCATCGCTGATCCACGACCTGCCGCAGTTCGGTGAGGCCGGCTGGCATGCCGCCGAGGGCGATGCGCTGCGGATCGAGACCAACTACCTCAACCTCGCCGATAACCTCTGCGATCCCGCGCATGTCAGCTTCGTGCACCTGTCGACGCTGGGCAATTCCGCGAGCGAAGAGATTCCGGTGGAGCACACCTTTGGTGATCGTGGCGTGTTGGTATGGCGCTGGATCCGGAATGCGCCGCCAATTCCGCTGTTTGCGAAGTACGGCAATTTCGGCGGCCATGTCGACCGCTGGCACTATTACGACTACGTCGCCCCCTGCATCGCGGTGATCGACTTCGGCAGCGCCGATGCCGGTGCGATCGTCGACCCGGCAGACCGCGGCAGTGGGCTGCGCATCTTCGCCTGCCACTTCATCACGCCGGTTGACCACAATGTCTGCATCGACCACTGGCTCCATGTCCGCAATTTCGCGCTTGGCGATGCCGATGTCGATCAGCGCCTGCACGCCGATTTTCGCGTCGCCTTCAATGAGGACAAGGAGATTCTGGAGCGCATCGAGGAGGTCGCTCAGGTTCGTCCCAACGCCAAAACCATCCGCCTCGCCATCGACGCAGCACCGCAGCGCATGCGCCGCATCGTGGAGCGTATGGTGGCGAGCGAAGCAGAGGCGCGGGCGTCGGCGTAAGCGAAAGGCCGGGAGCGATCCCGCCCTTTTTCTCTTCGCCTCTCCCGCTTGCGGGGAGACGAAGATCGCATCGCGATCCGGGTGAGGGGGACTCTCCTCGAGTCCAACTGCTTCCGACCTCGTTGAGACTCCCCCTCACCCCAACCCTCTCCCCGCAAGCGGGGAGAGAGAGAAGTAGCTACTGCGCTGCCTCGGCCGCTTCCAGCGTCGGATAGTCCGTGTATCCCTTGGCGCTGCCGCCGTAGAACGTGTTCTTGTCCCATTCATTGAGCGCAGCACCCTTCTTCAACCGCTCGACCAGGTCGGGGTTGGAGATGAACGGCTTGCCGAAGGCGATCAGGTCGGCATTGCCGGCATCCAGCACCTTGGTCGCGAGATCGAAATCGTAGCCGTTGTTGGCGATATAGGCGCCGGAAAAGCGCTTGCGCAGGCTCGCATAGTCGAACGGCGCGAAATCGCGCGGGCCGCCGGTGGCCCCTTCGACGACGTGGAGGTAGACCAGCTTGAGCGCGCTGAGGCCGTCAACGATGTGGTCGAACAGGGCTTGCGGATTGGAGTCGGAGATGTCGTTGGCCGGCGTAACCGGCGAGATGCGGATGCCGGTGCGCTCGGCGCCGGCCTCCGTGGCGACCGCCTTCGAGACCTCCAGCATCAGCCGTGCGCGGTTCTCGATGGAGCCGCCATAGGCGTCGGTGCGCTTGTTGGTGCCGTCCTTGGCGAACTGGTCGAGCAGATAGCCGTTGGCGCCGTGGATTTCGACGCCGTCGAAGCCGGCTTCCAGCGCATTGCGTGTCGCGCGCTTGAAGTCGTCGATGATCCCTGGGATTTCGGAGAGCTCGAGAGCGCGTGGCTCGGAGACGTCGGCGAAGGTGCCGTTGACGAAGGTCTTGCCCTTGGCACGGAGCGCGCTCGGCGCGACCGGAGCTGCGCCATTCGCCTGGAGCGCGGTGTGGGAGATGCGGCCGACATGCCAAATCTGGATGAAGATGCGTCCGCCGTGCTCGTGTACGCGGTCAGTGACCTTGCGCCAGCCGGCGACCTGGTCTTTCGAATAGATGCCGGGGGTGTCCTGGTAGCCCTGGCCCTGCTGCGAGATCTGGCTTGCTTCGGTGACCAGGAGGCCTGCGGAGGCGCGCTGGCCATAGTAGTCGGCGGCAAGCGGGCTCGGGACGAAGCTGCCGGGCGCAGCGCGATTGCGCGTCAGCGGCGCCATCACCAGCCGGTTGGGCAGCGTGATCGGGCCGAGCTTGTAGGTCTCAAACAATTTGGTCGGACGGCTCATCGGGGAATGTTTCCAGGCGGTGAAAGGTCAGGAACACTTGTGCATCGCGGCGATTGGCACAAGGGAGGAGCCATACGGAAAGTGCAGGCGAGCTGCGCGTTACAACCCGCGTAGCATAAATCATGCGCAATTTGGGCCGCGGCAGCCGTTTCGATCTCTCCGCCGCGGCCCGGTGATATGGCCGGATTTCAGTTCACGCCGAGGAAATCGCGCTTGCCGATCTCGACGCCGTTGTGGCGCAGGATGCCGTGCGCGGTCGTGGCGTGGAAATAGAAATTCGGCAGCGAGAACGAGCTGAGGAACTGCTGACCCTTCATGGTGATGGATTTGTCTGGGCCGGCCGGGAAGGTGACGTCCTTGGCGTCGGCGCCCTCGAACTGCTCGGGCTTGAACGACTTCACGTAGTCGATGGTCTTCGCCAGTCGCTGCTTCAATTCCGCAAATGTCGTCTCGGTATCCGGCGTCGACGGCACTTCGCTGTGCGTCAGCCGCGCGCAGCCCTTGGTCGCGAAATCGCTGACGAGCTGGATCTGCTTCGACAGCGGCAGCATGTCGGGAAACAGCCGCGATCCCAACAGCACGCTGGGCTCGATCTTTTTGGCCGCGCAATGCGCTTCCGCCTTGGTGAGCAGGCCGGTGAGGCTGTTCAGCATTTGCAAGTATGCGGGGACGACGGCGTCGTAGAAGGACATGTGATGCTCGCTTCAATGATGGGAGATCTCAGGCGAAACCTGAGCCCCTGACATGGGAGGATCACGGGAAAATGCAATTGCCGGAGTGGCCAGCGCGAGACAAAAATTCTACCGCGTCCGTCGACTAGCAACGATATCATTGGCGTCGCTCTCTCCACTCGTCATCGCCCGGCTTACCGGGCGATCCAGTACGCCGCGGCAGTCGTTATGAATCTCGACGCCTCTGGAATACTGGATGCCCCGCCTTCGCGGGGCATGACACTGAGTAGAGTCTTACCGCACAGTCGCCTGTGGCTGCGCCTGCGCGGTGCCGCCGCGCATGCGCGCGAGCAGCTCCGCGGTCGGCCAGGAATCGGCGGGCAGGCCGTATTTGATCTGCATCGCCTTCACGGCCGAGCGGCTCTGCTGGCCCAGCACGCCGTCGACCTTGCCGACATTATAGCCGGCGCGCACCAGGAGCTGTTGCAGCTCCTTCAGCTCGCTGAACGGCAGTTGCGTGACCGGTTGGGCCGGCCTGCGCATCGGGGCCGCGCCCGCAATACGCGAGGCGAGATAGCCCGCGGTGGTCGAGTAGATCAGCGAGTTGTTCCATTCGGTGTAGGCCGCGAAATTCGGATAAGCCATGAAGGCCGGTCCGTTGCGCCCCATCGGCAGCAGCACCGAGGCCGCGAGGTTATCGTTCGGGAGCGGCCGGCCGTCCGGATAGGTGACGCCGAGCTGCGCCCATTTCGAGCGCGGCTGCTGCACGCTGAGATCGGTCTGCTCCCACGGCAGGTTTTGCGGCACCTTGATCTCTTCCAGCCAGGGCTCGCCACGCCGCCATTTGAGGCCGTTGGCGATGTAGTTCGCGGTCGAGCCGATCACGTCGGGCCCGCTGCGCAGGAGATCGCGCCGTCCGTCGCCATCAAAATCGACGGCATAGTTGACGTAATGCGTTGGCAGGAACTGGGTCTGGCCGAGCTCGCCCGCCCAGGAGCCGATCATCTCGTCGGGATGAAGATCGCCGCGGTCGATGACCTTCAGCGCGGCGATGGTCTCGTTCACGAACATCTCCGAGCGCCGGCAGTCATAGGCGAGCGACACCAGCGATCTCAGCGTCGGCAGATTGCCCATGTTGGCACCGAAATCGCTCTCCAGTCCCCAGAACGCTGCGATCACCGCCGGCGGCACGCCATACTCTTTCTCGGCGCGCGCGAACGCCGCGGCGTATTGCTTGATGTGCTGCTGGCCGTTCTGCATGCGATAGGTCGCGGCCATGCGGCCGGCAAATTCGGTGAAGAGCTGGCCGAACACGCGCTGGCCGCGGTCCCGGTTGACGATGCCCTGGTCGTAGACGAGGTAGGACGAGGCCTCGGCGATCGTCCGCTGCGACACGCCGGCGGCCACTGCTTGGCTCTTCACCTCAGCGAGGAAGCGATCGAAGCTCGCCCCATTGTGGCACGACGCCGCGCGCGGCGAGGGTGCGGCTACCCTTGGGGCCGCAGTCCTGCCGGGCGGCGGAAGCAGTTGGGCGGACGCGGTCGAGCATGCGAGGAGCGCGACGGCCGCGATCAGAAATCGGGTCTGGAGCATGAGGTTTCCGGCGGGGAGGGAACGCGGGGATTCTTGAAAACGCGGGGATTCTTGAAGAAGTGTAATGGAATGATCGTGCTCAAACCATCCCTTCGTCATTCCGGGCGCCCCGAAGGGTGAGCCCCAATTGACGAGGCGGAGCAATGCGCTGACCTGAGGGGCGTAGCCCTCATTCGATCACCTTGTCGGCGCGAGCGAGCACGCTGTCGGGAATGGTCATACCAAGCGCCGCAGCCGTCTTGAGGTTCACCGCAAGCTCGAATATCACCGGCTGCTCGACGGGATACTCAGCGGGATTGGCGCCCTTGAAAATCCGGTCGACGTACTGCGCCACCTTGATGTAGATGGCCTCGATTTTGGGATGATAGCTCGCCAGTCCGCCCAGCGACATGAACGGGCCCGATTGGTAGACCGCCGGTATTCTCGATTTCGCGGCCAACGTCGCGATGGCCGGTCTCGTCGCATCGCCAAGCACGAATATGGCGTCGCAGTTCTCCCGCTTCATCGTCTCGAATGCCGGCTCGAGATCGCTTGGCGTAAGAGCTGGCACGCGAACTGCCACAAGTCCCAAGGCCTTCATGGCGGTTTCGGCCAGCTCGTACTGCTGCGGATGAGTTGGATTGCCGGACGTCAGCACGGCAATGCGTTTCGCCGAGGGGAGGATCGTATGGAGAAGCTCGACGCCCTTGCCGACCGCGTCACCGATCATGTTGGCCATGCCCGTGATGTTTCCGCCGGGCCGGGCAAAGCTCTTGACGAAGCCCGAGCCAATCGGATCGGTCGCCGGGGCCATGATGATGGGGATTGTCGATGTTGCGCGCTGAGCGGCAGCGATGGCTGGCGTCGTAACGGCAACGATAGCGTCCGGACGGAGAGCGATCAGTTCGGTCAGGAGCGACGGCAACCGTTCAAGCCTCCCCTCGGCGCTGCGGTCGTCGATGACCAGGTTCTTGCCCTCGGTGTAACCCAACGTCTTCATCTCTCCGCGAAAGACGTCGAACACCGCGTGGTCGGCAGGATCTGCGAGAGAGCCGGGATAGAGATAGGCGATGCGCCATACCTTCCGGCTTGTTTGTTGCGCTCTGGCGAGCCAGGGCCATGCAAGCGCGCTGTTGCCGATCATCCATATGAAATTGCGCCGCAACATTGATCGAGCTCAAAATCGATTGGTGAAACGAAATGCAAGCGATCTTGAGCGGAAGGCAAGAGTTTTGCAACGCTTACGACGGGCGAGAATGCTCTCGAAGATCACCGGTCGTCAGGCAGGTCTATCGACCGGTCGGCCTGCACAGCTCTTCTGCCCGGTCTCCCCGCATCCTCGGCATTCCTCGGGGCAGCATGGACTCGGGCCAAGCGGGCCGGAGAACGCCAGATAAGGCCTACCCAACGGAAAAGCCGGCTTTATTCCGGCCATGGATGCTTTAAGGAAGGGTCAGGATCAGGTCGCGCCCGCCCGGTGGCGGTGCTAGACCCTGATGCAGGAAAGATGGGGCCACGCCGGTTGGCACGCCCGCAGGATGAGAAGGATTTGAAGCAATGATCCAAACCGTTGGCATCATCGGGGCAGGGACCATGGGGAACGGCATCGCCCAGGTCTGCGCGGCGGCCGGGCTCGACGTGGTGATGGTCGACATCTCCGACGCCGCCGTTAGCCGCGGCATCGCAACCGTGGGCGGCAGCCTCGACCGTTTGGTCAAGAAGGAGAAGCTGTCGCAGGCCGACCGCGAGGCGACGCTCAAGCGCATCACGGGAACGACCGACCGGGCGAAGCTTGCCAATTGCGACCTGGTGATCGAGGCCGCGACTGAGAACGAGGAGCTCAAGGTCAAGATCCTGAAGGACCTCTGCGCGACGCTGTCGCCGCGGACGCTGATCGCGACCAACACCTCCTCGATCTCGATCACCAAGCTCGCCGCGGCGACCGATCGTCCCGACCGCTTCATCGGCATGCACTTCTTCAACCCGGTTCCGGTGATGGCGCTCCTGGAGCTCATCCGCGGCCTCCAGACTTCGGACGACACCCATGCGAAGGCCGTCGATTTCGCCAAACGCGTCGGCAAGGTGGCGATCACGGCCAAGAATAGCCCGGGCTTCGCGGTCAACCGCATCCTGTGTCCGATGATCAACGAGGCGATCTTCGCGCTTCAGGAGGGGATCGCGACGGCCGAAGAGATCGACGCCGGCATGAAGCTCGGCTGCAACCATCCGATCGGGCCGCTGGCGCTCGCCGATCTCGTCGGGCTCGACACCATGCTCTCGGTGATGGAGGTCTTTTACAAGGGCTTCAACGACCCTAAATACCGTCCGGCGCCGCTGCTCAAGGAGATGGTCGATGCCGGCCATCTCGGCCGTAAGACCGGGCAGGGTTTTTACACCTACAGCGCCTGACATTGGCGCGGGCGGCGGGCGTTCAGCTCCGCCGCCTCTCCCGCAATTTGCGCTGCGACAAAGACGGAGCGACACGATCAGCCCGACAATGTCACAAGGCGCTTGCGGAACCAACGAACGGATAGCAAGGGAATGTCGGATCGACTGAAGGCCGAGCGGGAAGCTGCGGCGGAGCGGCGGAGCCTCTTGGTTCAAAATGCCATCGAGCGCACCGGGATCACCGAAGAGATGATCGGGGAGCTCGTCACCCGCTTCTACGGGCGCGTGCGTGAGGACGCCTTGCTGGGCCCGGTGTTCGCGATCGTCAAGGATTGGGACGAGCACCTCGCCAAGCTGAAGAATTTCTGGTCGTCGGTGGTGCTGATGACCGGCCGCTATTCCGGCCAGCCGATGCGGGCGCATCTGCCGCTGAGCCTGATCGGCGATCATTTCGATCGTTGGCTCGACCTGTTCGAACAGACCGCCCGCGAGGTCTGTCCGCCCGCGGCCGCTGCGCTGTTCATCGAGAAGGCACGACGCATCGCCGACAGTTTTGAGATGGCATCGGCAACCGTGGCGGGCCGCATCGCCGCGCCGCGCCACGTGCTGAGATCCTGAGCACGACGCACCGGCCTGCCGAACGTGCAGTTGGTTGTCGTCGCTTTGCATCGCGTCACACATGGCGCATTGCACCAATTCCAACATCATCGGTCTGACCCGCGAAATCATCATGACCGATCGCGCGATATGACGTTGCATTCGAGAAAATGCGCGTAAACGCGTTCACTCGTGTTCAATCAACGCGAGCAAAGCCATATTGATGCACTGCGGCGCCAATTCTCCGCCTTGTTTTTGGCAGAGTTCCAGCGCCTGCTAGCGTGCATGTCGAGCTCATCATTCTATCTCATCCCAACATCATCGTGCTCCAACATCGCGACGAAACCTGATGCCGACGCGGGCACGGAGCAAACGCGGCGAACGCTCCTCATCGGTGCGCTCGCCACCACTGCATGCCTTGGTTGTTCCGCGCCGTCGCATGCGGGAGAGGACGTACCGGGCGCAGACGAACGGCCGCAGAAGGGCGACCTCCTCGTGTTTTCCGAAGGCGATCAGGAAGGAAAGGTCATCACCTCAGCCGATCTGCCGCGCGGAGGGCCGCCGGTGCACGCCTGGCCGAAGGATCCCAAGACATCGGTGGTGCGCAGCGGCTCGCGGCTCAACGAGATCCTGATCATCCGGCTCGACCCCGCCGAGCTTGACGACCAGGTCAAGGCGCGCGCCGTGGACGGCATCATCGCCTATTCGGCGATCTGCACGCATGCCGGCTGTCCCGTCACCGCCTGGGTCAAGAGCGATGTCGGCGACAAGGAGGTGTTCAAGTGCATGTGCCACAACTCCGAATACGATCCCCGCGCGGGTGCGCAGGTCGTGTTCGGGCCGGCGCCGCGGCGGCTCGCTGCGCTGCCGCTGGCGCTCGCTGACGGCTCGCTCAGCGTCGCGGGCAATTTCATCGGAAAGGTAGGTGGCCAGCAGGCAGGATGATGGATCGCGGGTCGCGCCCGCGTCACGACAGGCCGCATCCGCATTTCGTGCGGGTGACGAGAAGAACGACAAGAATTCACAACAAGAATTCAACGGATGAAATCAAGGGGAAACGTCCTATGACCAGGAAGCAATGGTTACTGTCCGGCTTCGTCGCCTTCACCTGCCTCGTCCCGATCGCCGCCGGCGCCGGCCCGATCGAGAATTACAGTCCGGTCACTGCGCAGCGCCTGGAGAATCCGGAAGCCGCCAACTGGATGCTCTACCGGCGGACCTATGACGGACAGGGCTATAGCCCGCTCGACCAGATCAACACCTCGAACGTCAAGAATCTCACGCCGGTCTGGACCTTCGCCACCGGCGTCATCGAAGGTCACGAGGCGCCGCCAATCGTCAACAATGGCGTGATGTTCGTGGCAACCCCGATGGGGCAGGTGATCGCGCTGAACGCCAAGACCGGCGACGAATACTGGCGCTACAAGCGGCAGCTTCCGGACGATCTGTTCCAGCTACATCCGACCAGCCGCGGCGTTGGGCTGTGGGAGGACAAGCTCTATCTCGCCACCACCGACGATCACGTCGTCGCGCTCGACGCCAAGACCGGCAAAGTGGTGTGGGACACCAAGGTGCAGGACTACAAGAAGGGTCAGTACATGACCCTGATGCCGCTGATCGTCGACGGCAAGGTCATCGTCGGCGGCTCCGGCGGCGAGTTCGGCGTGCGTGGCTACGTCGCGGCCTATGACGCCAAGGACGGCAAGGAGCTGTGGCGCACCTTCACCATCCCCGGCCAAGGCGAGCCTGGTCACGACACCTGGCAAGGCGATGACTGGAAGAACGGCGGCGGCTCGGCCTGGATGACCGGCAATTACGACAAGGACACCAAGACGATCTACTGGGGCGTCGGCAACGCCGCGCCGTGGCCCGGCGAGATGCATCCCGGCGACAATCTCTACACCTCGTCGGTGCTCGCGCTCGACCCCAACACCGGCAAGATCAAGACCTATCACCAGTATCACCAGAACGACTCCTGGGACTGGGACGAGGTCGATGCGCCGATGCTGGTCGACCTGCAGCGCGATGGGCGCAACATCAAGAGTCTGATCCATCCGGGCCGCGATGCGATCTTCTGGGTGCTCGAGCGCACGCCGACCAAGATCAACTACGTCGCCGGCTGGCCGTTCGTTTCCACCGACGTCTGGAAGGGTATCGAGCCCGAGAGCGGAAAGCCGATCGTCGATCCCGCGCACAAGCCGGTTATCGGCAAGCGGGTCGAGTTCTGTCCGTCGCTCTGGGGCGGCAAGGACTGGCCGTCGGCGGCCTACAGCCAGAAGACCGGACTCGTCTACGTGCCCGCCAACGAGAATTTCTGCGGCGGCTTCACCGGCGAGAAGATTGCGCTGAAACCCGGCGAGCTCTGGCTCGGCACCAAGCCGGAAGACATCGGCCTGAAGGCCAAGCCCGGTGCGGATCACTTCGGCGAGCTTCAGGCTTGGGATCCCGCCACAGGCAAGAAGGTGTGGCAGCATAAGTTCCCGAAGTCGCAGTTGTTCGGTTCGGTAACGGCGACCGCCGGAGATCTCGTTTTCGCCGGCGGCACCAACGACCGCAACTTCCGCGCCTTCAACGCCAAGACCGGCGAGCTGCTCTGGGAGCAGAAGACCAACTCCGGCATCATGGGTATGCCGGTGTCCTATGAGGTCGATGGCACGCAGTACATCGCGATCCAGTCCGGCTGGGGCGTCGATGCGCAGCGCATCCAGGATGCCCTGGCGACCAACAATATCGGCATCGAATCCAACGTGCCGCAGGGCGGTGTGATCTGGGTCTTTGCACTGAAGAAGTAGCTCCGCGGCGGATCGAAGGAAGCGGAGCGCGCAGGGGGCGAGCGAATGCGGCGGACGGCAACGTCCGCCGCATTCTGCTATCCGGGACCCGGCTCCGCCAAGGCTTCGCCGGGCTTTCAGTGCTAGGCCGGCGAAGCTTCAGCGAAGACGGCAAGCCTCGTGACGACGTGCGAACGCCCACGCGCAAAAGTGCGAGGGTTACGCCTCCAATTGCTTGCCGAGCGGCAGGTTGCGGATGCGCTTGCCCGTCGCGGCGAAGATGGCGTTCATCAGCGCAGGAGCGAACGGCGGCACGCCGGGCTCGCCAACGCCGCTCGGCGGCGTGTCGGGTCCGGGCGGCACGATGTAGACGTTGGTCACCAGCGGAGACTCATCCATCCTGAGGACCTGGAAGTCGTCGAAGTTTTTCTGCTCGACCTTGCCGTCCTTGAAGGTGATCTCGCCATATTTGGCGAGGCTGAGACCCATGATCGCCGCGCCCTCGATCTGCGATTGGATACGCTCGGGATTGACGTAGGTGCCGCAATCGATGGCGGTGTCGACCCGCGGCACCGTCAGCTTGCCCTTATCGTCGACGGCCACCTCGACGATGGTCGCGATGTAACTGACGAAGCTGCGGTGCACGGCGATGCCGAGGCCGTGGCCCTTCGGCACCTGGCGTCCCCATTCGCCCTTCTCGGCGACCAGCTCGACCACCTTGCGTAGGCGTGCGGTGTCGATCGGGTAGCTGTCATAGGGCTCGCCGTAGTTCCAGAGGTCCTTCACCTCCGGCTTGACGATCCGCGGGCTGCCGATCAGCGCGAGCAGCGTCTCCTTCTGGTCGCGGCCGGTCGCATGCGCGATCTCGCCGACCATCGACTGCACCGCGAAGGCGCGCGGGATGTTCGAGACCGAGCGGAACCAGCCGATGCGGGTATGCGCGGCCGCTTCCGGATTCTCGCACGAGACGTTGGCGATCTCGAAGGGCATGTCGACGAGGCCCATGCCGAGCTCGAACGGTGCCTGGTGGACGGTGCCGGCGGCGAAGGTCGAGGCGATGCTGGGGGCCACGCTGCGGTGGCGCCACGCGATCACCTTGCCGCTCTTGTCCAGTCCAGCCTCGATCCGCTCGACCGAGACGGTGTGCAGGAAGTCGTGACGGACGTCGTCCTCACGCGTCCATTGCACCTTCACCGGCGTGCCGAGCTCCTTCGACAGCAGCGCGGCCTCGAGCGCGAAATCGCATTTCGACTTGCGACCGAAGCCGCCGCCGAGCAGCGTGACGTTGACGGTGACGTTCTGCTCGGGGATGCCGAGCGTCTTGGCGACGTCCTCGCGGGTGCCGCCGGGGCTCTGCACCGGCGCCCAGATCTCGGCCTTGTCGCCCTTAACGTCGGCGACCGCGACCGGCGGCTCCATGCTGACATGGGCGAGATGGGGCAGGTAGTATTCGCCGATGATGACCTTGTCCGCGCTCTTCAGCGCGGCATCCGCGTCGCCTTCCTTGCGCACGACGAGGCCCGGCTTGCGCGAGGCGTCCTCGAGCTCCTTGCGGTAGGCGGCCGAGTCGTACTTGGCATTCGCGCCGTCGTCCCAGGTCAGCTTCAACGCGTCGCGGCCCTTGATCGCCGCGCCGGTGTTGCGGGCGATCACCGCGACGCCGCCGAGCGGCTGGAATTTCGTCGGCCACGGCCATCCGCGGACCTGCATCACCTTCTCGACGCCGGGGACCTTCAAGGCCGCGTCGGGATCGAACGAGACCAGCTTGCCGCCGGTCACCGGCGGGCGCGCGATCACGGCATACTTCATGCCGGGTAGTCGCACGTCGGCACCGTAGCGCGCCTTTCCCGTGGTGATGTCGCGAAGATCGACGATGCCGATCTGGCCCTTGGTCAGATAGCGGAAGTCCTTGGGGTCCTTCAGCTTGAGGTCTTCGGTGCTCGGCACCGATTCCTTGGCGGCGTCGGCCGCGAGTTCGCCGAAGCCGAGCTTGCGCCCGCTGGCGCTGTGGATCACCTCGTGATTGACCGCCTTGACCTCCGTGGCGGGCACGCCCCAGCGCTTGGCCGCAGCCCGCTCCAGCATGGCGCGGGCGGAGGCGCCGATCTGGCGCATCGGCATCAGATAGTGCCGCGTGCTGCGCGAGCCGTCGGTGTCCTGGTTGCCGAACTTGACCTCATCGCCATGGGCCTGCTCGACCTTGACCTTCGACCAGTCGGCCTCCATCTCCTCGGCCACGATCAGCGGCAGGCTGGTGCGCACGCCGGTGCCCATCTCCGCGCGGTGAGCAAGAATGGTAACGATGCCGTCGGGCGCGACCGCGACGAAGACGCGCGGATCGACTACGACGCCGTGCGGCATCTTTCCCGCGCCGGTCTCATAGGCGAAGGCCTGACGTGACATCACGGGTGCGGCAAGCACGAAGCTGCCGGTGACTCCGAGGCCCTTCAGGATGCTGCGGCGTGAGATCTTCTCGACCTTGATGTGCTTTTCGAAGCCACGAAGCTTCCGGGGATTGTCGATGAAATTCATGGTCACACCCCCGTCGATGCGAGATGCACCGCGTTTTCGATACGCTGGTAGCAGCCGCAGCGGCAGATGTTGCCGGACATCGCCTCGCGGATCTGCTCATGCGACGGTTTTGGATTGTCCATCAAGAGCGCGGCGGCCTGCATGATCTGGCCGGCCTGGCAGAAGCCGCATTGGGGAACGTTGACCTGGCGCCAGGCCTTCTGGACGGGATGATCGCCGGTCGGATGCAGCCCCTCGATCGTCGTGACCTCGCGCCCGGCGACGTCGTTGATCGAGGTGATGCAGGAGCGCACGGCCTCCTTGTCGACAATGACAGTGCAGGCGCCGCACAAAGCCTGGCCGCAGCCGAACTTGGTGCCGGTCAGGCCGGCCTCGTCGCGCAGGAACCACAGTAGCGGGAGATCCGGGTCGCCGTCCCAGCTCTGTTCCTGGCCGTTGATCTTCACCTTGATCATGATCGTCCCTCGCTCTTCATAAGCATGTCGATTTTGGATTGCGCCGACGTCGGTCGACGCCGGCTCGGTGCGTTGTCTCGCCCGCATCCGACCTGTTGTCCTCGCGCGGGCAGGTCCTGGGAGGAGGTCGCTATGCGACTGGCGATGTCTGGATGTGCTCGAAATCTCCCGTTTTCGTTCTTATTTGATTGAATTTCGCGCGGCATCGTGACGCCGCGACTCATATCAGAGATCGGGCCGGACCGGCATTCACAGCCGGGTGTGCTTGACGTGAACAGATTGTATCCGCGATTTGGCAAAAGCAGGGCGGGAGCGCTGCGCGTTGCGTGTCGCGCGGCCTTTGCAGCGGCAGGTTGCAGCAAAAAAAGCTTCGTCCGCCAGAGGGGCTGTGCGGACGAAGCAGGATGCCTCAGTCGAGGGAGGGAGAAACGCAACGCACGCACGGACTTCAAGCGGGAAGTTGGCGGCGCTGCGCAGTCATTCAGAGACCAGGACTGAGGGGAGCCAATGGCCCTCGCCAGTGCAAATGGGCGGAGCCACGCCGCCGCAATCTCGGAGCCTCGCCGTCCGGCGCGCTGGTGGTGGTCGGGACCAGCGGCCGGGCGGCGTGGCCAACGTCTGATGGCCTCAGGCGGCCTTAGCTTTCGCCACGTGAGTTGCGATCGCGTCCATCAAAGGCGGCGACAGACAGTCATAGGGCTCGAGCCCGATTTCCTTCAGGCGCGAACGAATGCCCGCCATCTGCTCCGGCTTCACGCCCGATTCGATCACCGAGGAGACGAAGGCGGCGAATTGCGGCGCCTGCGAGCCCTGCTCCTGGAACAGTTCGGGATGGATGAAGTCGAGGCCGTAGAACGGATGGTTCTTGTTCTCGATGCGGCCGTACATGTGCGTGCCGCAGGCCTTGCAGGCGTAGCGCTGGATCACCGCGGAAGGGTCGACAATCTGGAGCTTGTCGCCGTTCTCGAGCACGGTGACGTTCTGGCGCGGCACCACGGCGACGACCGAGAACGTCGCACCTTGCGGCTTCCAGCACTTGGTGCAGCCGCAGGCGTGGTTGTGGGCGACGTCGCCCTTGATGCCGACCTTGACCGGGTGATCCGTGCATTTGCAGACCAGCGTGCCGCCGGCGAAGCTGCCGCTGCCCTGTTTGATGCCGTTGTCGATCGAGGGGTGGAGTGCAACTGTCATGGGACGATCCTCCTTGTGGGTGATGCTTCTGGTTCAGTAGACGACGACGGAACGGATCGATTTGCCCTCGTGCATCAGGTCGAAGCCCTTGTTGATGTCTTCGAGCTTCAGCACGTGGGTGATCATCGGGTCGATCTGGATCTTTCCGTTCATGTACCAGTCGACGATCTTCGGTACGTCGGTTCGGCCGCGGGCGCCGCCGAAGGCGGTGCCGCGCCAGTTGCGCCCGGTGACGAGTTGGAACGGACGCGTGGCGATCTCCTTGCCGGCCTCGGCGACGCCGATGATGATCGAGGTGCCCCAACCGCGATGGCAGGCTTCCAGCGCCTGGCGCATCACCGTGGTGTTGCCGGTGCAGTCGAAGGTGTAGTCGGCGCCGCCGTCGGTCAGGCCGACGAGATGCTGGACGATGTCGCCGGTGACCTTCTTCGGGTTGACGAAGTGGGTCATGCCGAACCTCTTGCCCCACTCCTCCTTGGAGTCGTTGATGTCGACGCCGATGATCTTGTCTGCGCCGGCCATCTTGGCGCCCTGGATGACGTTGAGCCCGATGCCGCCGAGGCCGAACACGACGACGTTGGAGCCCGGCTCGACCTTGGCCGTGTTGACGACGGCGCCGACACCGGTGGTGACGCCGCAACCGATGTAGCAGCTCTTGTCGAAGGGGGCGTCCTCGCGGATCTTCGCCACCGCGATCTCCGGCAGCACCGTGAAGTTCGAGAACGTCGAGCAGCCCATGTAGTGGTAAATCGGCTTGCCCTTGTAGGAGAAGCGGCTGGTGCCATCAGGCATCACGCCCTTGCCCTGGGTGGCGCGGATCGCGGTGCAAAGATTGGTCTTCTGGCTGAGGCAGCTTTTGCATTGCCGGCATTCCGGCGTGTAGAGCGGGATGACGTGATCGCCCGGTTTAACCGAGGTCACGCCAGCGCCGATCTCGCGGATGATGCCGGCGCCTTCATGGCCCAGGATCGAGGGGAAGATTCCCTCGCTGTCGAAGCCGTCGAGCGTGTAGGCGTCGGTGTGGCAGATACCAGTTGCCTTGATCTCGACCAGGACTTCGCCGGCCTTCGGACCTTCCAGATCGACCTCGACGATCTCGAGTGGTTTCTTCGCTTCGAAAGCGACGGCGGCACGTGTCTTCATCGTAAACTCCTCAAATCCTCATGGAGACGCCAAGACTTCACGTCTCGGGCGGACTCCAAACGTTTATTTCTTGCCCATGCACGAGTCTTCGGCCTTGGTATAGGCGTCAGTCTTGTCCTCATGCTTGCCGGGCCGCGCACGGCCCCAGGCTTCGTTGGAACGCGCGCGCAGATAGACGTAGAGATCGTCCATGTAACAGGCGACGTTCGGATTATCGCCGAAGGCCGGCATCACGTTCTCCTGCGCGGTCGAGATGTTCTTGCGGCCGGAGGCGACGACGCCGAGGAAGTCGGCATAGCTCATCGTCTTCAGCGAATCTTTCAGCGCCGGGGCGTAGGTCGAGCCCATTCCGTCCGGGCCATGACAGACATGGCAGTCCGAGTGATAGCGGCGGTATCCGGAATAGGTGTACCAGTCGACGGATCCCTCGGTGACCTTGTAGGTCGGGTTTCCCTCCTTATCGAGCCACTCACCATTTTCGTTTTGTTTGACGGCGGCCGGATCGCCCGAGCCGTCCGCGACAGCAATTCCTCCAGACGCGACGAAGATCATCGCAGCAATGGCACAGCAGATTTTTCGCAAGTGATTTTTCCTCGAGCGCGTTCGGTGGAGACGAGCCGGCGCGTGGAGTTGATCCACGCGCCGGACGATACAGGGTTGAGGCTAGTTCGGCAGCGAGAACACGGTCAGCGTGCCGCCGAGAGCCGTGTAGTTCGAGAGTGCCGCATAGCCGCCGACCGCGCCGAGACCGGCCGTCGGATCGGTCAGACCTGCCGCCAGACCGATACCGGCCCAGCCGCCCACGCCGGAGAGCACGGCAACGTACTGCTTGCCGCCATGCTCATAGGTCTGGACGTTGCCGATGATGCCGGAAGGAGTCTTGAACTTGTAGAGCTCCTTGCCGGTCTTGGCGTCGACCGCCTTCAGGTAGCCTTCCAGTGTGCCGTAGAACACCACGCCGCCGGCAGTTGCGAGCGCACCCGACCAGACCGAGAACTGCTCCTTGTTCGACCACACGATCTTGCCGGTCTTGCCGTCCCAGGCGATGAAGTTACCCATGTTGGTCTCGCCCTGCGGCGGATACATCGACAGCGTCGCACCCACATAGGGCTGGCCCGCGGTGTAGCTCACCTTGAACGGTTCGTAGTCCATGCAGACGTGGTTGGTCGGCACGTAGAACAACTGCGTTTCCGGCGAGTAGGCCGCCGGCTGCTCGTCCTTGGTGCCGAGCGCGGCCGGGCAGATGCCCTTCACGTTGTGGTCTTCGCCCGCCTTGTCGGTCGAAGCTGCATCAAGCACCTTCGGACGGCCATAGGTCGGCGAGTTCTTGTCCATGTCGACGCCGGAGGTCCAGTTCACCTTCGGATCGTACTTTTCGGCGACCAGCAGCTCGCCGCTCTCGCGATCAAGGGTGTAGCCGATGCCGTTGCGATCGAAGTGCGTCAGCAGCTTGCGCGGCTGCCCGTTGATGCTCTGATCGGTGAGGATCATCTCGTTGACGCCGTCATAGTCCCATTCGTCGTGGGGCGTCATCTGATAGACCCACTTGGCCATGCCAGTATCGGCGTCGCGCGCGAAGATGGTCATCGACCACTTGTTGTCGCCGGGACGCTGCTTCGGATTCCAGGTCGAGGGATTGCCCGACCCGTAATAGACGAGGTTCAGAGCGGGATCGTAGGACATCCAGCCCCAGGTGCAGCCGCCGCCGATCTTCCACTGATCGCCCTGCCAGGTCTTCAGCGAGGAATCAGCTCCGATCGGCTTGCCGAGCGCGGTCGTCTTGGCGGGATCGACCTTGATCTGATCGTCCGGGCCTTCGGAGAAGGCGCGCCAGACTTGCTTGCCCGACTTTAGGTCGTAGGCGGTGACGTGACACTGCACGCCGAACTCGCCGCCGGAGATGCCGACCAGCACCTTGTCCTTCACCACCAGCGCCGCCGACGTGCCGGTCTGGCCCTTGCTCGGATCGCCGTTCGTGGCCGTCCAAGCGACTTGGCCGGTCTTGGCGTCGAGCGCGACGAGGTTGGTGTCGGCCTGATGCAGGATGATCTTGCCGTCACCATAGGACAGGCCGCGGTTGACCGTATCGCAGCACATCACCGGGATGACGTTCGGGTCCTGCTTCGGCTCGTACTTCCAGATGATCTTGTTCTCGTTGGAAAGGTCAAGAGCATAGACCTTGTTCGGGAACGGGGTGTGAACGTACATCACGTTGCCGATGATCAGTGGGCCACCTTCGTGGCCGCGCAGCACGCCAGTCGAGAAAGTCCAGGCGACCTGGAGCTTGCCGACATTTTGTGCGTTGATCTGGTTCAGTTTGGAGTACCGGGTATTGGCGTAATCGCCTGCCGGCATTACCCAGTCTTTCGGGTTCTGCGACATCTTGATCAGCTCGTCATTGGCTGAAGCGCTGCCGACAGCGAGAGCCGCCGCGGAGCCAAGATAGGTCGCCAGTAGCACCTTGCGCATAGTCATTTCCTCCTAGGTCTCGTTTATCGTTTTCGTAGCATTGCTTAACCACTGGGCTTTGACGTCCAGCGTCTGCTCGTGCAGGGCGGTCACGGTTGGGACCAGAAACGATGCTGTAGTGTTTCCTCCTCCTGGTATGAGCCACGGGTCCGCGTTTCGCTTGCGGCCCGTTTCTTGTTGTTCCTGCCGCAATTCCTAACCACTTCGTCATCGGGAAACTTGCCCAAGAGAGAAGCCGCTTTGCTCGACAGCGCACGGACGCGAAGTTTTTGATTTTGCAGTAGCGAATTCAGCGGCTTCTGCTATGTCCGACCGCAGGTTTTCTGCGCTCAGGTTCCCCTTGACGGCGCTGCAACTAAGGCGGAGGATTATTCTTAAGGGTGGCAGTGGGGCAGGGCGCTTGCCCCAAAAGACGACCCAAATTTGAGGTAAACGTCGCGCAATCACGGCTGAGGGCTCCGGCGGATGCCGGTCGCGATTCGCGCCGTATCTCCCGGTGAAACCAGTGGCTGGATCATGTCCGACACAATCCACACGCTCTCGACGACCGGACTGACGCCGAAGAAGCAGATCCAGAGTTGGATCGATGGGCTGACCAGCCTGTGCGGCTACTTCGACGTCGATCCGCTGGAGGCGTCCTCGCTTGAGGGCCGCATCGACTACACCACGGTCTCGCGCCTGAAGCTCTGCCAGATCGAGGTGAGCCAGCATCGCATCGCGCACACCTTCGCGCGCGCCAAAGCCAACGAACATCCCTACATCAAGATTCATTTTCAGACATACGGCGTGTCCTATTTCGAGCAGGAGGGCCGCCACATCGAGCTCAACCCGGGCGACATCATCGCCTATGACGTTTCTTGCCCGCACTCGATCATCAGCCCCGCCTTTACGCGGCACGACGTGGTGATCGTGCCGAAGGCGCTGCTCCGCGATCGCGGCTTCCCGTCACAGCGGATGCCGGCCTGTAAGCTGTCGGCGCGCACGGGTACGGGTCGAATCGCCCATGATTTTGTTCACGCGACCTTCGACGAGGCGGCGAAGCTGTCGGCGAACAGCGCGGTCGGCGTCGCCGATTCGTTGATCGATCTTCTGCTGCTGCCGCTCCGCGAGGCCGACACGCTGTTCGATCGGGTCGGGCCCGAGGCGATGTATGTGCGCGCGCAGTTCTTTATTCGCGAGCATCTGCGCGATCCGGATCTGTGCATCGACCAGATCTCGGCGGAGCTCGGCTGCTCCAAACGCTATCTGCACATGCTGTTCTCTGAGCGCGGCACGACGGTGAGCGACTATATTTGGCAGGCGCGGCTTCAGAACTGCCGGCAGGAGCTCGAGGCCCACGGCGGCAAGACCATCACCGACGTCGCCTTCTCCTGGGGCTTCTCCAGCTCATCGCATTTCAGCCGGGTGTTCCGGAAGTATTTCGGCGTGGTGCCGTCGTCGATCCACAAGGCGCAGCAGAACGCCGTTTCCTCGGAAGAGCATTAGGCCCGCGCGGCGCCGTTCGACCGCTCAGTGCGCCCGCCTTCGCAGGCGGGCGTTTCGCTTTGGGGGCAGGCCGACTCGAGGTCAAGAGACTGCACGTGCCTCACTACCTCGGGACGAGTGCAACGGCCGCGCCACCTTCTCACTGTCATCGCCCGGCTCGACCGGGCGAGCGATCCAGTATTCCAGGGTCGGTGAATGTAAGGAAAAGCCGCGGCGTGCTGGATGCCCCGCCTGCCGCCTTCGCCAAAGCTTCGGCGGCCCAAGACCGCAAGCCCGGCGAAGCCTTGGCGTAGCCGGGTCGCGGGGCATGACAGCGGAGAACGAGGAGACGCTGAGCCGGTCGATGCGGTTGCGCTCGTTTTCCAGCCGCATCCATCGTCATTCCGGGCTCGCTCTACGGGCGCCCCCCATTGCGCTATTGCGCAATGGGAGTGACGGGAGCGAGCTTCACCGCTGGATAATCTTGGTCCAGACGTCGCCGAGGACCGCGGGCTCGCGCGGCGGCAGGTAGGTGAGGCCTGCCTGCTTGCCGAGTTCGGCGATCCTACTCCCGGCGGCGAGCTCGCCGAGCGCCTTGTCGACAACGGTGATCAAGTCAGGGTCACTGGCGAGCCCGACATAGCCGCGATTGGCGCCGATCGGATAGTAGTAGCCGGAGGCCGTGATCGCCGTATCGGGATGCGCGGCGCGGTGGGCGTCGAAGCGCCCGAGGTCGATCAGCGTCGCATCATAGTCGCCGCGGTTGAGCGCGCCGAGCAGGTCGTCACGGCCGGGAACGAGATGAGTGATGCTGTCGATCAGGCGTCCCTTGTCGAAGGTCATCAGGATGGCATCGCCGAGTGATCCGCTTTCGATGGCGAGACGAAGGCCGGCGAGATCGCCGATATCGCTGATCCTGCGGTCGCGCGCCTTCGGCCCCAGCACCACCGTCATGGGCGAATAGACGTAAGGCTGGCTCGGCAGGAGCACGCCGAGCGGGACGCGGCGCCGCCGGTCCTCGCGTGTGGCGCCATCGAAGTCCGGAAGACGCGCCGTCTTCATGCCCGGGACGACCAGCGAATCCGTCGTCAGCGCGTAGCCGCCGACCAGCGAACAGCGTCCGTCGGACAACAGCGCATTGGCCTCGAGCTGCGGGCTCGAATCCTCATCCAACTTGCTCTCGAACCACTGGATCTTCAGCGGCCGTCCCAGCCGGTCGGCGATCGCCTGCGCCAGCATCACGTCGAAGCCGGCATCCGGCTTGCCGCGCCGATGCACCGAGAGCGGCGGCCGATCCTCGTCGAGGCAGATCTTGAGCGGCGGCGCGTCGGCCGCTGCGACCTTTGCGGGAGGGAGGGCGAGACCCGACAGCGCCAGAGCCAGTGCGCAAGCCGCAAGCCGGCCCTTCATTGTCGTCTCCGGCTCGAGATGAAGACCCAGAGGTCCATGATCTCGTCCTCGCTGAGAATGTCGCCCCACGGCGGCATCTTGTTGTTCTTGCCGTTCTTCACCGTTGTGACGAAGCGCGTCTTGTCGTCGGGGAAGGTGCGCAGGTCCGGCGTTATGGTGCCGGAGTTCATCAAATTGGGACCGTGGCAGTGCGAGCATTTCTCGGCATAGGTCGACTTGCCGTGATCGAGCTGCGCCTGCACGGGCTTGCCACTTGGTTCATCCGCGGCACGGGCGGTCGCCGCAAGCGCGACCGTGAGCGCCGCGACGGCGGCAAGGGTCGCCGCCGTCTTGTGAGATACCTTTCTCAGCACGTCTTGCCGTTACTGCTTGACCGCAAAGACCCACAGCGAGCCGCCGGGCGGCACTTTCGCAAGCCGCTCGTCGCCGGAGAATAGCGAGTAGACGCCGCCATAGCCGCTGGTGACGGCGACATATTGCACGCCGTCCTGCTGCCAGGTCACCGGCTGTCCCTCGATGCCCGAGCCGGTCTGGAACTGCCAGAGCTTCTTGCCGGTGTCGGCATCGAAGGCCTCGAACTCGCCGGTCAGCGCGCCCGTGAAGACGACGCCGCCCGCGGTCGACAGCACGCCGGAGAAGCGCGGGATGTCGACTGGTGCCTCCCACTTCGCCTTGCCGGTCAAGGGATCGATCGCCTTGAGATGGCCCCGCGCGCCGTCACCGAACTCCCAGAGGTCGGTCAAGTCCATGCCGAGATACCATTCACCCTGCTTGAAGGTGACGGGCTCAGTCTTGTACCTGCCGCCGAAGGCGAGCGTGTTGGCGTAGGCGAGCCCGGTCTGCGGATTGAACGACATAGGCTCCCAGTTCTTGCCGCCGAGAATCGACGGATAGACCGTCACCTTCTTGCCATCGCGCGCGTCCTTGCTGACGTCGGTCTCGATCGGCCGTCCGGTCTTCATGTCGATGCCAGTTGCCCAGTTGACCTTCACGTAAGGATTGGCCGCGAGCAGCTTTCCGTTGGTGCGATCGAGCACGTAGAAGAAGCCGTTGCGGTTGGCATCCATCAGCACCTTGGTCGGTTTGCCCTCGACATTCATGTCGGCGAGGACCATCTCGGCCACGGAGTCATAGTCGAACGGATTGTTCGGCGAGAACTGGTAGTGCCACTTAATCTTGCCGGTCTTGGGATCCATCGCCAGTACGGAGCAAGTGTAGAGATTGTCGCCGGGGCGCACCGCCGAATTGAATGGTCCGGGATTGCCGATGCCCCAATAGACGGTGTTCAGCTCGGGATCGTAAGAGCCGGTGATCCAGGTCGAGCCGCCGCCGAGCTTCCAGGTGTCGCCCTTCCAGGTATCGCCGCCGGGCTCGTCCGGCGAGGGGATCGAATGGGTGCGCCAGAGATGCTTGCCGGTTGCGGGATCCCAGCCGTCGATGAAGCCGCGGGTGCCGAACTCGGCTCCGGAGATGCCGGTGATGACGACGCCGTCGGCAACCAGCGGCGCGACCGTCATCGAATAGCCTTCCTTGATGTCGGCGGCCTTCTGCCGCCACAGCTCCTTGCCGTCCTTGGCGTCGAGCGCGATCACGTTGGCATCGAGCGTGGTGCGGAACACCTTGCCGTCGTAGAGCGCTGCGCCGCGGTTGATGATGCCGCAGCAGACGATGCGCGGTGTCTCGGCGGGATATTCGATCTTGCTCTTCCAGATCTGCTTGCCGGTCTTGGCGTCGACCGCCATGGTCGCGTTATGTGCGGTCACGTAGATCACGCCCTGGTAAACCAGCGGCTGCGACTCCTCGCTGCGATCGTCGTTGAAGCTGTAGTTCCAGACCGGGACGAGGTTCTTGACGGTGTCTTTGTTGATCTGATTCAGCGTCGAGAAACGTTGGAGGTTGTAGCCCATCCCGTAGTTGAGAACATTCGATGTGTCGGTCGCACCCTTGACCAGTTGTTCGGTGGTCTGCGCGTCCGCACACGTTGATGCAAGCACGACGAGGCTCGCGGCCATCGCAAAGCGTTTCATCCGTCCCTCCCAATATGCGCGCCCTTTGACGCTGCGGGAGCAACACTCCGTCGGAAAGCAAAACGCGTCAATACGAAAGTCGAAAGTGCCGTGCCGAATTGTTGCACGCCAGATGCCAGTTACCTTGAGTAAACCTTTCGACGATCGACTCCGCTTGCTACTCCACTTGCGTTGAGGCGCTGGCGCATTCCGCGGCATGATGCAACGCGCGTTGCGTGTCGCGTTGCGCAGTGTCCGCGAATCTAGTTGGTCAAATGGTCCCGGCACGGAATCGGACGCGGCTTGGTTCCGCGCTTGTCCGGCGGCACATTGCAATTGTCGATACGCTGCTCGTCCGTCCATTTGGGGCCGAGCCGCTCCTTGCCAGTCAGGACCTTGGCCGTGGCCGGCGGCATGGATTTGGAAGGCATGGGTTTGGAAAGAGTCCCGCCCTGCGCCGCGGCGGGCGAGATGAGGCAAATCGCAACGGCGCAGCACAATGGCATTTGGATCAAGAGCTTCATGGGCGGCCTCGCTGGTGCAACATGCAAGATCCGCAATAAGGCGCTGGCGCGGGCCGGCGATCCACCCGAAATCCGTCAAGTTTGCGCATGCGCGTGGACCAGCCCCCGCTATCGGACTTATGCTGTCGCGATCCCGCCTAGCGCGGGGCTTTTCCGCCAGGGAGGTTTTTGATGATATCGCGCCGCTCCATTGCACTTGCGTTGACTGCCGCTTTGCTCGCCGGCCCGGCCTGGTCGGCATCCGCCGTCAAGATGTTCGACACCGACAATGACGGAACGCTCGACCTAGCCGAGGTGAAGAAAGCTGCCGCTGCGCTGTTCGCAAGGCTCGATCCCGATCATGACGGCACGCTCGATGCGCGCGAACTGCGCGGACGGTTGACGGCGAAGGAGCTCGCGGCCGCCGATCCCGATCACGACGGGACGCTCACGCTGGATGAATACCTCGCCGTGGTCGAACAGCGCTTCAAGGCTGCCGATCCGGATAATGACGGCACGCTGGACGCCAAGGAATTGAGATCGCGCGCCGGGCGCGCGTTGCTGCGGCTGTTGCGCTGAGCGCGCGCTTCTCGCGTTGCGGCTTGACCGAGAGCGAAGGTCGTTTGACCGAGAGGGAACTATCTCGCGCAAAGATTTGCGTCACTGTGTTCGACGCTCGAATCCAGGCTTGAACTGCGCGCGACGCAGCCCTAGGTTTCGATCCGCGCGATGTCGCGCTCAATACCTTGGGAGACCCCGAATGGCTTGGAAAGCTCCGAAGATCGTGGAAGTGTCGGTGGGCATGGAAATCAACATGTACGCCTGCGCTTCGCGCAAGTAAGACCACCTGACGACCTGCCGCGGCTTCGATGGCAAATGCCGTCGAAGCCGTGGCAGTGTTAGGCTGCTATTTTCGCGGCTCTTTGCTTATCCCTCGCATTGCGCTCATCCGATCTTCATCAAAGCCGCGGTTGACGTCGGGCCACAACGACGATCGGGGACCGCGATCCAAATCCCGACCGCCAGCTTGTAGGTTGTGCGCTGCGGTCTGGTCAGCGCTGCTGCCGCTTTCACCAGTGAAGTTGACCTGGACCGTCAGGCGCCTTGCGGCCACTCAGAACGGGTCTTGAAACGCGCGTATCGAAGCGCAAGGGTGGGCAGAACCAGCAGACTAAGCGCCATCGAAGTCATGAGACCCCCGAGGATGACGATCGCCATCGGGCCCTCGATTTCACGCCCCGGTTCTCCTGCGCCGAGCGCGAGCGGCAGCAATCCCAGGCCGGTCACGAGAGACGTCATCAGGATCGGGACGAGACGGTCGGCCGCGCCCTCGATCGCGGTATCTAGTCCCCACACGCGACCGTCGGCGAGGACGAGGTGCTCGTAGTGCGAGATCATGAGGATGGAATTGCGCAGCGTGATCCCGAACAGCGTGACGAAGCCGACCATTGATCCAAGCGAAAGCAGGCCACCCGTCAACGCCAATGCGAACACGCCACCGACAAAGGCAAACGGCAGGTTGATCATTACCAGCAGCAGATTTCGCCAATGGCCGGTGACCATCGAAAGCAGAATGACGATACCCGTCCCGGCCAGCAAAGAGTTGACGATGAGATCGCGCCGCGACCGGGCTTGGGCCTCGGCCGCTCCGGCAAATTCGAGATGAGCACCGGGCGGCAGCGCGACCTCGCGGGCCAGCTTGCGTTTGGCGGCGGCCACGAAGGATTCGAGATCGCGTCCGCTGACGTTCGCTGTTACGGTCTGAACGCGCTGCGCATTCTGGTGCTGGATCTGATAACGGCCTGAGGTTTCGTAGACGTCGGCGATTTGCTTCAGCAGAATGTAAGCCCCGCCCGGCGTGCGCACCGGCAGGTCACCGATCTGAGTGAGCCGGGCGCGGGCATGCGCGTCGAGGATCACGATGACGTTGAAGACGGCATTGCCTTCATATCCCTGGCCGACGACATCGCCCTGATAGGCGGTGCGGATCAGCTCGAGCACTTCGACCGCATCGAGCCCCCAGCGCTGCAGATCGGTTGGGCGAAGCGTCACATTGACCTGCGGCATCCCCGGCGGGGATCGTTGCTGCACGTCGATGGCACCTGCGACTTCGTCGAGTTCTCGAGCGACGTCGCGCGCAGCGCGCTCGAGTGAATCGAGATCGGGCCCGTAGATGTTGATGACTACCGCCGCAGTGAATCCGGAGACGGTTTCCTCCACGCGCTCCGTCAGGTAGGTCTTGCTCGAGAAGGAGACCCCGGGGAAGTCGGCCAGAGCGGCCCTGATGCGCGCTTCTGCGGCGGATTGTGCCTCGCCCGAGAGTCCCGGCTCTAAGTCGACTTCGAACTCGCTGGAATGCGGACCAACCGTGTCGATGCCGGCCTCGGCTCGACCTGCATGCTGCGCTACTCTATACACGCCCGGGATTTGTCGGAGCGTATCCGTCATCAGTTTGCCGATACGAAGCGATTCGTCGAGCGAGGTGCCGGGGATCGCAGAGACGTGCAGAATCAGATGGCCTTCGCGCAGATCCGGCAGGAAGGTCCCGCCGAAAAAAGGCAGCATCGCCGCGCCGGCGATCGTCAGAACCGCGGCCGCCGTCATCACCAGCTTCGGGAAACGGCCGATACGACGCAGCAAGGCCTGGTAGTGTCGACGCGACCACCGTACCGCAGGCGGTTCTTGCAGGCGCTGTGCGCCGGTCCTCCCGACAAGTAGCAGCATGGAGAGCGCGGGCGTCACCGTAAGGGCGACCGCGAGCGAGGCCAGCACGGCGAAGATGTAGGCGATGCCCAGGGGACCGAAGAGACGGCCGGCAATGCCGGAGAGCGCCAGGATCGGAAAGAAGACCAGCAGCACCGCGAACGTCGCATAGGCAACGGCGGTACGCACCTCAAGGAAGGCTCCGAGCACGACGCGAGCCTCGGGTCTCGGCGCCAATGCCCGGCGATTTTCACGCAATCTGCGTACCACGTTCTCGACGCCGATCACGGCATCATCGACGACCTCGCCGATGGCAATCGCAAGGCCGCCCAGCGTCATCGTGTTGAGGGTTTCGCCCATCCATTGCAGGGCGAGCACGGCCGCTATCAACGATAGCGGGATCGCGGTGCAACTGATGATCGAGGTGCGCCAGTCGAACAGAAATAGAAACAGAACGACGACCACGAGCGCCCCACCGATCAATAAGGCGTTGAGCACGTTCTCGGTCGCCTTGTCGATGAAGTTGGCAGGGCGAAATATGTCCGCATGGAGCTGAACCCCATCGGCTTCGAGACCTGGTCGTAGTTCTTGCAGCGCGGCTTCCACCCGCGTGGTGACTTCTCGCGTATTCGCGCCGTATTGCTGGCTGACCATGAGCATGATGCCAGGCATGCCGTCGATGAGGGCGGCCCCGATCGGCGGCTCGGGAGCGGTCACGACTGTGGCGACGTCGCCGAGAACCACGCTGGCGCCGCCTTCGTGCAGAAGAACGGTGCGGGCAAGCTGGTCGGGCGTCAAAGATTGCCCCTGGGTTTGCAGCGTGATGCGCTGATTGGCGGTATCGATGAAGCCGGCGCCCCGTACGCCGGTGGCCTTGCGCGCGGCTGCGAGTACGTCGTTCACGCCGACCCGGAATCGGATCAGGTCGTCAGGACGGACCTGCACCTGCAGAGATCTGACATCTTTGCCGTAAGTGGATACTTGCGCCACGCCCGGTACCGCCAGAAGCCGCCTCGCCACGGTCCAGTCCGCTATGGTGCGCAAATCCATCAGTGAGAGTTTGTCGGACGTCAGGCCAATGACCAGCACCGTACCGGCCAATGGGGTCAATGGTGTCATCGACGGTGGTTGCACGCCTTGCGGCAGCCGCGAGGCCACGACCGCGAGACGCTCTGTCACCAACTGGCGCGCCCGGTAGATATCGTTGCCCGGCTGGAAGACGACGGTCACCACCGAGAGGCCTTGGATCGACGACGAGCGCAGACTTTCGACGCCGGCCAAGCCGTTGATCGACGTTTCGATCGGTTGCGTGACCAGAATCTCGACCTGCTCGGGACTGAGGCCAGGAGCTTCAGTCTGGATCGTGACCTGCGGCGGCGCGAATTCGGGGAAGACTCCGTACTTGGCTTCGCCAAGGGCGAACAGGCCATAGCCCAGCAGCGCACACGAAAGCGCGAGCACGATGCCGCGGAAGCGGATGGCGAATGCGACGAGAGCGGCTTGCGGCCCTGATCTGTTGGAGCCGATGCCGTCAGTCATTGTCATCGCTGCCCCGAAGCTCGCTCTTGGCCTCCTCGGACAACAAGACCTGTGCGCCCCGGATTACGATTTCGGACCCCGAGGGGATATCCCGGACGACATAGTCATCGTCCGAGACCGGCTGATCCGTGCTGATCGGATGCCGTCGGAAGCTATCGGAGCTCACGCGCAGGTAAACCCACGATCGGCCCTGCCATCGCACGATCGCGGTATCTTCGATGAACACGCCCTCGTAAGTGTTGCCTGACGGCACGTAAACAGTGGTGTTCATGCCGGGCAGCAGGCCGCTATCGCCGGGCGCTGAGAAGAAATAGCTCAATCCCTGAATACGAGGGTCGGTCCGTGTTGCAGGGGAGATGTAATGGAGATCGATATTCGCATTTCGCGTTGGCGCCTGCGCCAGAGCCGTCCCCGGAGTCCCAGTGACAGTCACGCCGGGCGGCAGCGTCACCTGAACCAGAAACTGATCGCGTTCGATCAGCCTGACAACGGCGGGCGAGCGCTCGACGATTCCCCGGCCGATGACTAGCCCCCACTCCTGCTGTGCAGTTGCCGCGAGAGTCCTGAGCTGCGATTCCGCAGCGGCGAGCGCGGCCTTGTCGGTCCGTAACGTTCCCTCTGCCGTTTCGGCTTCCTTCTTTGGGAGCGCGGCGGATTCGACGAGATTCTTGATCCGGTCGAACGCACTCTTCGCGACTTCGAGCTTGGCCTGCGCCGTCTGGAGTTGAGCTTGCGCGTTGGCGTAGCTGTTGGTGAGCTCCGTAATGCGGGAGATGTCCAGCACCGCGCCGTATGCGCGGAATTGCTCGGGATGTAGAGCGGCTTCCACGACCGCGGTTTCGAGTCCGACCTGTCCCTGCTGGCTGGACGTAAGCTTGACCGCCGGCTGGTCGCCGTTTGCGGTGCGGGAAGGCTCGGTGCGGCCCGAATTCGACTTGTCCGGCTGCGGCTCCGCCACTGCTTGCCGAACTTGACCCGTGATCGCCCAAGGGCTGGCGGCGAGCGCCAGCAAGCACACAGCGACCGCGACGCGCCAGGAGGTTTCCGTAAGAGCCATCAGCCTGTTAGCAGTTGTGGGGAACCAGCTTATTGACGAAATGAACCGGCGGCAAGGCGCCGGCTTCACCCTCAACTTGTTTGCGGCGAAAGCCGGCGCCGTCGGAGAGGGGCGGTGGCCGCCAGGTTCCTGCTCATCTCGCATGGAATTGAAACTTCCCGCCCCTTGGAACGTAGCCCCTTATGCTACTTTCTTGATCGCCGAGGCGAGAGGATCACAGCATGAACCCGATTGACCTGGTGGTGACCGTGTGTGCGGTGCTCTCGCCTGCGACCTGCGAGGAGCAGCATTTGGTGTTTTCCTATGCCGGCTCGCCAGCGCAATGCTCGATGGCCGCGCCGCCCTACATTGCGCAATGGATCGGCGAGCATCCGAAGTGGCAGGCCGTGCGATGGCGCTGCGAATATCCGCACACGCACGACAAGGCGTGAGCACCAGGCTTACTTGGTGCAGTCTTTCAGATCCTTGTCGGCGATCGAGAACACCGCATCCGCCCTGATCTCGAGGTTGCGGACGATACATTGCCGTGAACTGGGATAGCTGACCTTGGCATCGTAGCGGCCGGGCTCGACGCCGATGATCCGCAGCCGCTCGTCATGGTCGACCTCCTTGTCCTTGTCGTTCAAGGTTTGGTTCGGTCCCCAGTCGGTCTTGCCCGCGGGCGAGAGCTGAAAGCCGGAAATGGTTTCGGTCGTCAGGTTCCAGAGCCGGATGCCCTTGCTCTTGCTCTGTGCGGCGGCGCCGCCGGCACAGGCCACCATGACGATCAAAGCCAGACACCAACGCGTCATCAGCAGCTCCTCCCAAATCACGCCGTCATTTCCTGATGACGCGCTCGCTGTTTCTTGCCTTGTCGAAATTCTTGGCGCGGTCAAGACCGATCGGCGCGATCAGCTTGGCCGAGACGAGATCGGCGCCGTCGAAATCGGTGCCGATGACGGTTGCTCCGCTCAGGTCGGCGCCGCCGAGCTGGGCGCCTTTTAGTAAGGCGCCGGTGAGATCGGCGTCTTTGAGGACAGCGAATTCGAGATCGACGCGCGAGAGGTCGGCGTTGTGCGCGTTCAGGCCGGTCAGATTGGCCGAGCGCAGCACGGCGCGCATCAGCCCCATCGACTGGTTGCGCATGTCGGCGCCAAGATGCGCCTCCGCGATCGAGGCACCCTTGAGGCTTGCACCGGTGAGATCGGCGGCGATGCGTGCCCCCGTCAGATCGGCGCCGTCGAGACGGGCGCGCGCCATCTGCGCGGCGAACAGATTGGCGCCCTTGAGGCTCGCGCCGGTGAGATCCGCCTCCAGCAGCCAGGCCTGATCCAGGATCGCGCGATCGAGATGAGCGCCTGCGAGCTTGGTCCTGTTCAGCCGCGCCGCGCGAAGAATGGCACCGGACATGTCCAGACCCGACAGGTCGAGGCTCGAAAGCCGCTTGCCGGTGAAGTCGGCCGGTGCGGCCGCGCTCGCTCTTGCGAGCACGGTTTCGACCTCCGCCCGGGTCATCTCGGCCGACACCATCGCAGGCGAGGTGAGGTCGACGCCACGCATCATGTCCTGCGCGTTTGCCGCGGGTGCGGCAAGCACGACGCCGAGCGCTGCCAGAACAGCCGTTGCCTTCATCATCAGGCTCCGCTTCACGTCTGTTTAGCACACAGGCGGCGCGGGTGCCTATGAGATATCCCGCCCGGCGCGCTCGCCCTGCGTCCGCCTCACCAGGCCGGCCTTGATCGCGGCGATCTCGGCCTCACCCCGCGCGCCGCGCGGGATGGCGATCGGCACGTCGGCCAGAATCCGCGCCGGCCGCGGCGACAGGAAGAACAAGCGGTCGCCAAGACGCACCGCGTCGTCGAGGCTGTGCGTCACCAGCAGCGTCATCACCGGCCGGCTTGCGACCAGCGTTGCAATCTCTTCGCGCAAGCGGCCGGCCAAGGCATCGTCGAGCGAGGCGAGCGGCTCGTCGAGCACCAGCAGGTCCGGCTCGACGGCGAAGGCGCGGGCGAGCGCGACGCGGCGGGCAAGCCCAAGCGACAACTCACCGGGGAAGTGGCTGCGGTGCGCTCCCAGCTCGAGGATCCCCAGCAATTCGGCGAGCTTCGCCTCGTCGATCTCCGGCGCCGCCAGCCGCACGTTCTGCTCGACCGAGCGCCACGGCAGCAGCCGCGGCTCCTGGAACACCATGCCGATGCGTGCGTTTGGCGGGCGCGTGACGTCGCCCTGGAAGTCGCGATCGAGGCCCAGGATGATCCGCAGCATCGTGCTCTTGCCGCAGCCGGACGGGCCGACGAGAACGCCGACCTCGCCGGCGCCGAGCGAGAAGCGCACCGGCGCGAGCACCTCATGCGTCTCGCCTGCCGCGCTTCGGAAGGTCTTGCCTGTGATGTCGACCTCAAGCCGCACGGGGCCGCCACCGTGTTGCGTGGGCTTCGAACGGCTGCACCAGCAGGGTTTCGATGATGAGCACGACGGCGGCGAACGTCAGCGAATAGGCTAGCAGTCGCGGCGTATCGAAGAGCTGGAACGCGACGCCGATTTCGAAGCCGACCCCGTTCGGTCGTCCCAGGAGCTCGGCGACCAGCACGATCTTCCAGACCAGCGACAATCCGGAGCGCGCGGCGGCCGCGATATAGGGCGCAAGCTGCGGCAGCACGACGTGGCGGAAGGCGCGCCAGCGCGACATCGCGAACACGGTGGCCATCTCGTCGAGCGAACGGTCGAGCGCACGCGTGCCCTCGCGCAAGGTGACGACAGCGGTCGGCAGCTTGTTGATGGCGATGGCCGCGATCGCGGCGGCTTCGGTAAGACCAGCCCAGATGTAGGCCAGCACGATCACGACCAGTGCCGGCAGGTTGAGGAGCAGGATCAGCCAGGGATCGCCGAGCCGGTCGGCGAGCTTCACCCGCCCCATCAGATAGCCGATGGCGCTGCCGAGCGACATCGCCAGCACGAAAGAGAGCACGACGCGCGCGAGCGTGACGCCGAGATGCAGGAACAGAGCGCCGCTTGCGGCTTCCGCGATCATGACCTCGAGCACGGCAGGCGGGGAGGGCAGCTTCACGCCGCCGACGAACAGCGCTGCAATCCACCAGATCGCAAGAAACAGGGCAAACGACAAAAGACGCAGCACCTCAGTCTCCGGGAACCGCGTGATAGAACGTGCCGGGATCGAGCTCCGGCGCCGGCCCGACCAGGTCGCGGCCGCCGATCCCGGCGAGCACGCGGTAGAGCACGCGCGCGTCCGCCTCCTCGTCGTCGATGCTCCGGCGCGGAATGCCGTCGCGATAGCGGTCACGATAGGTCTTGAGCATGGCCGGATCGGTGGTGCCGGTGAGTGGCGCAACCTTCTCCCAGGCCGCATCCGACGTCACCAGCAGCTCCTTGGCCTTGCGGGTCATCGCGATGAAGCGGGCCACTGCGTCCCGGTGGCTTGCCGCCCAGGTTTCATCGAACACATAGCCGACGGCGGACACCGGGCCCTTGGCGCCGAGTTTCGGCAAGACATCCTCGATGCCGGCGACGCGGCGAAAGCCCTTGGCCTCGAGTTGGGCGCAGAAATTCCAGAAATTGAGGCTCGCATCCATCTCACCGTCGAGCGCCTTGGCCGCCAGCAAAGGCGGTGCGCCATAGACGATGGTCGCCTCCGATTTCAGGTCGATGCCGTCCTGCTTCATCCGCGCCTGAAGCAGGAGCCAGCTCTTGTCGATCGGCCCGCCGGCGACGGCGAGCTTGCGCCCCTTGAGGTCGGCGAGCGACTTGATCGGCGAGGCCGCCGGCACCATCACCGCGCCGAGTGCGCTGGAGTAGGGATAGAAGGTCGGCTTGGCGCCGAGCGCGCGCTCGCGTGAGACCCAGAGCCAGTCCGACAGCATAATGTCGGCGTTCCCCGCGCGCATCGCGATCTTGCCGGCCTCGGTGCTCGCGAGCTCCGTCACCTCGAGCGACAGGTTGGCCTCCTTGTCGAGGCCATTGGCGCGGATCGTGGCCAGTTCCCAGGAGAATGTTCCGGTTTTCTGCACCGCAAGGCGGATCGTATCCGCGGCGCAGGCGGGAGCAAGATGCGCCAGTGCCAGCACGGCCGACAGCGTTGCTATTCGAGCAAGACCTCTCATCACCTTGTGAGCCGCTTCCACCAACGAGTTCTTTTCAGGACAATAGGCATAGCATAGTTTCTGTCGCAACCAGCGGGAGGATGATCATGAGTTTCGCCGGACGGGTACGACCGATTGTCGCCGCATTGGCGGTGGTGGCGGCGACCGCATGCGTGGCGCGGGCCGAGGAGGCCAATGACTATCCGACCTCCGCGCGGGCCGAATACGTCTATGGTTGCATGAAGGCCAATGGCGAGACGCGGCAGGCGATCGAGCAATGTTCCTGCTCGATCGATGTGGTTGCCTCTATCGTGCCCTATGAGCGCTACGTCACCGCAGAGACCGCGCTCAGCATGTCCCAGGTGCGCGGCAATCTCGGTGTCCAGTTTCGCACCTCCGAACAGGCCAACACCGCCGTGAACGATCTCCGCCGCGCTCAGGCGGAAGCCGAGGTGAGGTGTTTTTAGCCACTTGTTGTGCTTTCTTCCCTTCTCCCCTTGTGGGCCTGTTGCGCTACTGGCTTTTGAGGCCGAGACAGGTCAGGGGAGAAGCTGGTTGCCGGGGTAGCGGGCCGACGAAGGGGTCGGCTGGTGCCCTCGGCGGGCGGCTCAGGCTGTGATCGCAGCCCATTTCCTCATGTTGAACGCGATGGAGGCGAGCAGGACTTGCCCGCTTGCTTTGGCAAGACCGACATAACGGATGCAGGTCAGTCGCATGCGGCGTTTGAGGGTGGCGAAGGTGGTCTCCACCGTTGCCCGTCGTCGGGCGATGAGAAGGTTGTAGCGTTTGAGCCTCGGCGGCAGCTCCGGGTGATGCCTGTTGGGACGACGTGCGATGCGGGGCTTTTTGCCTTCAGCTTTCAGCCGGGCCCGCCTGGCATGGGTGTCATAGGCGGCATCGGCCCACACCACGGCTTCGTCGCCGCGGATCAGATCGTCCGCAGGCGTCGTGTCGTTGATATTGGCGGGCGTGGTCAGCACCGACCGGATCAGGCCGGAGCCCTCATCGACACCCATGTGAGCCTTGTAACCGAAGGTCGAGCCGCTTTTGCCTTGCCGCTTGGCAAACCGGGCATCGGGATCCTTCGACGGCTGTTCTTGCGTCGGAGGCGCTGACACCGCCTGGATCAATGTCGCATCCAGCATCGTGCCGCGCTTCAGGATGACACCAGCATTCTCAAGCTGACGATCGAGCTCACCAAACAGCTTGTCCAGCAGCCCTTGCTCAACAAGCTGGTTCCGGAAGCGGTTCAGGACCGTGTGATCAGGCGTCGCATCTTCGAGACTGAGACCCACGAAGCGCTTGAACGACAAGCGGTCCCCCAGCGCCTCCTCGAGCTCGCGCTCCGAAAGACCATAGAGCGACTGCAACAGCAGCGCGCGAAACAGCACCAGCACCGGATAGCCCGGGCGGCCAGGGCTTCCTTCATCCCGCAAATGCGCCATCAGCTTCTCGAACCGGTACCATTTGACCAAGCTCGACAACCGATCCAGCGCCGCATTGGCACCGGCTCCCTTCGGCAGCCACGCCTCAATAAAACTCGGCTGCCCCGTCTGCTTCACCGCCATCGTCAGTCCTCCAGGGCTCTGCCCTAGAGAATCACAGTCGTGGGATTACGCAACAGGCCCCTTGTGGGAGAAGGTGGCATAGGCGGCCTTCGGCCGCCGTTCTTAAGAACGCCGAAGCGAAGCTTCGGCTACGGCGCCGGATGAGGGGTTCTATCAGTGGATTCCGGCGAGAGTGGTGTGCGCGGAGAGGCACCCCTCACCGGCCTCGCTTCGCGAGGCACCCTCTCCCACAACAAGGGGTGAGGGTAAAGATAGCGCCTTATCACGTCCCCGGCTTCTCCACGTCCCACTCGTTGCGGAACACATGTCCATCCGTGTCTTTCGCTTCCGCGCGGAAACGCTTCGCGCCGTTGGAGACGTAGGTGAAGCGCAGATTGGGATCTTCCGAGATCGAGATGCCACCTTCCATCGCTAGCACGAGGCTGTCGTCCTGGGTGAGCTTCAGCGCGTTGATGAAGAAGGCCGGGATATAGAGCTGCGTCACCTGGTCCATCTGCAGGCCGGAATTGTTGGGATGGCCGATCATGATCTGCGCCTCGCGGATGCGGCTTGCGGGTGCGTCCTCGCGCGCGAACTGTCGGTAGCGCATCTGGCCGAGCCGATTCCTGGCTTCCTCGGCATTCTTCACCGCTGGCGCCGAGCAGCCGCCGGAGGCCTTCACATAGGTCTTCGAGACATAGAGCTGGCCGTCGCTGAGCTCAGCCACCGCGTGGACGTCGGTGTAGTTGTTGACGCGCACGCGCGTGGAAATCTCCGTGACATTCGCGTCCGCCCCGAGCTCGAACTTCGCCGCCATCGGGGCGGGGTTGCGGTCGATCACGAGCGTGATCGCGCGGATGCGGCGGGCATCGCCGGGCGACAGCTTGCTGCGCAAGGTTACTGGAACAATCGCTGCGTCTTCGGCCCGATAAGGCATCTCGATGCCGATGACGTCGCTGCCGTCGTTCATCGCACGGTTGTTGAAGATGTCCTGCACCAGACCCGGCCAGGGATCATAGGCCTCCTCAGCGGGCGCCGGCGCGGCGAAGGCGATGCCGAGCAGCGCGGCGATCAGGGGCAGGCGGAGGGCGTATTCCATCATGGTCGTAGTCCCGCGCGAACGGAGCAGTGATCCCTGGGTCAGCATAGCTGATCCCTGGGTCAGCGTAGCGCGCCCGCTACTCCCATTCAATTTCCGAGAATGCTGCGGTTGCGTTGCGGGCATTGTAGTCGTCGAACAGCTCCCAATGCGACCGTTCCGACGCTGCCGCCTTGTCCGCCGCCGCCCTGATCGGCTCGCCCTTTTTGTTGAGCGCGCGGACATCACCGAGCAGTGTCGAGAGGTAACGCCGCTCATGTGCCAGCGCCGCGGGCCAGTCGCTCACGGGTCCGTGACCAGGAACGACGCGCTGCGCGGGAACGGCCTCAAGCTCCTTGAGGAGGGCAAGCCAGCCCCGGATGCTGCCGTCCATCACCGGAATATGGCGGAGAAAGACGAGGTCGCCCGTGAACAGGGTTTTCGTCGTTTCATCATAAACGGTCAGGTCGTTGTCGCTGTGGGCGGTTGGCCAGGCCCGCAAGACGAGGCGGCGCGATCCGAGGTCGAGCGTCATGGTGTCGGAAACGAGTAGGGTGGGCGGAACGATCTTGACCGTCGCGATCAGCTCGTCGCCCATGATCCGGCGAAAATTGTCGAGGTAGTACGGGCCGCGTGTGGCAAGCGCCTGCGGCAGCTTGCTGTGGCCGACGAAGCTTGTTCCTTGCGCGACGAAGGCGGCGTTGCCGAAGACGTGGTCGGGATGACCGTGCGTGTTGATGACGTAGCGGATCGGCTTGGCGGTGCGGGCCCGCACCGCCGCCAGCAGTGCCTCGCCCTCGCGGACACTGCCGCCGGTGTCGACCACGGCGACCGCGTCATCGCCGATGACGAAGCCGACATTGGCGATCGCGCCCTGGTTCTTGGAATTCATCAGCGCGACCATGCCGATATGGACAAAGATTCCGGGAGCCACTTCGCTCACAGGCAATTCAGCGGCCTCGGTGCGTGCTAGCGTGGATACCCCCAGCAGGGCGAGGACCGCGATCATTGAAGCGATATGAGCCACTTTTACGCCTCAGTTCCTCATCCGCGGCATTGCACTGCAACAAGACAAGCCGACACAAAGTTGGGCAAGACATGACGCATCATGCGTTGCATGGATAGCATTCAAACAAAACGAGGAGGAAGCGCGATGACGGAGGCCGGACGACATCGTCGCTGGTTGCTTTCGCTGTGGGTGATGGTCGTGTCTTGCGTGCTGAGCGGCGTAGCCGTGGCGCAGACCAACGACAGCGGCGATCTCTCGTTCGAGCTGATCGACCCGAAGGTGCTGCGCGTTTGCGCCGATCCGCGCAATCTGCCTTTCTCCAATGAAAAGGGCGAGGGCTTTGAGAACAAGCTCGCCGAGCTGCTCGCCCAAAAACTCCAGAAGACGCTCGATTACGTGTACTTCCCGCAGGCCACCGGCTTCGTGCGCATGACGCTGGGCGCGCATCGCTGCGATGTCATCATGGGCTTTCCGCAAGGCGATGACCTCGTGCAGGGCACCAATCCCTATTACCGCACGACCTACGCGCTGGTCGCGAAGGCGGGCAGCGGGCTCGAGGACGTCGATACGCTCGAGGACGCGCGGCTCAAGGGCAAGCACATCGGCATCATCGCCGGCACGCCGCCGGCGACCAACATGGCCCTCGCCGGCCTGATGGGCGATGCAAAGCCCTATCCGCTGATGATCGACACGCGTTTCGACAACTCTGCCAAGGCGATGATCGACGATCTCGCGGCCGGCACGATCGACGCCGGCGTGCTGTGGGGGCCGATGGCGGGGTTCTATGCGAAACAGACCGGGGCCTCGCTTCATGTCACGCCGCTGGTGAAGGAAACCACAGGGCCGAAGCTCGTCTATCGCATCGGCATGGGTGTACGTCCCGCCGACCAGAACTGGAAGCGGCAGCTCAACAAACTGATCCAGGAGAACCAGGGCGAGATCAACAAGATCCTGCTCGACTTCGGCGTCCCGCTGCTCGACGAGAGCGACCGGCCGCTCGGTGCGGAGACGGCCAAGAAGACGCCATGAGGCGAATTCTCGCGGTTGCGCTCGTCGCCGCCGCGCTGGCGGCGCCGGCGTCCGGGCAGCAGCGGGAGCCTTTCGAGCCAGAGGGCTATCGCACCGACAATTATCGCGCGCCGGTGCCGGCGACGTTGGAAGGCGCGCACGTGCTCACGACCGCGGAAGCCGAGGCGATCTGGCGTGCGAAGAGCGCCGCCTTCGTCGATGTGCTGCCGCGTCCGCCGAAGCCGAAGAACCTTCCCGCAGGCACCGTCTGGCGCGATACGCCGCGCAAAAACATTCCCGGCAGCATCTGGCTGCCCGATACGGGCTATGGCGCGCTGCCGCCGGCGATGGACGCGTATTTCCAGCGCGGCCTCGCACATGCGACGCGCGGCAACAAGACCGCGCCGCTTGTGATCTATTGCCAGGCCGATTGCTGGATGTCCTGGAATGCCGCCAAACGCGCGCTCGCTTACGGCTATTCCAACGTCGCCTGGTATCCCGACGGCACCGACGGCTGGGAGCGCGCAGGCCTTCCCATCGAAGAGGCGCAGCCAGAACCGCGCCCCGAGCAGTGAGGAGCTCAAATTGGACCGAACTGCACCACCGCGCGCAGATGCACTTCCTCTCCCCGCTTGCGGGGAGAGGGTTGGACTCTCCTCGAGGGCGGTGAGAGTTGGACTCGCAGAGACTCTCCATCACCCGGAATCCGCGCTTCGCGCGAATTCCGACCTCTCCGCGCAAGCGGGGCGAGGTGAAGACCCGACTACTGCTTCTGAAGCTTGGTGAGCGTCCCGGTGCCGTCTGTAGCGGTCGCAGTGTACGTCACCCTGTCGCCGGCGTGGACGCTTTCGAGCATGCCGGCGTCCTTCGCCTTGTACTCCTGAAGGGAGCCGGCACCGCCGGCGCTGCCGCCGACCGTTCCCTTCTGCATCTGCTGAATCGAGATCGTGTTGTTGAGCCGGTCGATCCTCGTGATCATTCCGTTCATGTCGTCAGCGAACGCCGGCGACGCTAACATGCCGATGGCCGCAGCCCCCGCGAAGATGAATTTTGCTGTTCCCATCGAGGCCTCCCGACGTCAAGGATTCACTTCGACAAGACATCATAAATCGATTTGGTTCCGGCAGATAGCGCGGCAAAAGCGGGGCCGATCCGGGAACTTTTTGTGAGCGGTCAGCCAGGCTGACGCTATTCCATTTCCTGCTGGATCACGCGTCCGAGCGCAAACAGGCGCTGGTCGATCGTGGTCGGAACTTCGCAGACGAACCGCACCACCTTGCGCCGGTCCTCGAAAATGCGGGTCTCCCAGATCAACTGATTGCTGAGCTCTTCGACCTTGGTCTGGTCACGCGGCGTCGCGCCCTGGAGCGCCTGGAGTTGCAAGGTCTCTTCGCGGATCTTGTCGGCGGCTTCGCGCTGCTTGCGGCTGACGCGTTCGAGGCCACTCATGACCGAGGAACGCTGGGCGTTGAGCGTGTCGAACAGGCCCGCAAACAGCAGCTTGGCATTCGCAGTCTTGTCGGCAGAGGCGGCCAAAAATTCCTTTACCGACTTCTCGGCCTCGTCCAGCGGCGTCTTCCGCGCTGCGAGCTTCGAGACCAGTGCGCTGACCTTCGCGTCATCCTTCCATTTGTTCTGGACATCGTCGAGCGGCGGCCCGGCCCAGACGGCGGCGAGCGAGATGTCCGGAACCTTGGCCTGCGTGCAGGGCCAGTCGGGATAGCGCGGATCGGCCGCGTGCGCCGCAGTACTGGCAACCGCCAGCGCCAGAGCCGCCATGGTTACGATCCCAAATTTCATCCTTCGCCTCCTGCGGGCCCGCGCCGTGCCAGCCCGCGCGACGGATCATAGGCGAAAATCGCACCGATCATGAAGACGATTGTGCAGGTCGCGACCACCGCCAGCGAGATCCAGTTGATCTGTCCATACAGCGCGAAGCGGATCAGCTCGACCGCATGGGTGAACGGATTGGCTTGGCAGAGGTAATAGAGATAGGGGCTGCCTTCCTGCACCCGCCAGAGCGGGTAGAGCGCGGAGGAGGCGAAGAACATCGGGAAGATCACGAAGTTCATCACGCCGGCAAAATTCTCGAGCTGCTTGATGCCGGAGGAGATCAGCATGCCGAGCGAGCCGAGCATCAGCCCGGACAGGATCAGCGCCGGCAGCACGGTGAGATAGCCGACCGGGGGCGGGGTGATGTCCCAGAACCAGGCGATCAGGAGGAACGCATAGACCTGGAGCAGCGACACCGCGGTGCCTGCAAGCAGCTTGCAGAACAACAGGAACCAGCGCGGCAGCGGGCTCACCAGCAGCGTGCGCATATTTCCCATCTCGCGGTCATAGACCATCGAGAGCGAGGACTGCATGCCGTTGAAGAGCTGGATCATCGCGATCAGCCCGGGCGCGATGTAGACCTCGTAGAGAATGTAGGTCTCGTAAGGTGGGATGATCGAGATGCCGAGCACCTGGCGGAAGCCGGCCGCGAAGATGAACAGCCATACCAGGGGGCGCACCAGCGCGGAGACGAAGCGCTCGCGCTGATGCAGGAAGCGCAGCCCCTCGCGCCAGACGATGCCGGTGAGGCAGGTCATGTATTCGCCGAACGAGAAGCCGCGCGTCGTGTCGTCGTGGCGTGCGGTGACGCTGCTCATGCGCCGCCTCCCGGCATGACCTGGGCGCCGGTCAGGCGCATGAAGGCGGTGTTGACGTCCTGTGCGCCTGCTTCGGCCACGACGCGGCCGACTGGCCCGTTCGCCAGCACCTTGCCCTGGTGCAGCACCACGAGGTCATCGGTCGCCGTGATCTCGTCGAACAGGTGGGTCGCCCAGAGCACGCCGATGCCTTGCTCCGTCACGAGCTGGCGGACATGGCTGATGATGTCCGCCCGCGCCTTGACGTCGAGGCCGACGGTCGGCTCGTCCAGCAGCAACAGGCGCGGCAGGTGCAGCAGCGCCCGCGCGATCTCCAGCCGCCGCATCTGACCGCCGGAGAGATCGCGCACCTTGCTGCCGGCGCGCTCGGCGAGCCCGATGCGGCCGAGCAGCTCCGCGCTGCGCGCGGCCGCCTCGCGCCGGCTGATGCCGTGGAGCGCGGCGTGATAGAGCAGGTTCTGCGTCAGCGACAGGTCGAGATCGAGCGTGCGCGGTTGGAACACGACGCCGAGCAGCCGCAGTGCTTCGCCGGGCGAGCTGCTGATGTCATGGCCGAAAATGCCGATGCGGCCGCTCTGGATGCCGAACAGGCGCGTGATCAGCGAGAACAGCGTGCTCTTGCCCGCACCGTTGAGGCCGAGCAGCGCGGTAAAGCTTGCCGGCGCGACGCTGAAGGAGACGTCGATCAGCGCGCGGCGCGTCCCATAGGCATGGCTGACGCCGTCGATCGACAATGCAGGCACGGCGGCCGGACCAGGCTTCGGCGCAGCCTCGCGTGGTTCGGCGATGGGAGCAGGGCTGGTCATGGCGCGATCGTGATACCCCAGGGCAGTTCGCCCACCTGAATCGTCTTGATTACCTTTTGCGCGGCGACGTCGATCACCGAGACGTCGTTCGACACGCCGTTGGTGGTGAGCAGGTATTTTTCGTCCGGCGTGAACGCCATGTGCCAGACGCGCTGGCCGACCAAGAGATATTTCGTCACCTTGCGCGTCGCGGTGTCGACCACGGCTATGCGGTTGGCAGGTCCGAGCGCGATGAAGGCCGTCTTGTCGTCCTTGGTCATGCCGATGCCGACCGGCTGGATCGCCTCGCGGCGCAGGCCCGGAATCTCGAACGTGACCTTGCCGATCACCTCATGCTTCCTGGGATCGATCACCGACACTGTGCCGCCGATCTCCGAGGACACCCACAGTTCCGAGCTGTCATGCTTGAATTCGGCAAAGCGCGGCCGCGCGTCGACCAGCACGTTGGCGACGATCTGGCGTGACGACGTGTCGATGAAATGCGCCATGTTGGTCGTTTCCGACGTGTTGATCAGCGTCTTGCCGTCGGGGCTGATGGTCATGCCCTCGGGCTCTACACCGACCTGGATGTCGCCGAGCCGCGCGCGCTTCTCCAGGTCAATCACGGTCACGGTATTGTCGTTCTCGTTCGCGACATAGAGGGTCTTGCCGGCGGCGTCCTGGGCGAACAACTCCGGATCGGGGCCCGAGGGCAGGCTGTCTACGACCGCCTGCGTCTTGGCGTCGATCACCTGGATGGTGTCATCGTCGCCGACCGCGACCATCACGAACTTGCCGTCGCGCGTGAACTCGATGCCGCGCGGACGCTGGCCGACCTTGATGGTCTTGGCCACCGTCCAGCTCTCGGTGTCGATTACCGAGACGGTGTTGCTCTTCTCGTTCGAGACATAGGCAATGAACGCATGCGCCGGCGCCGCCGCGAGCGCCAGTCCAGAAAGCAGCCCCACACGCCACATGCGCGACATCATCGTCCTCATTTCAGCTTGCATTTGCTCTCCGGGCGATCATAGCCGAGCGTGTCGAGCTCGGAGACCTGATGCAGAAATCCTTCCTGCGGCGAGACCGACACCACCATTCGGCCGTCGACCAGCAGGATCGGCTGGCGAAGCTGCAGGTTCCAGTCGCGCAGGGTCAGCCGCGTGCCCTTGAAGGCGGCGACCGAGAAATCCGGCCCCTTGATGAAGTCGGTCACCTTCTTGACGTCACCGGAATTGGTGCGCGAGGTGGCTTCGCCAATCATGCGCGCTGCGGTCCAGGCCTGCATGTCGAGCGCCGTCATCCGCCGCGAGTTCAGCTTCATGAAGCGGTTCTGCATCTGGATGGCGCCCCACTGGTCCTGCGCCGCGTCCCAGCTTCGCGGCATGAGGCCGGCCGAACCGGCGACGGGGCGCGGATCCCAGGTGCGATAGGGCAGGTAAGCGCCGAATACCTCGCTCTCGTCGGCGGCGACCAGCACGTCGTAGGCCGGCGCCTGCTGCGTGAACACAGGCATCTGGCGCTGGATCAGCGTCACGCCGCTATCGGTGCGCCGTGCGCCGCCGGTGTCTTCAAAAGTGCGCTCCTGCACGATCTTGGCGCCGAATCGTGTGGCGGCGCGGCGTAGCGCATCGGCATAGAGCTTGTCCTCGTCATGCGAGCCGACCACGAGTAGCCAGCGCTTCCACTGCTTCCACACCAGATACTGGCCGAGCGCGTCCGCAAGCATCGATCGCGTCGGCGCGGTGTGGATGACGTTGGCGCGGCAATCGGTCTCCCGCAGCCGCTCGTCGATCGCGCCGGCGTTGAAGATCAGCGTGCCGCGCTCGCGCAAGGCATCCGCGACCTTCAGCAGGGCATCGGCCGGGAGATCGGCGATGATGAAGGCGTTCTTCTCGGCGAGCGCGGTCGCGGCCTGGACCGGGTCCTCGCCTTCCTTCAGGCGGCGCTCCTCCAGCGTGAAACGCTGGTTGAGGAATTTTCCAGTGGTGTTGTTGTCCTCAATCGCGAGCCGGGCGCCGGCGACCCCGTCATTCTCCGCGGGCTGCTCGACCAGCGAGAGGGTCGATTTGGTGCCGGCGACGCCGAGATAGCCGACGCCGATCTCGATAGGGGTGGCCGCGAGCGTCTGCGTCGCCGCAAGACTCAAAGCCAGCAGGCCGACCAACCATCGGATCATGTATCCTCCGTCTCGTCCTCCCCGGCTTGACCGCCGGTGGAGAATTGTTTCTCTTGGAAGCATGACCGATTTGGCAAGGCTTGCAACCCCGCATTTCGTCCTCGTGCGCGCGAGGGCTGGAATCACGATCATGCGAGTGCTGCTGTCGATCGCCGTCTTGCCGTTGACGGCATCATTCGCCTTCGCCGATCCGCCGAAACTTGCGGTGTTCGATTTCGAGCTGATCGACACCAGCCTGCCCGGCGAGTTCTACGGATCGAAGCCGGAGCTCGAGCGGGCCGGGCGCATCAGTGAGCAGCTCCGCAAGGAACTGGCGCAGTCAGGCAAGTTCCAGGTGCTCGACATCGCACCCGTCCGCGACGCCGCCCATCACAGCAATCTGCAGGCCTGCGGCGGCTGCGATCTCAAGCTCGCCGGACAGTTGGGCGCCGATGTCGAGATCACCGGCGTGGTGCAGAAGGTCTCGAACCTGATCATCAACCTGAACATCTATCTGCGCGATGTGAAGAGCGGAAACATGATCACGGTCGCCAGCGCCGACATGCGCGGCAATACCGACGAATCCTGGACCCGCACGATGAGCTATCTCGTCCGCAACCGCCTGCTCGCGCCGAATTACGGAAAGCCGGAGTAGGTGGCGGAAATCTCGCCGCGATGACGGTGTACCCTCTCCCCTTGCGGGCCTGTTGCGTAATCCCACGACTGTGATTCTCTAGGGCAGAGCCCTGGAGGACTGACGATGGCGGTGAAGCAGACGGGGCAGCCGAGTTTTATTGAGGCGTGGCTGCCGAAGGGAGCCGGTGCCAATGCGGCGCTGGATCGGTTGTCGAGCTTGGTCAAATGGTACCGGTTCGAGAAGCTGATGGCGCATTTGCGGGATGAAGGAAGCCCTGGCCGCCCGGGCTATCCGGTGCTGGTGCTGTTTCGCGCGCTGCTGTTGCAGTCGCTCTATGGTCTTTCGGAGCGCGAGCTCGAGGAGGCGCTGGGGGACCGCTTGTCGTTCAAGCGCTTCGTGGGTCTCAGTCTCGAAGATGCGACGCCTGATCACACGGTCCTGAACCGCTTCCGGAACCAGCTTGTTGAGCAAGGGCTGCTGGACAAGCTGTTTGGTGAGCTCGATCGTCAGCTTGAGAATGCTGGTGTCATCCTGAAGCGCGGCACGATGCTGGATGCGACATTGATCCAGGCGGTGTCAGCGCCTCCGACGCAAGAACAGCCGTCGAAGGATCCCGATGCCCGGTTTGCCAAGCGGCAAGGCAAAAGCGGCTCGACCTTCGGTTACAAGGCTCACATGGGTGTCGATGAGGGCTCCGGCCTGATCCGGTCGGTGCTGACCACGCCCGCCAATATCAACGACACGACGCCTGCGGACGATCTGATCCGCGGCGACGAAGCCGTGGTGTGGGCCGATGCCGCCTATGACACCCATGCCAGGCGGGCCCGGCTGAAAGCTGAAGGCAAAAAGCCCCGCATCGCACGTCGTCCCAACAGGCATCACCCGGAGCTGCCGCCGAGGCTCAAACGCTACAACCTTCTCATCGCCCGACGACGGGCAACGGTGGAGACCACCTTCGCCACCCTCAAACGCCGCATGCGACTGACCTGCATCCGTTATGTCGGTCTTGCCAAAGCAAGCGGGCAAGTCCTGCTCGCCTCCATCGCGTTCAACATGAGGAAATGGGCTGCGATCACAGCCTGAGCCGCCCGCCGAGGGCACCAGCCGACCCCTTCGTCGGCCCGCTACCCCGGCAACCAGCTTCTCCCCTGACCTGTCTCGGCCTCAAAAGCCAGTAGCGCAACAGGCCCCTTGCGGGAGAGGGTGGCTTCGCGAAAGCGAAGCCGGGTGAGGGGTCTCTATCCGCGCATGAGTCTCTCGCATCGAGCTTGCGGATGGAGACCCCTCATCCGGCGCTTCGCGCCACCTTCTCCCACAAGGGGAAGAAGGGAGGGCAGCGTGCCATGAGGCCGCGGAAAATGACCTCTACGCCGCCAGCCGCCCCGCGTGCCAGTGCAGATGGTCGCTCATGAAGGTGGAGATGAAATAGTAGCTGTGATCGTAGCCTGCCTGGCGGCGCAGCGTAAGCGGGATGTTGGCCTTGGTGCAGGCGGCCTGCAGCAGCTCGGGACGAAGCTGCTCTTTGAGGAAATTGTCGGCATCGCCATAGTCGACCAGGAAGCCGGAAAACTTTGCACCGTCCTCGATCAGCGCCACCGTGTCGTGGCTGCGCCAGGCATCCTTGTCGGGGCCGAGATAGCCGGTGAGCGCCTTGATGCCCCACGGGACCTGGGACGGCGCGACGATCGGGGCGAAGGCGCTCGCCGCGCGATAGCGGTGCGGATTGCGCAGTGCGACCGTCAGCGCGCCGTGGCCGCCCATGGAATGGCCCATCACCGACTGCCGCTTGGCGTCGACTGGAAAATTCTCCGCCACGAGTTTCGGCAGCTCGTCGGTGACGTAGCTCCACATGCGATAGTTGCGCGCGAACGGCTCTTGCGTGGCGTCGACATAGAAGCCGGCCCCTAAGCCGAAATCATAGGCGTTGTTGGGATCGCCCGGCACGTCCGCCCCGCGCGGGCTGGTGTCCGGCGCCACGAAGATCAGGCCGAGCTCGGCGCAGGCGCGGCGGAATTCGCCCTTTTCGGTGACGTTGGCATGCGTGCAGGTGAGGCCGGAGAGATACCAGACCACCGGCAGCTTCACGCCCTCGGGGTGCGGCGGCACATAGACCGAGAACACCATGTCGGTTCCGGTCGCTTGGCTCGCATGGCGATAGACGCCCTGCACGCCGCCGTAGGATTTGTTGGTCGAGACAGTCTGGATCGTCATGCCCTAAAAACTCCGTGGCATCTAACCACATCAACATTGCAACGCTTGTGTGACCGATATGTGCCTGCGCGCGCTTCGTCAGGCGACGCCGCTGTCGATCGCCAGCCGCACCAGCTCGACCGAGGTCTTGACGCCGAGCTTCTGGCGCATGATCGAGGAGGTGTTGGCCACCGTCTTGTAGGACGACTGCACCAGCCAGGCGATCTCGGACAGGCTCTTTCCTGCGCTGAGCAGCCGCAGGATCTCCATCTCGCGTGCGTTCAGTTTCGCCAGCGGATTTTGCGCCAGCGCGGGTCCGGCAAAAGCGATGCTGCGCGCGATCGCGCTCGGCAAATAGGTGCCGCCGTTGCCTACGGCCCGGATCGCCTCGACGAGGTCGTCGGGATCGCCGGTCTTGGAGACGTAGCCTTTGGCCCCGCACTCGATCGCGCGCGCGGCGAAGGCGGGGTCGTCGTTCATGCTGAACATGATGATGCGCGCCTCGGGAGCGCGTTCGAGGATGCGGCGCGCGAGCTCGAAGCCGGAGACCGTGGGCAGGTTGATATCGATCACGCAGATATCGGGGCGCTCGACGATGAAAACGCACTCGCCGCTTTCGGCATCGGCGGCCTCCAGGATGTCGATCTCGCCTTCGTCGGCCAGCACGGCACGGCAGCCGGAGGCGACGATGGGATGATCGTCGACAATCAGAATGCGCATAGGCGTTCCTCGCGACAGCACCGCGACCTGCTTTGCTTCGCATGGTTCGAAATGAGCCGGCGCCTGCTTTCGCTGCGCTCGTTCGGGCCATGCAACCCGCCGGGGATTGCTGTACGCTTGCGATTAGATATCGGGCGCTTCGGGTCTGTCAACGTCGTCGGACAGGCACGGGCAAACCTTCGCGGGGCAGCGGACACAACCAATGTGGCAAAATCTTTCCTTGCGCGGGCGCATCAACCTCCTGCTGGCGCTCCTGCTAGCGCTGGGGCTCGCCGTCAACATCGCCCGCCAGGTTGCGGAGGCGGGACCGCGCGTCCAGGCCGAGGACCAGAGCGTGATCCGGCTCGCGCGCGAGTTCATCGAGATGATCGTTGCCGATCTCAACGAAGCTCCCGATCCCGGCGCCAAGCTGAACCAGATCGCCCGCGACCTCAACCGCCTGCGGCATGTCAGCATCGCGCTTCGCGACGCCGACGGAAAACAGCTCACCCCGCCGCGGCTTGATGCCGACGACGACGCGCAAGGGCCGCCGGCCTGGTTCATCAGCCTGGTCCATCCCGAGCAGACCGCGGTCAGCGTGCCCGTCTCGATCCATGGCAAGGAGGGCTCGCTCGTGATCACTGCGCATCCCAATGACGAGATCGCCGAGATCTGGGATGCCATCGTCACGCAGCTCGAAGTCGGTTCGGTGATCGCGCTCGCGCTGTTTCTGGTGACCATGACCGTGGTCGGCCGGGCGCTCGAGCCGCTCCAGTCGCTGGCCCAAGCGATGGCCGAGCTCGAGGGTGGGCGCTACGGCGCGCGCGTCAAGCCGGGAGGCGCGCCCGAGCTCGCCGCGATCTGCGCCAAGCTCAATCATCTCGCGGCCACCCTGGGAGAGGCCGTCGAGGACAAGCGGCAGCTCGCCGAACGCGCGGTCTCGCTTCAGGACCTGGAACGCAAGGAGATCGCGCGCGAGCTGCATGACGAGTTCGGGCCTTATCTGTTCTCGCTGCGTGCCCATGCCAGCGCGCTGGCAAAATTGTCGGACGGACGCGCACCGAACGTGGAGGCTGTGCGCAGGCATGGCAGCGCCATGCTGGAGCAGATCAACGCGCTGCAGCAGTTCAATCGCCGTGTGCTGGAGCGCTTGAGGCCCGTCGGCCTCGCCGAGCTCGGCCTGCGCCAGGCGCTCGAATCGCTGTCGCGGTTGTGGCGGGAGTCGCATCCCGACGTCGCGATCAAGACCACGATCTCGCCGGCGCTTGGGGCCACCGGCGAGACCGCCGACCTCACCATCTACCGCATCGTGCAGGAGGCGCTTACCAATGTCTTTCGCCACGCCGGCGCGACCTCGGTCAACGTCGTCATCGAGCCGGTGGAACAGTCCGATGGTGTGCGCGACGGCCGCGGCTGCGCCCGGGTGCGGGTCAGCGACAACGGCCGCGGCATGGAGCCAGGGCAGAAGCTCGGTTTCGGTCTCGTCGGAATGCGCGAGCGGATTCTGGCACTGGGCGGCACTCTCAACATCGCGTCCGGGGAGGGGGGTGTCACCGTGGAGGCGCTGGTTCCGACGGCGGCAGCCTGATCGCGCCGGGCGCAATCGGGAAAAATTCCCGATATCGTCGGGAAGATGGGCGCGGAAATCGCCCGACCTTTTGTGGCTGGCGCGATCGCGACCGCCGACTACACTCGTTTCGACCAAAAGGTGCGGGTGGAACGGCAGGGATGGGCAAGCGTAGGGGATGGGCAAGCGTGCTTTGTTGATTGCCTCGGTGTCGACGGGGCTGGTCGCTGGGATCTTCTTCGGGACCGACGCGGGGGCCGCGCAGGACGAAGAAACCAACGTCCAGAATCTGCCGGCAGTCGAGGTGGTGGCGCCGGAGCCGGCCCCGAGGCGCCGTGTGAGGCGTGCCCCAGCGCGCGTCGCGGGCACTGCGAAGCCCAAGACCAAGCTTTACGTCTATCCGACCTCGCCGGGCTCCTCCGGCAGCATCGACGTCGACAAGATTCCCGCCAGTGTCAATGCGGTCGATGCAAACCAGATCAGGCGCGCCCGTTCGCCGGATATCGCCGTTGCCCTGCAGCAGTACGTGCCTGGTCTCAGCATCAACGAGGTGACCGGCAATCCATTCCAGCCCGATGTGCAGTTTCGCGGCTTCGTCGCTTCACCTCTGGCCGGCACGCCGCAGGGCCTTGCCGTCTACCAGAACGGCGTGCGCATCAACGAGGCCTTTTCCGACACTGTCAATTGGGATCTGATCCCAACTGCTGCGATCCGATCGGCGCTGGTCGTGACCAACAATCCCGCGTTCGGCCTCAATGCGCTCGGTGGCGCCATCGATCTGCAGATGAAGAACGGCTTCAACTATCAAGGTGCCGAGATCGACGTCATGGGCGGCTCATTCGGCCGCATCCAGGGCTCTGCACAATGGGGCAAGCAGGTCGACAATAACTGGGCGGTCTACGGAGCGCTCGAAGGCATTCACGACAATGGCTTCCGCAATTTCTCGTCGTCGGACGTCCGGCGCTTCTATGGCGACGTCGGGTATCGCTTTGAAGGCAACGAATTCCACCTCAACATGGGCCTCGCCAACAATTCCCTGGCGGGACCCAGCACCGTTCCGGCCGAATTGCTCCAGCAATATTGGGGTGCGACCTATACGACGCCGCAAACCACGTCCAATAAGGTCGGCTATCTCAACCTGACCGGCAAGGTGGAGGCGACGCCGACGTGGACCTTTGAGGGCACGGCGCATCTGCGGGGCTTCAGACAGAACACCAGGGACGGAAATCCGACCGACGCCCAGCCTTGTGCCGATCCGACGCTCCTGTGCTTTGGCAATGATACGGTCCCCGCTTTTGGCCTGAATGGCGCTCAGCTCGTCAATCCCTTTGCGCCGGATGCCGTACTCGGCGAGCTCGATCGCACCAGCACGAGATCGACCACGTTCGGCGTATCCGGGCAGGCGACCAACAGCGATCAGTTGTTCGGTCACGAGAACCGCTTCGTGGTCGGCGCAAGCTATGATGTCAGCAGCACTCGCTTCAACGGTAGCGCCGAATTGGCAACCATCGGCACGAACTATGTCGTCACGGGCAGCGGCCTATTCCTGGGCCAGTCCGGCGAACCGACATCGATTGGCCCCGTGTCGCTTCGCACCGTCAACCAATATCAGGGGCTCTATGCGCTCGACACGTTCAACGTGGACGATCGCTTTGCGGTGACGGCAGGCGGGCGGTTCAATGCGGCCCGTGTCACGCTGATGGACCAGCTCGGCACCGCGCTCAACGGCGATCATACCTATGATCGATTCAATCCGGTCATCGGCGGCACCTACAAGATCACGTCTGAAGTGACCGCTTATGCGGGCTATTCCGAAGCCAATCGTGTTCCGACGCCGCTCGAACTCGGCTGCGCCGATCCGACGAGGCCCTGCATCATCGGGCAATTCCTGATCGCCGATCCGCCACTGCAGCAGGTCGTCTCCAAGACCGTGGAAGCGGGCTTCCGCGGCACCAAGGAATTGAACATCGGCTCGCTCGGCTGGAAGATCGGCGCCTACCGCGCCACGAACTACAACGACATCCACGCGACCCCAATTCCGGGGTTGACGGGATTCGGCTTCTTCCAGAACGTCGGCCGGACACGCAGGCAGGGTATCGAAGCCGAGGTGAGCCTGAAGTCCAATGCGCTTCAGTTCCAGGCGAGCTACGCGTTCCTGGATGCGCGCTTCCTCGATGCGCTGCAGCTTGGCTCGGAGAGCCCGTTCGCCGACGCCGACGGCAACATCCAGGTCTTGCCGGGCAATCAGATTCCGCGCCTGCCGCGCCACCTCGTCAAGGCCAGTGTCGAATATGCCGTGACCGACGATTGGAAAGTCGGGGGTGACGCGCTCTTTGTCTCGAGCCAATATTTCGTCGGCGACGAGTCCAATCAGTTTCCGAAGCTGCCGTCCTACACCGTGTTCAATCTCCACACCTCCTATCAGATCACCAAGAACCTGCAGATCTACGGTCGCATCAACAACGTTTTCGACAACCGCTACTCGACCCTCGGCACCTTCTTCGACAGGGAAGCCCTGCCTAATTTCGCCAATGGCGGCGCGGAATTCACCGACCCGCGCTCGCTGAGCCCGGCCCGGCCGCGCGCGTTCTATGCGGGGATGCGCGTGACGTTCTAGGCTCGCCGTCGATTTCATGCGAAGCGGCGGGACGGACATTAGGACCATTTCGTAGAGGTCTCCGCGGAATTGCCAAATAGTCATGCTGCGCTTGGAGGCGAGGTATGCCTTGAGGTCCGCAGTGAATTCGTTGGATGAAGTTCCGTTAGCCCCACATGACCTGTGTCTGAACAAAGACGTTTCGTGCCAGACCGCCGCGGTGTGCGCCAATCGGCAGGATCCGACCTCTCGATCCAAACCGGCGGTATCGTCGCTTCGACCCGCCTTGTTGTGCCTCGTGTCGCTGACCATGCTTGCCTTTGGCCATGTGCTCCATGCCCAGGATGGAGCGGCCGCCGACAGGGAATTGGTAGTGGCGACCAAGGCGGCGCCACCGTTTGCGATCAAGCAATCGGATGGGACGTGGGGCGGTATCAGCATTGCGCTCTGGAAAAGGATCGCTGACCGGGAGCATCTGCGTTTTCGCCTGGTCGAGACCCAGAGCGTCCCGGACCTCTTGGACGGCGTCGCGAACGGCACTTTCGACGCCGGTGTTGCCGCCGTGACAGTGACTGCCGCGCGTGCACGCAACGTCGATTTTACTCAACCTTTTTACAACACCGGGCTTGGAATAGCGGTGCCGATCAATGAGAACCCGTGGGTCTCGATCGGGCGGGCGCTGCTTTCCTTCGGCTTCTTCCAGGCTGTCGGGGTGCTGCTCTGTTTCGCAATGGCGGTCGGCTTTCTCATTTGGATATTCGAGCGGCGGAAGACTGAACACTTCGGCGGCGGCGCCAAAGGGCTAGGCTCCAGCTTCTGGTGGTCGACGATCGCCATGACCCAGGCCGGAGCCGCCCAGAATGCTCCGGCAACCCTGCCGGGACGGATCGTCGCAATGGGGTGGATGATCGCTTCCGTCATCGCGATCGCCGTATTCACCGCTGGCATCACGTCCACCCTCACGCGCCGAGGGCTCGAGGGTGCCGTTCACGGCTTCAACGACCTGCGCTCGGTGCGTGTCGGCGCCGTCGCGAACTCTCCGACGACTGATTACCTCGGCCGTCAACGGCTTTCCTTTCGGACATTTCCGGACATTCAAACTGGCCTCTCCGCGCTCGGAGCCGGCAAGATAGATGCCTTCGTCCATGACAAGCCACTGCTGACCTGGATGGTTCGGAACGACTATTCGGCGTCGGTGCGTGTCGTCGAGACCAGCTTCAGCAGCGAGAGCTATGCGATCGTGCTGCCGAGAAACAGTGCCCTGCGGCCGAGGCTCGATCTCGCTGTCCTCGACCAAGTTGAAAGCGATTGGTGGCAACAAACGCTGTTCGAGAGCCTTGGAACTGCTCGATCGCCCTGACACAGCGATACCCCTTGGTTGCGGACGCCGTCCGCTACCGTGACGACCTGGCTGTCCGGTTCAAAGCGGCCGTCAGCTTCGTTTCCCAATCGGCTGATCCGGCAATTCGCCCGGCCGATAGTCGGGAAGGCGTCCGGCCGGAATGATCGACAAGAGCGACAGGCCGGCCATGATCAGCAGGCCGATCTCCAATGCACGCAGGCGCGAGTCCGTGTTGAGCCGCACGGATTCGGCGACTTGCAACGGCGTTGCCGTGCTCTTCTGGCGGCTCATTGAGCCAGATCAGAGCCTCTCGCGGTTCTAGAAACAAGACGCGCTCTTCCGCGGCCGATGGTGGCTGATCGCTGGAAAGGTAAAGGATGAAGCCCTTGTGATCGTCATGCAGTAGCGCTTCTTTGGCGCGCCTCTCCGCGAGAGACTGGGCATCGATGAACGGAATGGTTCGGGAGGAAATGAGCTGCACTTGAGGACTCAGCTTATTCTGAACGAACAGCGTCGCCGCCATGTTCCATCGACACCCACGAGTCTGACGGTGCGATTGTATTCGAACCGAATACGGTTTGCCTTTCGATTGCTTCCCATCATCGGCAATCCGCAATTCAAGAAATCATCCTCAGAACAGATGCGCTGCCTCCGTGCGCGTAACCTCAATAAGCTGATTGATTCTCGCCGACTGAGCCATCAACGTCGTCCTTGTCGTGTCATTCACGACGACCCGCCTAAGGATCATTCGAATGCATGTGTTTGCGAGATCAAGAATGAATATGGCCTGACGCAGGTCCTCCGTCGTTTGAATCTCCAGACCTTCAACCTGCGACAACAGAGCAGTGACGTTGCCCAGAACGTCGGACAGTCTCGGGCGTGAGGAGTTGGGGTCGGTTTTTCGTTGGTCAGGCCGATGAAATTTTAAGACCGTAGACATTGTCGCGATGCTCTCTCGCGTGTCGCAATCATTGCTATGATCGCTTCGCCTCAGCGGCTACTAAAAAAACAAAGTCGGAAAATCAAAGGAAGCTGTGCAATGCCAACGACGGCTGCGCTGATCTGCAATGAAATACCCGCGCTTTAAGGTAGAATCTCACACGAAAGCGGTTAAGAGGATTTATAAGTTTTTGGCAGCTAACAAAAACCGATATCGAAATTCGGCAGCCGTGGCGCGTCGCCACTAGAGCTCTATACGTAGTATTCCGGAGTCTCCAGAATCGCATTCGACTTTATTAGGATTGTTGGAGTGTCTTGACCCGAGACGGAGAAAGTTGGCTCTACCAGTGCTGACGCCAAAGATATTTCGCTTTACTGATCTCGATCAGTATCGAACGGCCGTGCGAAATCTAAAGGTCGAATTTACGCCCCTCGCGCGGAAAATCTCTGCTGAGCAAGTCATCCTGAATCTCCCGGGATGCGACATCAATTTCGCCAAATCGTTCCCGCGCATCGCCGATGGCGAGCTTGCTGAAAATTGCACGGCTATCGGGTTCTCGATGGACGACGGGTTTCCCATTCGCTTCAACGGAGTCGAAAGAGATCGGGCGGCTTTCGTGATGGGCAGCGGCGGCGCTGCATACTCCACGGTCGAACGAGCCGAGCGGAAATTCACATCAATTATTTTCACGCAGGAGATAGAGAATCGCGGCTGGCCCAGAAAAGGTCCGAACTGGAAAATGTTTGAAACGAGCATTGTGGCGCAGCATCGGCTGCGCGAGCTGGTGAGGCTCGTCTTGTCGACTTCCCCAAAGTTCACTGCTTGCGAGGTGGCTGACGCCTCCGTTGCGATCCGGGAGTCCCTGCTTGCCGGCGTTGATGCCGCGTTCGCTGAAGTGGTTGACGCAAGATGGGCCTCCCGGGGGAACTCCATCAAGCAGTTCAAAGTGTTTCGGAACATCCAGGCCGTGCTTTCCGGCAATATTGGGCGTCCGATCTATAGCGAAGAACTCGCGCGAGAACTTGGTATTTCCGTGCGGGCCATGCACGATGCCGTCCAGCGATACCAGGGTATGAGCCTGCATCGATATTTGCGGCTGAGACGTCTGTGGCTCGTCAGGCAAAAGCTGCTGGCCGGAGGAGAGAGCGTAAAGGCGTGTGCGCTCGCGTTTGGATTTTGGCACCTGGGCGACTTCGCCAGGAGTTATCGTCTTCACTTCGGTGAAACGCCTTCCGACACTCTGGTGAGATCACGTCAGCGGTGATGCGGCTGCCTGCTAACTAGCGGCCATCGAATTCGCGTCGGCCTCCTTGGGGCGTAGGGCTGAAGAGCGAGAGCCTAGGAGGCGCCCTGAGAGTCTTTGATCGCCAGCGCGACCGTTTCCCCCTCTCCCCTTGATGTGGGAGAGGCCGTCTCGCCGCGCAGCGGCGAGACGGGTGAGGGGCCTCCCTCCGCGCGTTCAACTCTCATCACTGAGTTCGCGGAGCAAGACCCCTCATCCGGCGCTTCGCGCCACCTTCTCCCACAAGAAGGGGAGAAGGGAGGGCAGTGTGCCGCGGGCCGCAATTCTGCATCCTCAATTCCGCGCAGCCTCTCTTCTCAAATGTCCCACGACCCGCCATTGTGCCGTCGCAACAGCGGTAAGTGGAGAAGCATCAATGTCGGACAACGTCTCGCGTCGCCAGTTCGCGAAACTCGCGGGGCTGTCCGCAGCGGGAATGACAAATCCGCTGGAGATGGCGGAGGCCAAGCCGGCAGCGCCGCCGCGCGCATCGGGCGGCTTTCCTCCCGGTTTCCTCTGGGGCACGGCGACGTCGTCCTATCAGGTCGAGGGCGCGGTCAATGAGGACGGGCGAGGGGCCTCGATCTGGGACACCTTCACTCGCGTCCCCGGCAAGATCGAGGACGGCAGCAATGGCGACCGCGCCAACGAGCACTACCACCGCTACAAGGACGACATCGGTCTGATCCGCGAGCTCGGCTGCAAGGCCTATCGCTTCTCGGTCGCCTGGCCGCGAGTGTTTCCCGACGGCGACGGCAGGCCGAACCCGAAGGGGCTCGACTTCTACAATCGCCTGATCGACGAGCTGCTCCGCAACGGCATCGAGCCGTGGCTGACGCTCTATCACTGGGACCTGCCGCAATCGCTCCAGGATCGCTTCGGCGGCTGGAGCTCGACCGAGACCTGCAAGGCGTTCGGCGATTATGCCGCCTATGTCGCCGAGCGTCTGACCGATCGCGTCAGGAACGTGTTCACTCTGAACGAGAGCGGCCGTTTCGTCTTTTTCGGCTACGGCAACGGCATCGATGCGCCTGGCATGATGCTGCCGCAAGCCGAGATCAACCAGATCAGGCACAACAGCGCGCTCGCGCATGGACTCGCCGTGCAGGCGGTGCGTGCCCACGGCCGCCGCGGCACGCGCGTTGGTCCGGCCGAGAACGTCGATGCCTGCATTCCCGCGATCGATACGCCCGAGCACGTCCGCGCCGCCGAGATCGCGCTGCGCGAGTTTAATGCCGGCTATCTCAACGTCATCATGGATGGCCGCTATACCGACGCCTTCCTGAAATTCGCGGGGCCCAATGCGCCGAGATACACCGACGCGGAATTGAAGATCATCTCCTCGCCGGTCGATTTCCTCGGTCTCAACATCTACGCGCCGCAGCACTATGTGGTGCCATCCGACCAGGGTGCGGGCTTTGCGCCGCTGCCGATCCCGAAATCGTTCCCGCACATGAACTCGGACTGGCTTCGCGTCGGGCCCGAGACGATCTATTGGGTGCCGAAGTTAGCTGCGAAGATCTGGAAGACCAGCGCGATCTATATCAGCGAGAACGGCGCCTCCGGCGACGACCAGGTCACGCCCGACGGCAAGATCTACGACACCGACCGCATCATGTATCTGCGCAACTATCTCGCGCAGCTCCAGCGCGCGACGGAGGAGGGCGTGCCGGTGCGTGGCTATTTCCTCTGGAGCCTGATGGACAATTTCGAGTGGGTCTTCGGCCTCAACAAGCGCTTCGGCCTCTACCACGTTAATTTCGACACCCAGGTCCGCACGCCAAAGCTCAGTGCAAGCTTCTACCGCAACGTGATCGCGAAGAATGCGGCGGGGGCGTAGTTCTGTCCCTCTCCCCGAGAGCTCTCGTACGGATTGCGCGATCATACATTGATGCAGGTGTTTTGCCCGACGTGTCAATTGGGTTCGCGAATGCGCCAAGTGTCATCCCGCTGCCGCATTTTCTACTTTGCATGGGGTTGTTTTTCATTTTTTTGCGCAGAAGGGGCGCGGTCCCCTCGCATTGACTCTCCTCTCCCCCTGATTCAAAACGCCCTCAACATCCATAAAGAAGAGGTAACGCCATGGCTGACGCGCTGATCATCGATGCCTGCAGGACGCCGCGGGGCGTCGGCAAGGCCGGCAAGGGGGCGCTCTCCGGCATTCATCCGCAGCAGTTGGGTGCAACCGTCCTGCGCGCGCTAGCGAACCGCACCGGGATCAACACGGCCGATGTCGACGACATCGTCTGGGGCTGCAGCGCGCAGGTCGCGACCCAAAGCGGAGATCTCGGGCGGATGTCGGCGCTCGATGCCGGCTACGACGTGCGCGCCAGCGCCGTGACGCTCGACCGCTTCTGCGGCTCCGGCATCACCAGCGTCAACATGGCGGCGGCCTCGATCATGGCGGGCGCGGAGGACCTCGTCATCGCCGGCGGCTGCGAGATGATGTCGATGGAGGGCCGGCGCGGCGGTGGTCCCATGATGATGGACTCCGGCAACTTGCGGCTTCGCGCCAGGCATCCGCAGTCGCATCAGGGCGTCTGCGCCGATGCGGTCGCGACGCTCGAAGGCATCACCCGGCAGGACGTCGACGCGCTCGGCCTCGAGAGCCAGAAGCGCGCCGCGCAAGCGATGGCCAGCGGCCACTTCAAGAAGAGCCTCGTACCGGTCCATCGCGAGGACGGCAGCCTTGCGCTCGACCATGAAGAGTATCCGCGGCCGCAGACCACGATGGAAGGGCTTAGCTCGCTGAAGCCCGCATTCCCCGCGATCGCCGACTATGCGCTCGACGACAAGGGCACGACCTATCGCGGCCTGATCCTGCAGAAATATCCGGACCTCAAGATCGACTTCGTGCATCACGCCGGTAACTCCTCCGGCGTCGTGGATGGCGCCGCCGCGATCCTGCTGGCCTCGCCCGCTTACGCCAAGGCGCATGGCCTGAAGCCGCGCGCCCGGGTCGTGGCGATGGCCAATATGGGGGACTCGCCGACGTTGATGCTGAACGCGCCGGTGCCGGCGACCCGCAAGGTGCTGGCGAAGGCGGGGCTCACCATCGACGATATCGACCTGTTCGAGATCAACGAGGCCTTTGCGGTGGTTACGGAGAAATACATCCGCGACCTCAAGCTCGACCGCGCCAAGGTCAACGTCAATGGCGGTTCGATCGCGCTCGGCCATCCCATCGGCGCCACCGGCTCGATCCTGATCGGCACCGTGCTGGACGAACTCGAACGGCGCGATCTCAAGCGCGGTCTCGTCACCATGTGCGCCGCCGGCGGCATGGCCCCGGCCATCATCATCGAGCGCGTCTAGCCTTATTTTCCAGGGTGAATCGCGACCGGCCTCGTATATGGAGGCCGGTCGTCGCTTGTCGAAGGCGTGGAATCAGCTTTAGCAAGGCGGCGTGCGGGCCTTTGAAACAAGGCAAAAACCCGCTGCCGAGGCTTCCTCCGCTCCGGAAGTGGCTAAAAAGCAGGGTTTTTTGCCACAGGGGGGCAAAAAAGCCCGTATTTTCGCGATAAAACTGTGCAGAAGGCTCTAGGCCTTCAACGGTTGGTCTAATATGCAACCGGCAACGAATCAGAGGAGACACGATGCCAACCCAACTTTCCAAATCGCAGTTGATCGAAAAGATTGCGAACGCCACCGAGCTTTCCAAGCGCGACGTCAAGAACGTCATGGAGACTCTGACGGACGTCGGCCACAAGGAGCTGAAGAAGAACGGCATCTTCCTGGTGCCGGGCTTCGCCAAGTTCGTGGTCATCAAGAAGCCCGCGACCAAGGCGCGCAAGGGCACCAACCCGTTCACGGGTGAAGAGATGATGTTCAAGGCCAAGCCGGCCCGGAAGATCGTCCGCGCCCGCCCGGTCAAGGCCGCCAAGGACGCCGTGGCCTAAGAAAGAAAAGGCCCCCTCTAAGGAGGGGGCCTTTTGTTTTGGGCGACCGCGAAGGCTTAAGGCGGAGGGGTCAGCCCTTGCGGCGCTTCACCCGGACCGGAACCGGCTGAAGCCGGGGCTGCGGAGCACCGGGCAGCACCTCCCGAAGCCGGTCGATTGCGCGATCGACCAATTGGCGCAGGCGCTGCGCCGTCCGCGACTTTCTCGCTCTTTCCAGTCGTTCGTTCATCTCACCTCACTCCGCCGCCTCGACCTTGGCCCCGGCCGGCTCGAGTGCCGCAGCGATCGCCTCGTCCACGCGCTCCAGCCAGATGAATTCGAGGTTGTCCCGCGCGCTCTTCGGGATGTCGTCGTAATCCCGCTTGTTGCGTGCCGGCAGCATCACCCGCTTCAACCCTGCGGCTGCAGCCGCCACCACCTTCTCCTTGATGCCGCCGACCGGGAGTACCAGACCGCGCAGCGAGATCTCGCCGGTCATCGCGGTGTCGCTGCGCACCGTACGGTTGGTGAGCAGCGAGGTCAGCGCGGTGAACATCGCCACGCCCGCGCTCGGTCCGTCTTTCGGGGTTGCGCCCGCCGGCACGTGGACGTGGATATCGCTCCGCTCGAACAGCGAAGGCTCGATCCCGAGCTGGGTGGCGCGGCTCTTCACCAGCGTCATCGCCGCCTGTACGCTCTCGCGCATGACGTCGCCGAGCTGGCCGGTCAGGATCAACCCGCCCTTGCCGGGAACGCGCGTCGCCTCGATGAACAGGATGTCGCCGCCGACCGGAGTCCAGGCGAGGCCCGTGGCCACGCCCGGAATGCTGGTGCGCAGCGCGATCTCGCCCTCGAAGCGCGGCTGGCCGAGCACGGTGCTGATATCCGTCGGGCTGATCACGACCTTCGCGACCGTGCCCTCGGCGACCTGCACCGCAGCGTAGCGGAACACCTTGCCGATCTCGCGCTCCAGCGAGCGCACGCCGGCCTCGCGGGTGTAGCCCTTGACGATCAGCTTCAGCGCCTCCGGCTCGATCTCGGCCTGCTCCGCCGTCAGCCCGTTGGCCTCGAGCTGCCGCCGCACCAGGTAGCGGCGCGCGATCTCGAGCTTCTCCTCCTCGGTGTAGCCGGCGAGGCTGATCAGCTCCATGCGGTCCAGCAGCGGGCCCGGAATCGACTCCAGCATGTTGGCGGTCGCGATGAAGACCACGCGCGACAGGTCGAACGGCACGCCGAGATAGTTGTCCCGGAACGTCCCGTTCTGCTCGGGGTCGAGCACCTCCAACATGGCGGCGGACGGATCGCCCTGCACACCGCGGCCCATCTTGTCGATCTCGTCCAGCATCATGACGCAGTTGCGGCTGCCTGCCTTCTTGATGCCCTGGATGATGTTGCCGGGCAGCGCGCCGATATAGGTGCGCCGGTGACCGCGGATCTCGGCCTCGTCATGCACGCCACCCAAGCTGACGCGCACGAAGGGGCGATCCATCGCGCGCGCGATGGATTGTCCGAGCGACGTCTTGCCGACGCCGGGCGGCCCGACGAAGCACAGGATCGGCGCCTTGCCCTGGGGAGCGAGCTTGCGCACCGCCAGATATTCGATGATCCGCCTCTTGATCTTCTCGAGGCCGAAGTGATCGGCGTCCAGGATGCGCCGGGCTTCCTTGATGTCGATCGGCTTCTCCTCGGGCAGCGCCCAGGGCAGTTCGATTAGCCAGTCGAGATAGGTACGGACCATGCCGGCTTCGCCGGCAGCTTCCGGCATGCGCTCGTAGCGCCGCAGCTCCTTCTTCGCATGCGCCTCCGCCTCCGGCGGCATGCCGGCCTTGGCTATCGCCGCGGTCAGCTCGGCGACTTCGGCCGCCTTGCCGTCGCCTTCGCCGAGCTGGCGCTGGATTGTGGCCATCTGCTCGCGCAGGATCGCCTCGCGCTGCCGCTCGTCGAAGGCGGCGCGGGTCTGCTGCCCGATCTCGTTGGAGATGCGCAACACCTCCAGCCGCTCGGCGAGCTGCTTCGACACCTTCTCGACGCGCAAGGCGAGATCGATGGTCTCCAGGATCTCCTGCTTGTCCTGCGGCTTGATGTCCATGAAGGAGGTCGCAAGGTCGGCGAGCGCGCCGGGCGCCGTGGTGGTCTGGAACATCGTGACCAGCTCCGGCGGCGCCTGCGGCAGCAGCTCGACGGCCTCGATTGCTTGGCGCTGCAAGTTCAGCGCGCGCGCCTCGATCTCCGGCGAGCTCGCGGCCGGCTCCGGAATCTGCTGCATCCGTGCAGCCAGAAATGGCGTGCCGGGCAGGAAGTCGAGGATGCGGGCGCGCTGCACGCCTTGGCAGACGACGTGATGGGTCCCGTCGGGCGCGGTGATGTAGCGCACGATGTTGGCGATGGTGGCAACCCGGTAGAGATCGTCCGGGCCGGGATCGTCGATCTCCGGATTGCGCTGCAGGAGGATACCGATCGGCCGCTGCTCGCGCAGCGCCTGCTGCGCGGCCGCGACCGACTTCGGACGGCCGACCGCGATCGGCGCGATCGCGCCGGGAAACAGCACCATCTCGCGGACGGGGATGATGATCAGCGCATCATCCGGGATGCTGACGGGTTCGGCGTTCGGCGTATTGTTCATCTGTTCGGCCATGATCGGACCTCAGGATTTGGCGAGGCGCAGTGCGACGCAGCCGTCCATCACGAAGCGGCTGATGGCATAGCGGCCGAGCGGAAGCGCGATGCGGCGCTCGAAACGTCCCTGCGGCAGTTCGAGTCGATGGATGCGGGCATTGCGCAGCTCCGAGGGCAGCGTGCGCTGGCCGGAGATGACGAGCGCGCCGTCATGGATCACCGTCTCCACATTGTCGGGATTAACGCCGGGAAGTGCGACCAGGATCAGGAGCTCATGCTCGGTCTCGAGTACGTCGATCGGCGGTTCCCAGCAAGCTTCCTGTCGGCCGAACTGCTGGCGCAGCCGCTCGGCGCGGGTCAGCGAGTCCAAGGCTTCGGAGAGCATCCAGTCGAGGGGATTTTTCGGTTGCATGGCAAGGCTCTGAGGAAGGCGCTTCGATTGGAAGTCCAGCATATGGGGACGGTTCCCCGGAAATCCAGCATTGCGCGTTCAGAGTATGCCCGGTCTGACTGACCGGGACCAGACTGCATCGGGCAGGAACGCTCGGATGAACCAGCGCCAAAGCAGGTTGGTCGAGAGATAGCTCAGCAGCATTCCGATTGCGCTGTCGCTTATTGTTCGTCTCCACTGATTTCCAAAGCGGTTCTGCTGGGCTAAGTCAGCCCGCCAGCCAGCGTTCCAGCACCCGAGGAGCACGCCGACACATGCTCGACTTCGCCCTGTCCGCCTTCGTGACGCTGCTGCTGGTGGTCGATCCCGTCGGCCTTGCGCCGGCTTTCCTCGCCGCGACCGGGGGCATGCCGGACAAAATCAAGCGGACTATCGCGCTGCGCGCCCCGTTGATCGCGGCGTCGATCCTGGTGGTGATCGCGCTGGTCGGAAACTGGCTGCTGCGCCAGCTCGGGATTGGCATCCCCGCATTCCAGATCGCCGGCGGGCTGCTCTTGTTCGGCGTCTCCTACCAGATGATCTTCGGCGACCGTCCGCATCGCGAGGCGCGCGAGGCGGACAAGGCGCTCTCCGAGCATGCCTCCGACGTCGCGGTGTTTCCGCTCGCCATCCCCATGATGGCCGGGCCGGGCGCGATCGCGACCACGCTGCTGCTGGCGGGCGATGCCGGCTACGGAGCCAGGCTCGCGCTCATCATCGCGGTCGTGCTCTCGGTGTGCCTGCTCTGCATGCTCTGCTTTGCTTCGGCTTCGCTGATCGCGCGGACGCTCGGGCGCACCGGCAATGCCGTGCTGTCACGCGTGCTCGGCATGCTGCTTGCCGCCTATTCGGTGCAATTCGTCATCAACGGCATTGCGGCTGTCCGGGCGGGTTTGCCCTGATCCTGCGCAAATCTGATAATATATTGATTTTATTGTCTATTTTAACCCATTGCAGTGCCGTCAGCGTGACAATGCGCTGAGCGGTCCGCTTTCTCTTGCACTGCCATATTGCTTTGACGTACTTCCCCTCTACCAAGCGCCCATCGTCGGAAATGCGAGATGTCGATGACAGGAGACGAGCTCGACAAGAGACAGGCCATCATCGACGCCTCCATGAATGCGCTGGGCATCAACCAGGGCACCTCGGGCGATATCAGCCACGGCATGTCCGAAGGCTAGGCGGGGCAGTCGGTGTTCGTGCGGATCAAGCATATCGTCGATCGCAAGGGTTCGAACCGCGTCATGGTTCGCCTGCGCGCGCTGCTGCGCAGCAACGAGTTCTACCTGATCCCGCTCGCGCTCGTGATCGGCACGCTCGCCGGTGCAGTTGTGACGCTGATGGCCGAGATCGCCCAGATCGCCCACGTCCTGATCTATGGCATCCCCGTAGACGTCCGCCTTTCCGCCAACGCCCGTGTCAGCCCTTGGGCGGCGCTGATCGCCCCCGCGCTTGGCGGGCTGTCGCTCGGCATCATGGAATGGTCGCGGCGACGGATGAAGATCTCGAACGCAGTTGACCCGATCGAGGCCAACGCGTTGCGCGGCGGTAATCTCTCGATGCGCGACAGCGTGGTGGTGTCGAGCCAGACGCTGATCTCCAACGGCTGCGGCGCCTCGGTCGGCCTCGAGGCGGGATACACCCAGATCGGCTCCGGCATCGCCTCGCTGCTCGGCAAGTTCTTCAATCTCCGCCGCAACGATTTGCGCCTGATCGTCGGCTGCGGCGCCGCGGCGGCAATCGCGGCGGCGTTCGGCGCGCCGATCACCGGCGCCTTCTATGCCTGCGAACTGATCGTCGGCGTCTACTCGGTCGGCAGCGCAGCGCCGATCCTGGCAGCCTCGCTCGCCGGTGCGCTGACCGCGCAGTGGCTCGGCGGCGCGCCGTACTCTCTCGAAATACCCAAGGTCAGCTCGGTCGGCATCGAGCAATATCTGGCGCTGATCGGACTCGCCCTCGTCACCGGTGGCGTCGGCATCGCCGTGATGCGCTCGTCCCCAAATTTCGAGCGACTGTTCGCCTGGCTGCCGGTCTGGCTGCGCCCGATGATCGGCGGCCTCATCGTCGGCGGCTTTGCGATCGTTACCCCGCAGGTGCTCGCGGCCGGCCATGGCGCCATGGTGCTCGATCTCTTTCACGAGATGACGATCGGCCTGATCGCGCTGATCATTGCCCTGAAACTGACGGCCTGTCTGATCTCGCTGGCGTCGGGCTTCCGCGGCGGCCTGTTCTTCGCTTCGCTGTTCGTCGGAAGCCTGATCGGGAAATTCTTCGCCGCACTGCTGCTGCTGATCAGCCCGAATTTCGCGATCGACCCGCTGGTGGCGATGCTGACGGGCATGGCGACGCTCGGCGTCGCCATCGTCGGCGGGCCGCTGACGATGTCGTTTCTCGTCCTGGAGATGACGCGCAATGTCGACGTCACCGCTGTGGTGCTGGCGGGCTGCATCGTCACCTCGATCTGCGTCCGCTTCATGTTCGGCCATTCCTTCTCGACCTGGCGCCTGCACCTGCGCGGCGAGACCATCCGCAGCGCCAACGATGTCGGCTGGCTGCGCAATCTCACCGTTGAGCGGTTGATGCGCTCCGATGTCGGCAAGGTGCCGTCGAGCACGACCATTGCCGCGACCCGGAGCGAGTTCGCGCTCGGCTCGCGCTCCGGCATCGTCGTCGTCAACAATGCCGACGAATATGTGGGCCTCGTCATGCTGCCCGACCTGTTCTCCAGCGACCTCGACGCTATCGCCGACGACATCCAGGTGGTCGAGCTCGCCCGCTACGTCGACATCGTGCTGATCCCGGAGATGAACGTGAAGTCGGCAATGGCGGTGTTCGACGAAGCCGAGGCCGAGATGCTGGCGGTCGTCGATTCCACCGACAGCCGCAAGGTGGTGGGCTTTTTGACCGAGACCTTCGCCCGCCGTCGCTATGTCGAGGAGATCGACAAGGCCACGCGCGGCGTGCTCGGGGCATTGTCGTAAGCTTTCTGCGGCCTCGAGGATAGGTATCAGGGGAGGGGCGCCGCGACGCTCGTTCGCCCGCTGGCCCCAGACTTTCCATGATGGGGTCTTGCTTTCGACAAATCGCGTTGACGATGATCAGCTAAGCGCAAATGCGACGGACGCCTTCGGGCGACATTGGGCTGGGGCAGGGAGCGCCAATGAATTCCGTAACCACATCGATCGAGCCGCGTGACGCGCTGTCCGCGCGCATGGACGAAGAGCTCACGCACACCTTTGAAAAAATCAAGAGCGTGGATGAACAGATCGCGCGTGCGAGCGAGCAGCTTTCCAGGCTGGAGCGCGACGACGCGCGCAGGCGGCCGCCGCGTGGCCGGCCGGCGCTCCGCGGACTCGTCGGCTTGGCGCTGGCAGCGGGGATTGGCACCGCCGCCTTGATCTCGCAATCATCCTACGGTGATACGGTCAGGCAGATGATCGCGGGTTGGGCACCGCTGCGCGCTGCGACGCCGTCACAGGCTCAAGCAGAACCGGCGCCCGACGCTCAGCCGAGCTCGACTGCTCAGCTTGCCCAGGCGCCGTCGGCATCGCCGCAACCGGCGCCGGCCGCTCAGGACGTGCCGGAGGCGGTCGCGCCGGCCGGGACCACGCTCCCTCCGGAGTTGACGGAGTTGCTCCAGAAAATGGCCAGCGATCTCGCGAACGTGCAGCAAGGCATCGACGAGCTCAAGGCGAGTCAGGCGCAATTGAAAGCGAACCAGGAGCAAATGTCCGTCGACACCGTCAAGCTTGCCGACGAATTGAAGGCGGGGCAGGAGCAAATGGCGCGTCTTGTTGCCAAGACGCCTGACAACAAGGCGCCCGACAACAACGTGCCCGAGACCGCCGCGAAAGCGCCCGACCGACCAAACGCGGGGCAGAAGGCGACCGCAGCACCGGTGCCCGCGCCACGTCCGGCTGCGGCCGCCACGCGCAAGCCGGCAACGCCGTCACCGCATGCCACTATGCGACGGCCGGTGCCGGTGCAGCTCCAATCCGCACAGCAATAGTCGCGATCGATATTCCTTTCGCGCCTCGGCCCCGCTCGGTTTGCGGAGACGAGCGCCCGTGCTCGCAAGCTCATTCCAGCCGCTCCACCTGAAGGAGCGCTGGGATAGCATCGCGATCCAAGGTGTTGAGCTGTCATGAAAGCAGGACGGCGGGCCGCTTCCGGCGCCGTCCGCGCCGGCTATTGGCCTGGTTGAGGTGAGGGCGCGACGAGGCACGCCACGATCCGGCGGACCATAGGCAGGACCACCAGCAGCGTCGGAAAAGCGACCAGCCAGGACAGCGCCCAGGCACCCGGCCAGGTGGCCAGGAAGGCAGGCGTCGGCCCGAGGCTCCTCAGTGTCGAAATGATCGACACCACGGCCGTCATGAGGATGGAAAGCACCAATGGCATCACGATCGGCGCATAGCGCGCCGGCAGTTTGCGAACCGCAATCATCTGTTTCTCTCTGGGGAAAAGGACGCGTCGATCACGTTGAACCCTGAAAAATTGCATCGATCCCGATCGCGTCGGTTGATGCGTTGGTTCACGTGAAACGCTTACGGCGACCGAAAAACGGCGCGGATGTTCATTATCCGCTCAGCTTGACTCGATCAAGCTGGACTTGGTCATTCGGTTTACAATCGTTCAAAGCGCGGCGGATTGCCGCGATGATGAAACCATCTCAATGGTTTGCGCATTAGGTGCAGTTTGCAGGTCTCTGCTTTGGGCGAGAACAGAGGACGGTCAGATGACTGAGAGGTTCGTGAATTCCAAGGTTTGCCGCAACACCGTGCTGGCCGCGTTCGCAAGCCTCGCCCTGGTTGCGGCCTCCGCTTCGCCCTCCGCTGCCGCGCCAACCACGCCGACGGCCAAGGCGGTCGCCGCGACCCCGGCCGCATCCGCGGCGACCGACTTCAGCTCCGCCCGCCGTCACCGCTATTACCGTCGGGGACCAAGTGCCGCGGGACTCGCCTTCATGGGTATGGCAACGGGCCTCATCGCGGGTGCGATCGCCGAGAGCCGTCGCCGCGAGTATTACGAGGATCGCTACTATTACGGTCCGGGCCCAGGTTACTACGGCGGTCCCGCCTATGCTCCGGCCCCATATTACGGAGGACCGCGCTATTATGGCGGTCCGGTCTATCCGGGCTATTGAGTTCGGCCGATGCCCGTTACCTAGGGTGGGTTAGCTTAGTATCACCCACCTCTTTGTTTTCCGCGTCGAGGGTTACTGCTTCCGCCTTCGCTGGTGGAGCTACGGCGGACGTAGTCGGCTAACTCACCCTACGCGTGTGGTGCTGCCATTCCCGCTCACATCACCGTCCCGCTGGCGCCGACATCGCGCCGTTGGCGTAGCGCGACCAGTCGGGTTGGGTCGGCTGTGACGGCCACAGCGCGGCATTGGAGTCGCGCACCGGCTGGGTGATGGGAGCGGGTGTCGCCTTGCGGGTGTGGTGGCGGTCGCTCGCCGCTGCGGCCGTGTGGATCGTGATTGCGGTGATCAGCGTGGCGCTGATGATCGTGAAACTCGTTCGCATCGTCGTTTCTCCCGTAATGACGCTTCGGTTGCGAGCAGATCGTCTCGCACGTGCGTCGTCGCGGCTGAGATGGCGATGCGTCCCGCCGACTATCACGGGTGGCGCCATCACGATGCAGCGAGCAAAGTTTTTGGTCGCGGCTAAATATTCGGCAATCGCACCCGTGCTGTCGATGGACTTGGCCGGCGCAATCCGGTTGAATGGGACGAATTGAGGTTTCGAGCGACAACGATGTCGAGATATCTGCTGGTCCTGCTTTTGATGGCCTCGCCGGCCGCGGCGCAAGTCAAATTGACGCCGAAGAATTCGGCGGCGCGGCCCGATCCTTGCGCCCCGATCGGGCGCACCGCGGACGGCAAGCTGGTCTACGCCATGACATGCGAGAACCTGCCGGCGCCGCCTCCGCAGGCGGAACTGAAGGAGGCGCCGCAGCCGGCCGCTGAGCCGGAGCCGGAGGTGCGGCGAAGCGGGATTTTCGGCTGGTCCTATGACCGCAGATGATGGACCGTGCCACTTGCGCGAGCCCCTCCGGAATGCTCTTTGCTTGCAAGTTCCCATTGGAGGGCCAGCGCCTTCCGACCCAGAGAGATGAGATGAGCAAACTCGTTATCCGCGCCGGCGATTTCACCTTCGATGCCCGCTTCGAGGAGCAGCTTGCGCCCAAGACCGTCGCCGCCTTCCGCAAAGCGATGCCGTTCGAGAGCCACATCATCCATGTGCGCTGGAGCGGCGAGGGCGTGTGGATGCCACTCGGCGATCTCGACTTCGGCGTCGGCTACGAGAACCACACCAGCTATCCGGCGCCCGGTCAGATCATCCTCTATCCCGGTGGCATCAGCGAGACCGAGATCCTGCTCGCCTATGGCGGCGTGCACTTCGCGAGCAAGATGGGCCAGCTCGCCGGCAATCATTTCATCACGCTTACCTCAGGCCTGGAAAATCTCGCCGCGCTCGGCAAGACCGTGCTTTGGAAGGGTGCCCAGCCAATCCGCTTCGAGGAAGTCTGAGTGGCAGACGCCCGCTACCCGCGCGATCTTCGCGGCTATGGCCGCAACCCGCCGCATCCGGACTGGCCGGGCGATGCGCGGGTCGCTGTGCAGTTCGTCGTCAATTTCGAGGAGGGCGGCGAGAACAACATTCTGCACGGCGACCGCGCCTCGGAAGCGTTCCTGTCCGACGTGCTCGGCGCGCAACCCTGGCCGGGCCAGCGCCACGCCAACATCGAATCGATGTTCGAATATGGCTCGCGCGCCGGATTCTGGCGGCTGTGGCGGATGTTCACCGAACGGAAGTGGCCGACGACCGTGTTCGGCGTCGCCACCGCGCTGAAGCGCAACCCGGAAATCGTCGCCGCGATGCAAGAGGCGGGCTGGGACATCGCCAGCCACAGCCTCAAATGGATCGAGCACAAGGACATGACGGAGGCGCAGGAGCGCGCCGAGATCGCGGAAGCGATCCGTGTCCACACCGAGGCCACCGGTTCGCGGCCGCTCGGCTGGTACACCGGGCGCTCCTCGATCAACACCAACCGCCTGTTGATGGAGGAGGGCGGCTTCCTCTATGTCTGCGACTCCTATGCCGACGATCTGCCCTATTGGGTCAAGGGCGCGCACGGCAAGCAGCTCATCATTCCCTACACGTTGGACGCCAACGACATGCGCTTCATCAACGCGCAGGGGTTTGCGGACGGCGAGCAGTTCTTCACCTACCTGAAGGATGCCTTCGACGTGCTCTATGCCGAAGGCGAGACCGCGCCGAAGATGATGTCGGTGGGGCTGCATTGCCGTCTCGCCGGCCGGCCCGGCCGCGCCGCGGGCCTGATCCGCTTTCTCGACTACATCGGCAAACACGACCGTGTCTGGGTGCCGACGCGATTGCAGATCGCGCAGCATTGGCACGACAAGCACGAGAATCTCGCCGAAAGCGCATTCGAGATCTAGGAGAGAAGGCGATGACGCAGGTCGCGCTGCCCGATCTCAATGCCGCGAGCCCAGCCGACTTCGTCGCGGCGCTCGCCAATGTCGTCGAGTATTCACCGTGGATTGCCGAACAAGTGGCCGCGCGCCGTCCGTTCGCCGGCATCCATGAATTGTTCGATGCGATCAAGGTGGCGATCCAGGGTGCCGCGCCCGACGTGCAGCTTGCGCTGATCCGCGCGCATCCCGACCTCGCCGACAAGACCCAGCGTGCGGCGGGGCTCACCGCCGAATCGAACGCCGAGCAGAACAGCGCCGGCCTCGACCGGCTGTCGGAGGCGGAATACGCGGCGTTCGAGCGCGTCAACAATGCCTATCGCGCGAAATTCGGCTTCCCCTATATCGTCTGCGTACGCCGTCACACCAAGGACTCCATCCTGCGCGACTTCGAGACGCGGCTGTCCAACCTTGCCAAGACCGAGACACGCCGTGCGATCGAGGAGATCTGTCGCATCGCCGCGCTGCGGCTCGATCAGCTCGTCGCAGCCGATGACAAGCTCAAGGTGCACGGCCGGCTTTCGACCCACGTGCTGGACAATCACAGCGGCAAGCCCGCTTCCGGCATCGCCGTCGATCTGGTTGAGCTCGCAAGCCTCGGCGAGAGCCGCGTGATCACGCGTGCGGTCACCAACCATGATGGCCGCACCGATGATCCGCTGATCGGTGGCCGCCCGTTGCCGATCGGCCGCTATGAGCTGCGCTTTAGGGTCGGCAAATATTACGGCGAGCGTAACGTGCCGACGTCCGATCCGCCGTTCCTCGACGAGATCCCGCTGCGCTTTGCGATCAGTGAGCCCGAAGGTCACTATCACGTGCCGCTCCTGGTCACCCCCTGGAGTTATGCGACGTATCGCGGGAGTTAGGCGGGATCAACTTACCTCGCACGCTTACGGGGAGAGGGAGCGCAGGGTCGCCGCAGACGCTGCATTGCTTTTTGTCGAGTGCTAAAGCGCGATGAGATTAGGATAAATCGTCATCGCGCTTTAGGCTATTGTTTGAGCATGATCTTTTCGGAAAACCGCTGCACACTTTTCCGGATCATGCTCTAGCCGCCAAACTTCTCGCGCAGCGCCGGGAATAGTCGATCCGGCTTGAACGGCGTCGACGTGAAGCGGATGCCTGTCGCATCGGCGATCGCATTGCCGAGCGCCGCCGCGACGGGGTTGTAGGGGCTCTCGCTCATCGATTTCGCGCCCATCGGCCCGATCGTGTCGGATGTGTCGGCGAAGAGCACCTCGGTGCGCGGGATGTCGGCGAAGGAGGGCAGGTGGTAGTCGCGAAATTTCGGGTTGGTGACGCGGCCATCCATATCGATCACCATCTCCTCAAAGAGCGCAGCGCCAAGCGCTTGCGCCACGCCGCCTTCGACCTGGCCGCGGCACTGCATGGGATTGGCAATGCGGCCTGCGTCTGCTGCCTGGATGCTGCGAAGAATCCTGAGTTCGCCGGTGCCCTTGTTCACGGCCACGCGAAAACCCTGCACGTTGAAGGCAACCGAGCGTGGCGTGCCGGTTGAATTGCCGCTGGCTGCGAGCGGCCGGCCGCGCTCGCGCGCAAGCCGAGCCAGCTCGGTGAACGGTATCCGCCGGACGCCGCTGACGACACACTCGTTCTCGAGTGCGCAGCCTCCGGCATCGCAAAGCCACGCGCCGGCCGCGGCCGCCTTCAGCTCGGTCGCAAGCTGCATGGCCGCCGCATGCGTCGCCTTGCCGGCAACGAAGATGCCGGCGCTGCCATAGGCGCCGGTGTCATGGCCGCCATGGGCGGTGTCGGACTGGCGCAGGCGGATCCTGTCGGCGGTGGTCGCAAGCACTGTGGCCGCGATCTGACGATGCACGGTGCTGGTGCCGTTGCCGAACTCGGCGGTGCCGACGGTGAGATCGAAGCCGCCGTCGTCGTTGAGCGCGACGGTAGCGTCGGCGATGTGACCGGCTGGCGGCACCGTGTCGATCATGGTCAGTGCAATGCCTTCGCCGGTCAGCCACTCCGGCGATAGATCAGGGTTTGGTGCGTCCGCCTGCAGTGCGCGCTCGACGAGGTCGAGGCACTGGTCAAGCCCGTAGGAGCCGTAGAGCACGTCGTGATACTCGGATGGCGGTGGCGACAGCATGGGATCGCCGGGCTTGACGATGTTGCGGCGGCGCATGTCGAAGGGGCTGATGCCGAGCTGTCGCGCCAGCTCGTCAATCGCGGCTTCCACCGCGATCAGTGACTGCGGCAGGCCGTAGCCGCGAAACGCGCCGGCCGGCACCGTGTTGGTGTAGACCGCGACCGCGTCGACCTTCTTGTTTGGGCAGTTGTAGACGCCGAGGCTCTCCGACACCGCGTGGAACAGCACGGGACCTGCGTGATTGCCGTAGGCGCCGGTGTTGGAGAGCACGTCGAGTTGCAACGCGGTCAGCTTGCCGTCCGCGTCGGCGCCGGCCTTGACGTGGATCCGCATCGGGTGCCGCGTCGAGGTTGCGATGAACTGCTCCTCGCGGGTGAGCTCGAGCTTGACAGGGTGCCCGGTCTTCAGCGCAGCGAGTGCCAGAACATCCTCGACGAACATCTCCTGCTTGCCGCCAAAGCCGCCTCCGACGCGTTCGCAGAATACCCGGACCTTGTCGGCAGGAAGACCGAAAATACCCGACAGCGTGCGCCGGGTCAGGAACGGCACCTGGGTCGAGGAGCGGATGTTGAGCACGCCGGCTTCGTCCAGCCAGGCGAGGCCGCCATGAGTCTCCAGCGCCGCGTGCTGCACGCGCTGGGTCGTGAACGTGCCTTCATAGGTCACTGCCGACGCGGCCAGCGCGGCCGCAACGTCGCCGAACTCCGCGTGCCTCTCCGCGACGATATTGCGCTGTGCATCGGCGACGCGATTTGCAGCCGTACGGTCGGGATGGATGATCGGCGCGTCTGGTGCGCTCGCCTGCTCCGGATCAATCACGACGGGCTGGAGGTTGTAGGTAACCTTGAGCCGTCGGCAGCCTTCCTCGGCCGCGGCTTCGCTCTCGGCGATAACGGCGGCGACCTTCTGCCCGATGAAGCGGACGACGTCGTCGAGGACGCGCGTATCGTCCGGGTCCATCCAATCCTTCTCGTGCCGCGCGGTCGAGAACAGCGCCGGCGGCGCATCCTCGTGTGTCAGCACCGCATGTACGCCCGGAACAGCCAGCGCGGCGGACGCGTCGATCGCGGCGATCTTGGCGTGCGCATGCGGGGAGCGGAGCAGCTTGATATGCAGGAGGCCGTCGATCTCGGTGTCGAAGGTGTAGCGCGCCTTGCCGCGCACGATGTCGGGGCCGGCGGGCGCCGGCAGGCTGCGGCCGAACGCGGCGCCGGCGGTCTCATCGACATTGCTCATGCCGAGGAGGGCGTCCTCGATCGAGCGATAGCCGGTGCAGCGGCAGATGTTGCCCTTGAGTGCAGCCCCGAGATCGGTGCGTTGCGCCTGGTTCAGCGAGGCGCATGTGACGATCATGCCGGCGGTACAGAAACCACACTGGAAACCTTGGGCATCGAGGAAGGCCTGCTGCATCGGATGCGTACCATGACCACCGCCAAGTCCCTCGATGGTCGTGATCGCGCGCCCGTCGGCGCGAAAGGCCGGGATCAGGCAGCTATGCACCGGCTCGCCGTCGAGCAGCACGGTGCAGGCGCCGCAATCGCCGGCGTCGCAGCCCTTCTTCACGCCGAACTGACCGAGCTCGCGCAGGAACGTGCGCAGGCACTGGCCGGCGCGCGGCGTCTGCGGAAACGGCTTGCCGTTGATCTCGTAACTCATGGCCGCGCCATCTCCAGCAGTTCGCCGCGGATCTCCTCGGCGAGCCGCAGCGTCATGTGCTTGCGCCAGAACGGCTTGCCGTGGACGTCGGCATGGTACTCTTCGTCGGCGATGTGCTCCGCAATCGCAGCGCGAAGCGCGCTCGCATCGGGCGGCTTCGGAAACGAGAGCTGGATCGGGCGCACCGTTGACGCGGTCACCGTCAGTGTCAGCGTGCCGCCGGCGTCAAGGCTGCCGATCAGAAGCGCCGCCGAACGGCCGACCGGCGTCAGCGAGATCTGGCGAAAGGCCGAACGGCGCTTCAGCGCAGGAAGTGGGATATCGATCTGCCGCAAGAGGTCACCCGCTGTCAGGCGGTTGCGCTGGTCGCCGGTGACGAACTCGACGACGCGAATCTTCTGTTCGCCGCCGCTGGCCTTCCAGATCGTGCAGACGCCGTCGAGCGCGGCGGTGAGTGAGATCATTGGCCCTGCCGGCAGCGACATGCAGAGATTGCCACCGACGGTCGCCGTCTTCCAGATCTTGAAGGAGGCGAGGAAAGCGCGGCAGCATTGGTTGATCAGCGGCGCCGCGATCCAGTCGGGCGGACAGACGAGCGCATCGAGCTGGGCGATGGTGCAGGTGGCGGAGATCGAGAGGTGCGTGTCGGTGACGGTCAGCGCAGGCCATTTCAGGTCGGTGAGATCGATCAACCGCGTGAGGTGGACCTGCGGTTCCGAGAACAGCCACGTGCCGCCTGCGAGCCAAGCATTGCCTGCCGCCCAAACGGGCAGTTGAGCGCGGCTCCTGGGATGGGCCACCGTCGTGATGGTGTTCAAGTCCATGGCTACGCCAGCCTCGACCGGATGCGTTGCTACGTGGGAAAGTCTTGCAAGACCGGCGCCAAGTGGCAACAACAAGTAGCAAGACCAACGCGATTGTGCCTGGCCCCTGGTTTGCAGGCCGGTGATCGGCGGACGTGAGGAGAAACGGATCATGAGCGACACCAAGCCGATCTGGATCAGGGATCCGCTGGCCATCTTCGCCGATAGCGCGGAACGGGGGATCGTGGTCAGGGATGGCCGGATCGTCGAGCTCGTGCCGGCGGGCGGACAGCCTGCCACCGCGGATGTCGCGGCGTTCGACGCTGGCGAGCACGTTGTGTTACCTGGGTTGATCAACACGCATCACCACTTTTACCAGACGCTGACGCGCGCATTGCCGGCGGCGATGGACCGGAAGCTTTTTCCCTGGCTCCAGGCGCTCTATCCGGTGTGGGCGAAGCTGACGCCGGAAGCACTGCAGCTCGGCGTCACCGTGGCGATGTCCGAGCTGCTGCTCTCCGGCTGCACCACCACGACGGATCATCATTACGTGTTCCCCGCGGGGCTCGAAGACGCCGTCGACATCGAAGTCGCGGTCGCCAAGCGGCTCGGCGTGCGGGTGCTGCTCACGCGCGGCTCGATGAACCTGTCGCAGCGCGACGGCGGCCTGCCGCCGGACAGCGTCGTGCAGGACGAGGACACGATTCTGGCGGATAGCGCCCGCGTGGTGGCAAAGCATCACCAGCGCGGCGCGGATGCGATGGTGCAGATCGCGCTGGCGCCATGCTCGCCCTTCTCGGTGACGACGTCCTTGATGCGCGCCACGGCCGACCTTGCCGAGAAGCTCGACGTCCGCCTGCACACCCATCTCGCAGAGACCGAGGACGAGAGCCGGTTCTGCCAGCAAATGTATGGCTGCCGTCCGCTCGATTATCTCGAGCAGTGCGGCTGGCTCAATGCGCGCACCTGGCTCGCCCACGGCATCTTCTTCAACGCCGACGAGATGAAGCGGCTCGGCAGGGCGAAGACGACCATCAGTCATTGCGCTTGCAGCAACCAGCTTCTCGCGTCCGGCTGCTGTCCGGTCTGCGAGATGGAGGAGGCGGGCGTCGGCATTGGGATCGGCGTCGACGGCTCTGCCTCCAACGATGGATCGAATCTGATGCAGGAAGTGCGCGCGGCGTTCCTGCTGCAGCGGGCGCGCTATGGCGTGACCAAGGTCAGCCACAAGGATGCGTTGCGCTGGGTCACCAAGGGTTCGGCGGCGTGCGTCGGTCGTCCGGAACTCGGCGAGATCGCCGTCGACAAGGCGGCCGATCTCGCGCTGTTTAGGCTCGACGAGTTGCGCTTCTCCGGCCACGGCGATCCCTTGGCCGCGCTCGTGCTGTGCGGCGCGCACCGCGCCGACCGGGTGATGGTCGCCGGCAAATGGGCGGTGGTCGACGGTGTGATCCCGGGATTGGATGTGGCGGATCTCATCCGCCGCCACAGCTCCGCCGCGCGGGCGATGCAAGCAGGATAATGATGCAAGCAGGATAATAAAGAGGGGGCAACCGCAAGTGCCGGGTGCTTGTGGCTACCCCCTCCGAGCCTCCTCCGCGAGGAGCAGGTGAATTCCCTAAAGCAAGAAGCGTGCTACTTGCCCGGAAGCTTGTCGTCGATGCCCTTGACGTAGAAATTCATGCCGAGGATCTGGCCGTCGTCGAGATGATCGCCGCCCTTGCACTCGATCGTCTTGCCGTCCTGCCCAACGACCGGGCACTTGAACGGATGCAGCTTGCCGGCGGTGATCGCGGCCTGGGCATCCTCCGCCATCTTCTTCACGTCGTCGGGCATGTTGGTGTACGGCGCCATAGCGAACATGTGGCTGTCGAGGCCGCCCCAACTATCCTCGGACTTCCAGGTGCCGTCGAGCTCGGCCTTGACGCGGGAGATGTAGTAGGGGCCCCAGGTGTCGAGGATCGAGGTGAGCTGTGTTTTCGGCCCGAACTTGATCATCTCGGAGTCCTGGCCGAAGGCGAGCTTGCCGCGCTCGCTGGCGATCTGCATCGCCGCCGGCGAATCCGTGTGCTGCATGATGATGTCGGCGCCCTGGTCGATCAGCGCCTTGGCGGCGTCGGCTTCCTTGCCCGGATCGAACCAGGTGTTGGCCCAGATAATCTTGACCTTGATGTTCGGATTGATGGTCTGCGCCGCGAGGATCGTCGCGTTGATGCCGGAGACGACCTCGGGAATCGGGAACGAGCCGATATAGCCGAGCACACCGGACTTCGACATCTTGGCTGCGATCAGGCCCTGGATGTAGCGGCCCTGATACCACCGGGCCGAATAGGTCGACATGTTCGGGTTACGCTTGTAGCCCGTCGCGTGCTCGAAATGCACATTCGGAAATCTCTTGGCGACCTTCAGTGTCGGATCCATGTAGCCGAACGAAGTCGTGAAGATCAGCTTGTTGCCGGCGCGGGCGAGTTGCTCGATGGCGCGCTCGGCATCGGGACCTTCGGAGACATTTTCGAGATAGGTCGTCTCGATCTTGTCGCCGAGCTCCTTCACCAGCGCCTGGCGGGCGAGCTCATGCTGGTAGGTCCAGCCGAGATCGCCGATCGGACCGAGATAAATGAAGCCGACCTTCAGCTTGTCCGCAGCAGAGGCAGCGTTGATGCTCCCGGCAAGCAAAAGCCCGCTAACTGCCGCAAGAAGTATTTTCCTCATCATCGATCTCCAAACAAGTCGGGGTAGCTACGGTCCGCACCATGCGCGCCCCATCGTGCACGGTTCGGAAAAAAGCTCAGCGGTCCGGCACGAACACGGTGCCGAGTGCGGCCGGCGCGGTCGAGCCGCCGGTACGCGCGCGCGAGAGCAGGACCAGGACGATGACGGTCGCAAGGTATGGCAGCGCCGACATGAACTGCGAGGGAATGCCGACGCCCCAGCCTTGCGCGTGGAGTTGCAGGATCGTCACCGCGCCGAACAGATAGGCGCCGACGACGAGCCGGCCGGGCCGCCAGGACGAAAATACGACCAGTGCCAGCGCGATCCAGCCGCGGCCGGCGGTCATGCCGGGAATGAAGAACGGCGTGTAGGCGAGCGGCAGATAGGCGCCGGCAAGCCCGGCGCAGGCGCCGCCGAACATCACGGCGAAGGTGCGGATGCGCAGCACCGGATAGCCGAGGGCATGCGCGGAGACGTGATTGTCACCGCACGCGCGCAGAATCAACCCGGGCCGGGTACGGTGCAGGAACCACCAGACGCCGACGATCAACGCCAGCGAGAGATAGACGAAGGCGTCTTCGCCGAACAGCACGCGGCCGATCAGCGGGATGTTGGTGAAACCGGGAATGTCGAGATGCGCAGCCGGCGTGATGCGCTCGCCGACAAAGCCGGCACCGATCAGACCGGAGAGTCCGATGCCGAGGATGGTCAGTGCCAGGCCCGTCGCGACCTGGTTGACGGCGAGGCCAAGCGCCATCAGCGCGAAGATCAGGGACATCAGCGTGCCCGCGATGATGCCGCAGAGCGCCCCGATGAAGGTCGAACCGGTCAGCCAGGCACCGGCAAAACCGCAGGCCGCGCCCATGATCATCATGCCCTCGACGCCGAGGTTGAGCACGCCGGAGCGCTCGGTCACGAGCTCGCCGGTCGCCGCAATCAGGAGCGGCGTCGATGCGGCGAGCACCGACAGGATGATGGCTTCAACCAGCTCCACGGGCCACCTGACGGTTCGAGAAGACCAGCCGGCAACGGTAGAGAATGAGGGAATCGCAGGCGAGCACGTAGAACAGCAGAATGCCCTGGAAAACCTTGGTAACATCCAACGGAATCTTCATTGCGATCTGCGCTTGCTCGCCGCCGATAAAGGTCAATGCGAGGAAAAGACCTGCAATTAGTATTCCAACCGGGTTCAGTCGGCCGAGAAAGGCGACGATGATCGCGGTAAAGCCATAGCCGGGCGAGATGCCGGGCTGAAGGTGCCCGACCGGGCCCGCGACCTCGATGATGCCGGCAAGGCCCGCCAGCGCGCCGGAGACCGCAAAGGTCAGGATGACGAGCTGGTTGGCGTTGAAGCCGCCGAACCGCGCCGCGCGTGGCGCCGCGCCGACCACACGGATCTCGAATCCCTTGATGGTGCGGCCGAGCAGGATCGCCGCCGCCGCGACGACCAGCAGCGCGATGAGCGAACCGAGATGCAGCCGGCCGCCCTCGATCAGCAGGGGAACGGTTGCCACCGGATCGAATTCCGCCGTGGTCGGGAAATTGAAGCCGTGCGGATCGCGCCAGGGCCCGCGCACGAGATAGTCGAGGAAGAGTTCGGCGACATAGACCAGCATCAGACTGGTCAGGATTTCGCTGGCGCCGAACTTCACCTTGCAGATCGCCGGGATCAGCGCATAGAGCGTGCCTGCGGCGGCCGCAAGCAGCAGCATGACCGGCAGCACCCAGGCCCCGGCGTCGGTGCCTTGCGTCTTCACGGCGATCCAGCTTCCGGCCACCGCGCCGATGAGGAACTGTCCCTCGGCGCCGATGTTCCAGGCATTGGCGAGATAGCACAGCGACAGGCCGATCGCGATCATCACCAGCGGCGTTGCCTTCACCGCGATCTCCTGCAGCGAATAGCCGTCGGTCAGCGGGGCGATGAAATAGGCATCGAGCGCGAGAAGCGGATTCTTGCCGAGGATCGCGAACAGGATGACCATGGTCACGATCGTCAGCCCGATCGCGATCAGGGGAGAGACCAGCGCGATCGTGCCGGAGCGCTCGGCGCGCTTCTCAAGCACCAACTGCATGCGCGGCCTCCTTCGGCTCCAGGCTGCTGCCGCCCATCAACAGGCCAAGCTGTTCGCGCGTGGCTTCGCGGGTCGGCAGCGGCGCCGACAAGCGTCCGTGGAACATCACCGCGATGCGGTCGGTGATTTCGACGAGCTCGTCGAGGTCCTGGCTCGTCACAAGTACCGCCGCGCCCGCGGCCGCCAGATCAAGCAGCGCCTGGCGGATCACGGCGGTCGCACCGGCATCGACGCCCCAGGTCGGCTGGCTCACCACCAGCACGGCCGGGTTGCGGAGGATCTCGCGGCCGACGATGAATTTCTGCAGATTGCCGCCGGAGAGACTTGCCGCTTCCGGATCGCGCTTGGCCTTGCGGACGTCGAACGTCGCGGTCGCCTTATCGACCGTCTCCAGCGTGGCTGCGATATCGATGAAGCCGTGACGGACCATGCCGCTTGCGGCGTGACCGGTGAGCAGCGCGTTCTCCGACAATTTCATGCGCGGCGCGGTGCCGTGGCCGAGCCGCTCTTCCGGCACGAATGCTGCGCCCAGCTTGCGCCGTCCCGTGATCGAGAGGTGGCCGGCGGCGATGCCTTCGATCACCACCGTGCCCGGATCCTTCGCCAGTCGCTCGCCGGAGAGCGCGGCGAACAGCTCGTCCTGCCCGTTGCCGGCGACGCCCGCGATGCCCAGGATTTCACCGCCCTTCAGTTCGAACGAGATGTGTTCGAGCCTTACACCGTGCGCCTCGGCTGGCGCCAGCGAGAGATCGTTGACGACCAGCCGCGGCACCGTGGTCTGCCGGCCGGCCGCGGCCTTCACCTCCTTGATCTCACTGCCCACCATCATGCGCGCGAGCGAGGCCGCGGTCTCGAGCCGAGGGTCGCAGGTCGCAACCTTCCCGCCGCCACGCAGGATCGTGGCGGTGTCACAGAGCCGCTTCACCTCGTCGAGCTTGTGGCTGATGTAGAGGATGGCGCGGCCTTCGGCCTTGAGCCGTTCCAGCACGATGAAGAGCTGATCGGCTTCCTGCGGCGTCAGCACCGCGGTGGGCTCGTCCAGGATCAGGAATTTCGGATCCTGCATGAGCGCACGGACGATCTCGATGCGCTGGCGTTCGCCGACCGACAATTGCCAGACCTCGCGCCTGGGATCGAGCGGAAGGCCGTAGGTCTTCGACACCTGCTCCAGCCGGGCCGACATGTCCTTGAAGGACTCTCTTCCGTCGAGGCCGAGCGCGACATTCTCGGCGACGGTGAGATTGTCGAATAGCGAGAAGTGCTGGAACACCATGCCGATGCCGCGGCGGCGTGCGTCCGCCGGTCCGGACAGGACGATCGGCTGCCCCTGCCACCGGATCTCGCCGGCGCTGGGCTGGATCAGCCCGTACATCGCCTTGACCAGCGTCGATTTGCCGGCGCCGTTTTCGCCCAGCAGCGCGTGAATTTCCCGGGGCCTGATGTCGATATCGATGGAGTCGTTGGCAAGCAGATCACCGTAGCGCTTGGTAAGGCCGAGCGTCTGAAGCAGCGGCGGTTCGCCGGAATGCAGGCCGTTGGGCGTTGGATCTAACATGCGCTGACACGCTTGCACGGGATGAGGTGCCTCAATAGTGGGCTAGTTTGAACCGGCGCGTAAGGTGTGAAAAAGCGTCATCCCTTGCTTAACGCTTCGGCAGGCGCCGACGTTCGCTTGTATCCACGTCGTCCCGGCAAGCGGCGCTGATCGTCGTCCAAGATTGCCGCGACCGCGGATGGCGTCTGTTGCAAATTTGTGACGGTTCAAACCAAATCGGAACCCGCTGTGCAGGCTTGACCTGAAGTTGAGCACCGGCACCGCCATCCCTGCATGCTGCGCCGCGACGCGACAGCGATCGCCGCATCTCGCGATTGCTGCGCCGGGCGGCGTCAACAAAAGCCCAGCAAAACCAAACGAGAAAGTGCGGCTATGCGCGTGCACGCCGCACGCGCAAGCAGCATGCGCGACACCTGCAAAATCTGCGATGACAAGCTGCGTGTCGCCAAAACATGCGGCACGCCATGGAAAAAGATGAGGCTTCTCACTCCGGGATATCGGCGCAAGTGTCGCAGCCAAGGGCGTTCATTTTGACTTGTCAAAACATGGGGGTATTGAGGATGTCGTCTCGTTTCATGGCAATTGCAGCAACGGCGCTGACAATTGCTACGCTGGCCAATGGTGGCCCGGCTCACGCGGCGGACTTGCCGGTCAAGGCGGCCAAGAAGGCGCCCGATCTTCCGTTCTTCCTCGTGATCGACAATCGCGTGACGTTCTCCTGGATGCCCAAGGGTACGGATCCCGGCATGTGGAGCGTCCAACCCGACGGCAGCATCAACGGCACCACCGCCAAGCAGGTCTACTCCTTCACCCATTTCGACTTGTGGTCCTACGGCACCAACTTCTTCACCATCTCGATGTTCAAGTCGGGTCACAACGATCCGGCCTCACCATGCACCGCGCCGGGCGTGACCATCACCGGCGGTGCCGGCGACTGCGCGGGCGCCACCGAGATCTACGGCCTGTTCCGCTCGACCTTCGGCTGGAACGAGCTGTTCAATACCAAGGCCTTCACCATGGGGCCGCTGCACAACATCTCGTTCGAAGTCGGTATGGACGGCAACAGCGAGAACACCTTCCTCGCGCCGGCGAAACGCGACGTCGTCGCGGGTCTACAGTTCGCCTTCGACCTTCCCTACAAGGGCTACATCAACGTCGCGCCGTTGATGTACTGGGAATTCTCGAACCACAACGCCTTCACCCAGTGCGGCCTGTTCGTCGCCGGGCCTGCGGGCGTCGTCTGTAACTCGGATGGCAATGTCAGCTACAACCCGACCTGGGCGGTCGAAATCAACTACTACATGGACCTCGGCTTCCTGCCGCCCAGCATGCAGTTCTGGTCGATCAGCGGCCGTGCCGGCTGGTACGGCCCGAAGGGCGATTCGAACGGCCTTCCTGCGCTCTCGGGCGTCGGCCGCTTCTCCACAGCGACCAAGACCGAGCTGAACAGCGAGCCGATCCGCCTCACCTTCGACGCGTCGAAGGCGGTCTGGGGCGACAAATACTCCCACTTCGTCGACCTCTGGGTCGCCTATCGCTACTGGCAGAACAAGTTCGGCCTCGATCACAACGCCATGCCCGGCGTCTGCACGATCGCCGCGACCGGCCAGAGCACCAAGAGCTGCACCGAGTCCACGGTTTATGGTGGCATCACCATGAAGTTCTGATCGGCGGACGGACGTTCAGAAGGATGGCGTCGCGCGGGAATGCGCGGCGTCATCTGCGTCTGAGAGTAGAATCGTAGGGTGGGTTAGCCGTAGGCGTAACCCACCTCTTTACTTTCCGCGTTTAGAGAGAAGTGGTGGGTTACACTTCGCTAACCACCCTACGACAGCGCTTACCTCGTCCACACGCCATCGTGCAGCGCTTCGGCTTCGTCTTCGAGCAGCGGGCCGACGACCTCCGTGGGACGCTGGCCACTGGCGAAAACAGCACGGCATGGCAGGTCGAGCGTTGGATTTTCCGGGTGATCGCCGGTGAGGCCGCGCAGACGGTGTTCGCTGAGGCCATAGACCACGCGGCCGATGCCGGCCCAGTAGATTGCGCCGGCGCACATCGCGCAGGGCTCAGTGGAGGAATAGAGGGTCGCCTTTGCCAGGACTTCGCGGCTGAACATGCGGCACGCTTGTGTAGCCGCCAGGCGCTCGGCATGGGCGGTGCCGTCATGGTCGGGCATGTAGCCGTTCTCGGCTTCGATCAACACCTTGCCGTCAATATCGACCACGACGCAGCCGAAGGGATGGTTGCCATGGATGAGGGAGCGGCGGGCGACCGCAAAAGACAGGCGCAAGAAGTGCTGGTCGCGTCCCGATGTGCCGCTCATCGCCGCTCCGCGGGTTAATGTCCCGCCATGTGCCGGCCGACCACAGTGAGATCGGCTTCGCTGGTCCGTACTTCATACACGAATTCGCCGTGGAACATGACCACCAATCGATCCGACAGTTCGAGCAGTTCGTCGAGATCCTCGCTGACCAGCAGCACGGCAGCACCGCGATTGCGCGCGGCCATGATCTCGGCGTGGATCTGCGCTACCGCCGCGAAGTCGAGCCCGAAGCAGGGATTGGCGGCGATCAGCACCTCGACGTCGCCGGCAAGCTCGCGGGCAAGCACGGCGCGCTGCACGTTGCCGCCGGACAGCGCCGAAATCGGGGTCTCCGGCGTGCGCGTCTTGATTCTGTATTGCGCGATCCTCTTCTTTGCGCTGTCACGGAAGGCGCCGCGGTTGAGCCACCATCCGCCAGATGCAAAGGGCGCGCGGTCGAATTCGCGGAAGGCGATGTTATCGGCGACGCTCATGCTGCCGACGCAGGCGTTTTTGAGCGGCTCCTCGGGCAGGAGCGACATCCTGTGCCGGCGCATCTCCTCGCGGCTGCCGTGATAGGGATCGCCCGCGACGCGAATTTCACCGCTCTCCGCCTCGCGCTGGCCGGCCAGGATCTCAACGAGCTGGCGCTGCCCATTGCCCGAGACGCCGGCGATGCCGACGATCTCGCCGGCGCGGACCGTGAGGGAGACGTCATGCACGGCGATCGCGCCGGCATCGTCGAGCGCGCGGAGTTTTGCCAGCTCCAGCCGCGCCTTGCCGGCTTCACCGGTGCGGGCCGGCTGCACCGTCAGCTCCTCGGCGCCGATCATGGTGCGCGCCATCGCATCCGGCGTCAGCTCGGCGACCTTGCCGTGTCCGGCGAGCTTGCCGCGGCGCAGGATCGTGACCTCGTCGGCGAAAGCCATGACCTCGCGGAACTTGTGCGTGATCATCAGAATCGTCAGCTCGCCCTTCACGACCATGTCGCGGAGCATGCCGAGCACCTCGTCGGCTTCCGCCGGCGTCAGCACCGAGGTCGGCTCATCCAGGATCAGGAAGCGGCGTTTCAAATAGAGTTGCTTGAGGATCTCGCATTTCTGGCGCTCGCCGGCAGAGATGTCCGAGACTTTCGCGCCGAGCGGCACCTTGAAGGGCATCCGCGCCAGGAAGGCCTCGAGCTCTTTCATCTCCTTTGGCCAGTTCACCACGGCCGGCACGTCGTCGCGCGCCAGCACGAGATTTTCGGCGACCGTCATAGCCGGCACCAGCGTGAAATGCTGGTAGACCATGCCTAGGCCGAGCGCGTGGGCGTCCCTGGGGTTGCTGATCGCTTGCTCGCGACCGCCGACGAGGACGTCGCCTTCGGTCGCGCGGTAGTAGCCCATGATGCATTTGACGAGCGTCGATTTGCCGGCACCGTTCTCGCCGAGCAGCGCATGGAAGGAGCCCGGGCGGACCCTCAGCTCGACATTGTCCAGCGCCAGGAAGTCGCCGAAGCGCATGGTCATGGCGATGGCATCGACGCCGAAGGCGCCGCTCGGCGGTGGCGTCTCGCCGATGATCACGAGATCGCTCCGATCAGGGCGTCGGACGTTGCGACCGCGCCGAACACGCCGCCCTGCATCTTGATCATCTTGAGCGCGTGGTCGTGGTTGCTCCTGTCGGTCGCGCCGCAGCAGTCGTGCAGCAGCACGCATTCGAAGCCGCGATCGTTGGCCTCGCGCATGGTGGTGTGGACGCAAACGTCGGTGGTGATGCCGGTCAGCACGATGTTCTCGATGCCGCGGACGCGCAGGATCAGCTCCAGATCGGTGGCGCAGAACGAACCCTTGCCGGGCTTGTCGATGACGGGTTCGCCAGGCAATGGCGCAAGCTCAGGGATGATCTCCCAGCCGGGCTCGCCGCGCACCAGGATACGGCCGCAGGGACCGGGATCGCCGATCCCGGCGCCGATTTGCCGCGAGCGCCAGCGCTTGTTGGCGGGCAGGTCGGACAGATCAGGGCGATGGCCTTCGCGGGTATGGATGATGTGATAGCCCTGCTTGCGCATGACCGCGAGCAGCTTCTTGATCGGCTCGATCGGTGCCCGCGTCAGCGAGAGGTCGTAACCCATCTTGTCGACATAGCCGCCGACGCCGCAGAAGTCGGTTTGCATGTCGATGATGACGAGTGCCGTGTTAGCCGGGCGAAGGTCGCCGTTATACGGCCAGGCGTAGGGCTGGGACTTGATATAGCGCTCGGGCATGGACGACCTCGTGGATGCGCAGGATTACCGTGTAATCGAGAGTTCAGCGGGCGCGCCGGTCAGGGTCCGCTTCGGCGAGCAGGTGATGATCATGATCGCCAGCGTCAGGATGTAGGGCGCGGCGTTGAAGAGGTGATAGCCGGAGGTGACGCCGACCGATTGCAGGGCCGGGCCCAGCGCCGCGGCGCCGCCGAAGGCGAGCGAGGCCCACAGGCACAGCAGGGGATCCCAGCGCGCGAAGATCACCAGCGCCACGGCCGTGATTCCCTGGCCTGAGGACAGGCCCTCGTTCCAGCTTCCGGGATAGAACAGCGACAGGAAGGAGCCGCCGATGCCGGCGAGGAAGCCGCCGACCATGGTCGCGCGCAGGCGGATCAGCAGCACGGAGTGGCCCATGGCGCGCGCGGCGTCCGAGCTCTCGCCCGCGGTACGGATCAGGAGGCCCCATCGTGTAGTACGGAAGGCCCAATACAGGATCGGAGCAAGCGCGACGCCGATCAGGAAGAGGACGTTGACGCGCAGCGCGGCACGCACCTGCGGAATGTCGCTCCACCAGCCAAAATCGATTGCGGGTAAGCGCGGTGCAGTCGGCTCGATCAGCGGCTTGCCGAGATAGAAGGCGAGTCCGGTGCCGAACAGCATCAAGGCGATCCCGACCGCGACGTCATTGACGCGCGGCAGCGAACAGATGCCGGCATGCAGCGCACCCAGCAAGGCACCGGTGATGCCTGCGGCGAGCACGCCCAGCCACGGCGAGCCCGAGAGTAAGGAGATGCCGTAGGCGCTCATCGCACCCATCACGAGCGTGCCTTCGAGACCGAGATTGATCCGGCCCGAACGCTCCGTGATGCATTCCCCTAAGCTCACGAACAGGAACGGCGTGGAGACGCGAATGGCGCCGCCGAGCACGGCGAGCGGCACGGTCCAGAGTCCGATCGATCCGTCCGCCATCTCAGGATCTGCCTTTCAGAAATCCGATGCGGCCGTAGAGCGCATCGCTTGCCAGCACGAAGACAAAGATGACGCCCTGGAGCACCAGCACGGAGGCATCGGGTAGCCCCAGGCGGCGTTGCAACAGCCCGCCGCTGGCGCTGATGCCGCCGAGCAGGATCGCTACAGGGATAATCGCGAGCGGATTTTGCCTCGCCAGGAATGCGACGAGAATGCCGGTGAAGCCGTAACCCGCGGCGAGATTGGCATTGGTGCGCCCTTGCACGGCTGCGACCTCGACCATGCCCGCAAGGCCAGCGGCGCCGCCGGCGAGGAAGCAGATGGTCAAAATGAGCTTGCTGACGCCGAGGCCAACGATCTTCGCGGCGCGGATGTTGCCGCCGGCGACCCGCGCGGCGAAGCCGAACACGGTGTGATATATCAGGATGTAGGCGGCGATGGCCGCGATCAATCCGAAGACGAGACCCCAATGCACGTCCGTGCCGGGGATCGTGCCGATCATGTTGGCGGCGCCGATCTCGCGGGTTGAGGGCTTGTTGAGGCTGGCGGGGTCCCGCATCACGCCTTCGACGAGATGATTGAGGATCGCGAGCGCGATATAGACGAGCAGCAGGCTTGAGATCGTCTCGTTGACGCCGCGATATTGACGCAGCGCGCCCGACAGCGTGATCCACAAGCCGCCGCCGATCGCGCCGGCGCAGACCATGGCGATCTGGATCGCGAGCGGGGGCAGGCCTTGCAGCGCCAGCGCGGCGCTGGTCGCCGACAACGCGCCGATCAGCAGCGCGCCTTCGCCGCCGATGATGACCATGCCGAGCTGCGCCGGTAGTGCCGTGCAGAGCGCGGTAAGGATCAGGGGCGCCGCGCGCGTCAGCGTGTTCTGCCAGGAGAACCAGGTGCCGAAGGCGCCCTGATACATATAGAAATAGAGATCGAGCGGGTTTTTGCCGAACAGCGCGACGAAAACGCCGAACACCGCGAGCGCGCCGACGAGCGCCGCGCCCGGGATTAGGACATACTCGATGGTCGCGCCGTGGCGCTGGAGAAATCCCGCATCAGCGGCCGGGGCGACGGCCCCGACCGCACCGACGGGATCCGCCGCTTCCGTGGTCACGAAGTCGCTCCGATCACGCCTTCGACGAGATAGTCCATCTTCTCGAGCTCGGGATCCTGCTGGCCGCGATCTGTGCCGGCCGCGATCACCGTCTTGCCCTTGTTGTCCACGATCGGCCCCTTGAAGATGGTGTAGGCACCCGCAGCGAGCTTGGCCTTGATGTCGTCGGCATGTTTGCGTGCTTCCGCCGACACCGCTTCGCCATAGGGCGAGACTTTGACGATCTCTTCCTTTAGGCCGCCGCGGTAGAAGTTCGGGATCTCTTGGCCGGCGGCGATCATCTTGACGAACTTGGGATAGAGCGCTTCCCAATTCCACTCGGCACCGGTGAGATAGGCTTTCGGTGCGAGTGCCGACTGGTTGGTGTGATAGCCGCAGACGAAGGCGCCGCGTCGCGCCGCGTTCTCGACCATGGTCTTCGGACCGTCGACATGGCAGGTCAGCACGTCGACGCCCTGGTCGATCAGGCTGTTGGTGGCCTCGGCTTCCTTGACCGGCATCGACCAGTCACCGGTGAAGATCACCTGCGTCGTGGCCTTCGGGTTGGCGAGCTTGGCGCCGAGCGTGAAGGCGTTGATGTTGCGCAGCACCTGTGGGATCGGCTTCGCGGCGACGAAGCCGAGCTTGCCGCTCTTGGAGGTGTAGCCGGCGACGATGCCGGAGATGTACTGGGCCTCGTCAATGTAGCCGAAATAGCTGCCGGCGTTCTTCGGGTCCTTGTCGCTCCAGAGGCCGCCACAGTGCTCGAAGCGCAGCTTCGGGTACTTGCTGGCCATCTTGACCATGTGCGGATTGTAGTAACCGAACGAGGTCGGGAAGAGCAGGGTGGCGCCATCGAGATTGATCATGGACTCGATCGTCTTCTCGACGGCGTCGGTCTCCGGCACCTTCTCTTCCTCGATGATCTTCAGCCCAGGAATCTTCTTCAGCGCCGCCGCGCCTTGCGCGTGCGCCTGGTTGTAGCCGTAGTCGTCGCGTGAACCGACATAGATGAACCCGATGGTCGTCTCGGCCGCGAAGGCCGGGCGTGCGCCAACCGCCGCGCCGAGGGTAAGCGCCGCGCCGCCTTGCAACAGATGCCGTCGTGAAATCCTGCCAAAATCCATTGGATGCTCCCTTGGGGGATGGACCGCCCCGATCTCTGGCGGCTGCGCCGGTCTGGCGGAGCCCGGAACAAGGTGTCGCAAGCTTCGTGCCAGAGGCTATCAGGCGAGCATTCGGATTTAATATCATGATATTGCTGCAAAAAATTCTCTGTCTGAATCTTTGGCAGAGAAGTGTGTGGTTATTATTTGGGCAGTATTCCATAGTTGTATGCAAGGGAGTTAAGCAGCGTTAACCGGCTGCTGAGTGTGTATCGCGTTGGCTGAGCGGTCTGCCGGCCGCGGCAACCGTGCTAACCAGTCACCGACTGGGGCGGGCGCCGGCCACGGATTTTTCGCTGGCACCGAACTTGTATCGATTGTCACCAGGACTTGCGCCTCGGCGCAGTCCCCAGGATGGGAAGCTTGACCGAGATGGCTGCTGGTACCGCCGTTCAGGATGCATCGCTCGGCGAAGAGATAGTCCGTCGCATCAACGAGCTTGCTGCGATCTCGGAGGAGACGGGCAAGCTCACGCGCATCTATCTCAGCAAGGAGCTGCGTGCGGCCGCGGACCTCATCCTCGGCTGGATGCGCGAGGCCGGCATGAGCGCCCGTCTCGACGCGATCGGAAACGTCTGCGGCCGCTACGAGGGCGCGCGGCCAGGCGCACCTTGCCTGATGCTGGGCTCGCACTACGATACGGTGCGCGACGCCGGCAAATGGGATGGGCCGCTGGGCGTCATCACGGCGATCGCCTGCGTCGCCGACCTCAACCGTCGCGGCAAGCGCCTGCCGTTCGCGATCGAGGTTATTGGATTCGCCGACGAAGAGGGCGTGCGCTTCGCCTCGACATTGCTCGGCAGCCGCGCGGTGGCCGGGACTTTCGATGAAAGCGTCTTGAGTGCGCGTGACCGTGACGGCGTCTCGATGCGCGAGGCGCTCGTGCAGTTCGGTCTCGATCCCGACCATATCGGCGCCGCCGCGCGCGCACGGCGCGAGCTGCTCGCCTATCTCGAGCTGCACATCGAGCAAGGGCCTGTGCTGGAAGCGCGGCACCTGCCTGTCGGCGTGGTCACCGCGATTGCCGGCGCGACGCGGCTCGCGGCGCGGCTGACCGGCATGGCCGGTCACGCCGGGACGGTGCCGATGGCGCTGCGGCGTGACGCCCTGACCGGCGCGGCCGAGTGCATCGGCGCGATCGAGCAGTTCTGCCGCACCGACGAGGATGGGCTGGTCGGCACCGTCGGCTATCTCCAGGCGAGGCCGGGTGCGACCAATGTCATTCCGGGCGAGGTGTCGTTCACCATCGACATGCGCGCGCCGACCGACATGCATCGCAAGCGCGCGGTGGCCGAAATCGTCCGCCAGATCGAGGCGATCGCAAAGCGCCGGCAACTCGCGCTGCAGCTCGACGTCACCCATGAGAACCGCACCGCGCCTTGCGCGCCGTGGCTGAAGGCGCAGATCGCGGAGGCGATCGGAGCCGAAGGCTGCCAGGTGTTCGAACTGGCGAGCGGCGCCGGCCACGACGGCATGGCGATGATCGACATCGCCGACGTCGCCATGATCTTCGTACGCTGCCGCGGCGGCATCAGCCATCACCCTGACGAGCATGTCGAGCTCGCCGACGCCGATGCCGGTGCCCGCGTGCTGCTCAGGGTGATCGAGAATTTCCGACCGCGGGAAGGGCATGCCGACGCGGGATGACGATGGCCCGCAAGTTACCATCCCGCAAGTCATCGGGTAGAGATACGAATCAAGCTTGTTTAGGGGGCTGACGGCCAGCCTTCGAGATCACACGACATCATCCGATCACGAATATGAACAGCGACATTTCCTTTCCATCCGATCGCGCAAATCGATTTTACCAGGGCGTAGCGGCGACCTGGATCGCCAACGCGCTTCAGGCGGTGAATTTTCTCGGTGATCGTTTCCTGAGAGAGTCGCATCATTTGTCCTCGGCGATCGAGGACCTTTACCGGTCCTCGATGAACAAGGCGTTTTCTGTGACCGAGTCCTTCCTCGTCACGGGAGCGCCGCATGCATCCGCCTACTACCCGCGCGACTTCGCCTGGTTTTATCCCGACGTGCTCGATCCCGAAACCATCATGGATTCGCAGGACGCGATCCGGCGCGTTCGCTTGCTCGAAAAGAGCGTCCGCCTGATGCTGGAGGCGGTTCGCGCCAACGTCGTCACGACGACCATCGTCCCGGCAGGCCGCGCGCGGTATCTCGGCGTGAACTACTTTTCACGCCCCTCGGACACGCTGCTGGGCATTCTTGCCGGTCTGCAACAGATGATAAGCGCCGACCGGAGGGAAACGTCCTATCTGGCGATGTCACAATGCGCCCATGCCGGCCGTCTGCTGCTGGCCGAATACGGCATCGACCTGAAGCGCGCGATATTGCGGCTCGCAAGTGAGCTGGAGCCGTTCGATCGTGATGGCGTCAGGTATTTGCTTTGCGATGTCACGGCACCTCGTTCCGCGGCAACGGACACCCGCGCTGAACGCAGGCGTTTCGTGACCAACGCATGCGTCTACACGACGTTTGTGTGGGGCGTGCAACTCGGAGTCATCGACGGATGCGAGCTGAAGCCGCTGCTCGGGCGCGAACTCTCGCAATACAAGCAAGACCTGCTCCGTCTGTTCGGCAAGGAGGGCTATATCAGGCATTCCCTCGATGGCCCGTCGGGTGCGCCGGCATCTTCCGTCGCCCTGGATTTCGTCAATGTGCATCATGGCTTTTGGGATCTGAGCGAAACGCGCGAACGCGAGCTGTTCGCGGCCACGACGGATCTTGTCCTCGCCGAACCGCGCTTTCGCGTACCCGGGACATTCCACTTCCTGGTGTCCGCGGATAATCCACGGAACAAGGTGATCCACAAGATTGCGGCTCCCGCCTACCAGGGACGTTCCTCCTGGCCGACGTTCAACGTCGAATTTGCCGATCGCATGCTGGATTACGATGAATTCTCAGGAAGCGATGTCTATCGGTCCTACGCCCAGGGGATATCAAAGGACATTCGTACCGCGACCGAGGTCCACGGCGGATATCAGGAGCTGTTGTCGGAGGAAGGTCTGAAATACCGCACCTGGGCCTATCGGGGAGCCGTGGCTCACTCCTGGTTTCCCCGCTTCCTGTCCGTCTGGAGCAGGGCGTTCGGAACGCCGCTGCTCCATTGGAATGACTAACCCGCCGGAGCGATGTCCCCCGTGCCGGCCGAGACGCCGGACCCGCCCGAGTGCCGTCGCAAGATGAGCGGCAGCAATCCGCCGACGCGCAGAGTCGCGCATTCGAGGTTGGTTTCTACCGCGGCAATCGCAACAAAGCAGTCGATCTCGGCGTCGTCTCGCAAGATGCGAATGGTGATCGCCGCGCGCGGCTTGAGCGTTTTAGAGGGCGCGTCGATCTCGAGCCTGTCGTCCGGCCTTAAGCCCAGCGTTTGCGGTCGGCGATCCGGCGGCAACCGTAGCGGCAAGATGCCCATCCCGATCAGATTTGAGCGGTGGATACGCTCGAAGCTCGTCGCAAGCACGGCGCGCGCGCCGAGCAGCGCGACGCCCTTCGCAGCCCAGTCGCGCGAGGAGCCCATGCCGTAACGCTCGCCGGCCACGATGACAACCGGGCGCTTCTCCGCCGCATAGCGCTCGGCGGCAAGCCCGAGCGAGACGCGCTCGCCGGAGGCGGCGAGGATCGTCTGTCCCGCCGGCAGGTCGGGGCCGAGGAGGTTGTGCACGCTCTTGTTGGTAAAGAGCCCACGCAGCATCACCTCCCAGTTCCCCCGGCGCGCGGCGAAGACGTTGAGGTCGTTTGGATCCTCGCCGCGTGCGACGAGGTAGCGGGCCGCCTCGCTATTCGCCGCGATCGCGCCCGCGGGCGAGATGTGATCTGTCGTAATGTCGTCGCCGAGCACCAGGAGCGGCGTCGCCGCGTAATGTCCGAGGCGTGTTCCGGAGCCGAAGTCCGCAAATGGCGGGCGGCGGATATAGGTGGAGGCGTCGTCCCAGGGAAACAGTGCCGCGCCGGGAGCTTCGAACGCGGCCCAATCGGCGCTTGCTTCCGCGGCGTCATAGGCGCTGGAGTAGTCGCTCGTGTCGCGCGCGATCGCCAGCGCGGCATCGATCTCGCGACCCGTCGGCCAGATGTCGGCGAGGCGCACCTCGATGCCGGCCGTATCGTGCGCGATCGGATCGCGCAGGATGTCGCGTGCGACATCGCCGGCCAGCGCGAAGGCAACGACCAGCGGAGGCGAAGCGAGAAACGCGTGCTCGATCTGGGCATGCACGCGGCCGGGAAAATTGCGGTTGCCTGACAGCACGGCGACCGGCGTCATTTGCTGTTCCGCCATGGCGCGGGCCATGCGCGGCGCCAGCGGGCCGGAATTGCCGATGCAGGTCGTGCAGCCATAGCCGACGATGCCGAAGCCGAGCGCCGCGAGATCGTCGAGCAGGCCGGCGCGCCGCAAGTAGCGCTCCGCGGTCGGCGAGCCGGGGGCGAGCGATGTTTTCACCCAGACGGGCGGCTTGAGCCCGAGGCTGCGCGCCTTGCGGGCGAGGAGACCCGCGGCGATCAGGAGCCTCGGATCCGACGTGTTGGTGCAGCTCGTGATCGCGGCAATCGCGACCGCACCATCGGCCGGCGGGCTTGCGCGATCCGCATCAGTGCCTGCAAAGCGGCGTTCCAGCGACAGCGCTTCGGCGGTATTGCCGGCCGCGATACGATCCTGCGGTCGGCGCGGGCCGGCGAGGCTCACCTCGACCGCGTCGAGATCGATGCTGATCGTCTCGGTGTAGCGCGGCGTCGCCTCGGGATCGAACCAGAGCTTTTGATGGCGCGCATAGGCTTCCACCAGGGCGAGCTGTTCGCGCGACCGGCCGGTCTGCCCGAGATAGTCGAGCGTCCGGCCGTCGATCGGGAAGTAGCCGGAGTTGGCGCCGAACTCCGGCGTCATGTTGGCGATGACGGCGCGGTCGCCAGCCGAGAGCGCGGAGACGCCGGGTCCGAAGAACTCGACGAAACGGTCGGCGAGATCAACCTGCCGCAAGCGCGCGGTGACGGTCAGCGCGAGATCGGTCGCCAGCACGCCCTCACGCGGGCGTCCGGTCAGGCGAACGCCGACGACATCGGGCACGCGCATCGTCACAGGCATGCCGAACATCACGCTTTCGGCCTCGAGCCCGCCGACGCCCCAGGCAAGCACGCCGATCCCGTTGATCATGGGTGTGTGGCTGTCGGTGCCGATCAGCGTGTCGGGAACGGCCCATGTCTCGCCGTTGCGGCTCGACGTCGTGACGACGCTTGCCAGCCGTTCGAGGTTCAGCGTGTGCATGATGCCGGTGCCGGGCGGATGCACGCGTACACCGCTCAGCGCCTGGCTCGCCCATTTCATGAAGCGATACCGCTCGCCATTGCGTGTGAGTTCATGCGCCATGTTACGCGCTATGGCGTCCGGCTGCGCAAACACGTCGACGCCGAGCGAGTGATCGGTCGATATGTCGACCGGGAGCACCGGATTGAGGCGGGTCGGATCGCCGCCGGCTTCGGAAAGTGACGCGCGCAAGCCCGCGATATCCACCAGCGCAGGCCCGCAGGTCGTGTCGTGCATGAGTATGCGCGACGGCTGGAAGGCGATCTCGCTCTCGCTGCGTCCACTGGCGAGCCACCCGAGGATGGCGGCAACCGATTCATCGCGGTCGCCGCCGCTGTTGCGCAGGACGTTTTCGAGCAGGATACGCAGGATCACGGGCAGGCGAGGGAGATCCTCGCCCGCTACGGCCGCCATGTCGGCAATGCGATAGGTCTGCGACCCGCTCAGCAGCGTTGCGAAATCGATCATCGTTAGGACCTGACCGTGCAGTCAGGCATGTTGCTCGGCCGGTTGCGTCTGTGCCTCATCGGCGTTTTCCATCCTGGCGAACCAGGTCATCAGGAACGACACGAACAATAACCCGCTGAGGAACAGCAGCCCGCCATAGGTGCTGCCGGTCCAATCCTTGATTGCGCCGATGGCGTAGGGGCCGGCGAAGCCGCCGAGATTGCCGATGGAGTTGATCGCCGCGATCGACACGGCCGCGGTCGAGCGCGTCAGGAACAGGCCGGGCAACGACCAGAACGGCGACTTGAAGGCGTAGATGCCGGCGAGCGAGAGCGAGATCAGCGTCATCGCAATCGCCGGCTGGACCACAAGGCCGGTCAGCGCGAGCGCGATTGCGCCCCACAATAGCGGAATCGCTGAATGCCTTTGCCGTTCGCCGGTCCGGTCAGAGTTGCGTGACCACAGCACCATCACCACGGTTGCGAACGCGTAAGGCAGCATCGCGACGAGACCGACTTCAAAATTGGTCAGCGTCGAAGAGAGGCCCTTAATGATCTGCGGCATCCAGAGCCCGATGCCGAGATTGCCGACCTGGTAGATAAAATAGATCACCGACAGGAACAGCACTTTCGGGTTGGTGATCGCGGCGATGATGCCGAGATGCTGAACATTGCGACGGCCGGTCTGATCCTTGCGCAGCTCTTCCGTGAGCCAGTCGCGCTCCTGCGGCGTGAGCCACTTCGCCTGCTCGGGTCGATCGGTCATGATGAAAAAGTTGACGATGCCGGCGACGATGGCGGGGCCGCCTTCCAGCAGCAGCATCCAGCGCCAGCCGCTCAAGCCGAAGCCGGCGACATGGTCCATGATCCAGGTGCTCAGGGGCGCGCCGATCAGATAGGATACCGGGATGGCCGCCGTGAACAGTGCAACCGTCGTTGCCTGCTCCTTGGCGCGGAACCAGTAGGTCAGGTAGATGATGATGCCGGGGAAGAACCCGGCTTCGGCAACGCCAAGAAGAAAGCGCAGGATGTAGAGCTGCGTCGCGCTCTGCACGAAGGCGCTTGCGGTCGCGACGATGCCCCAGCTAATCAGGATACGCGAGATCCAGACACGCGCGCCGTATTTGTTGAGGGCGACGTTGCTCGGCACCTCGAACAGAAAATAGCCGATGAAGAAGATACCGGCGGCGAAGCCGAAGGCTTCGCTGGACAGCGCGAGTTCCTTGTTCATCTGGAGTGCCGCGTAGCCGATATTGGCGCGGTCGAGATAGGAGATCACGTAGAGGCCGAAGCAATAAGGCACGATGCGCCAGAACACCTTGCGCGCGGTGGATTGCTCGATGGTCGCTGCCGTGGCGGACATTGGCGTTCCCTTGCTGCGATTCCTTGGGGCTTTCAGGCAACGCCAACCTCCCCCACAGGCGGCGCCTTGTGGGGATGTATGCATTTTATAATATAAAATGCAATAGTGCCGCTTTCAGACCTTCGGGACCTTGATCAGGCCGGCGCCCTCGATGTGGACGCGAAGGAAGTCCGAGGCTTCCTGGTGCAGGCCTTTTTCCAGCAATGTCAGGATGTTGATGTGCTCGCGGCACTGGATGGGCAGGCGACTGCGGTCCACCGTGATGTGGTACTCCACCAGCCGACGCAGCCGGTTCACGCGCTTCACGGCATCAAGAAAGAACGGATTGCGCGCGCAGCCGACCAGCATCTCGTGGAACTCTGCATTGGCAGCAAAAATCTCCGAGCGCGACGCGCGCTTGTAGCCGCCGTCGAGCAGCCATTGCTGCTGCTCGCGCGCGGCTACGAACGCCGCGCGATCGATCTCGAAGCTCGGCAGCAGCAGTGCCTGCGGCTCCAGCGCGACGCGCAACTGATAGCCCTGCTGATAGCTCTCGCGCGAGGTGAGAAGCGGGCCGAATTCCCAGCCATTGCCGGGCAGGCGCTCGATCCAGCCTTCATCGGCTATTTTTGTGAGGATCTTCAAAAGACGCGTGCGTGAGAGGCCGTAGCGGCGCATCAGCTCGTTCTCGCTGACTTTGTCCGGCAGCTTTCCCGCAAGGCGGTCCTCGGCGATGGCAAAGTACCATTCATCCTCGCGCTCCGGCTCGGCGTCCTCCGCCTCCGGCAGGTCGGGAAGCTCAGCGGCGCTCTTGACCAGGAAGAAGCCGCGATTGGGCTCGGAGCGGACAACCTGCATGTCTTCGAGGATTTGCAGCGCCGCGTTGATCGGCGCGCGCGAGACGCGCAGCGCATCCGCCAGCGTCTGGCTCGGAAGATGCTGCTCGGCCTGAAGGCCGTTGGCGCGGATGTAGTCGAGGATCCGCGCGGTCATCTGGGTCGCGAGATTGGGACGTGGCATTGGCCGACTCGGGTTGATCCTGATGTGAAGAGATGTCGCTTACCAGCACGCGCGGCACAAGCGTCGCCGGGCGTTCTTGCGTCTTGTCTAGAATTGTGTTTTAAAAAATAAAAAGCAATATGGGGGAGCGTGATGCCTATGGATTTTATTGCGGGCCCGGAGTCGTCAATCCACGCTGAGGATGCGCCTCTATCGCGGCGCACGTTCGCGCGCCTTCTCGCCGTCGGCACCTTCGCGACCGCATGGTCCGGCGTGCCGGTGCTCTCTCAAACGCGGAAGTCCCATCCGGAGAACAGCATGATCGAAGGCTCACGCTCATTCGTCTATGTCGGGGCGCGCACCACCAGAGAGCGCAATGCCCGCGGCGACGGGCTCAATGTCTACGCGATGGACAATGCCACAGGCACCTGGCGCCACGTCCAGCTTCTCGGCGACCTCGTCAATCCATCGTTTCTCACCTTCGACCGGACGCGCCGTTTCCTCTACACGGTGCATGGCGACCTCAGCGACATCACGGCGATGGCAATCGATGCTGTGAGCGGCAAGCTCGCCGTGATCAATCGGCAGGGTACGGAAGGGAAGAACCCCGTCCATCTCGCGATCGATCCGACCAACCGCTTCGTGGTGGTCGCCAATCACATCACTTCGACGCTTGCGCTGCTGCCGCGGCAGGACGACGGCTCGCTCGGCGCCGTAATCGACCTCGTCAAGCTGGAAGGCAAGATCGGGCCGCATCGCGTGGAGCAGCCGTTCGCCAAGCCGCATCAGGTCGAGTTCGATCCATCGGGCGCGTTCATTGTGGTGCCGGACAAGGGGCTCGACCTCGTCTTCACCTACAGGATTGATGCCGAGAAGGGAAAGCTCGTCCTGGCCACGAAACCTGTGCAGGCGCGCGAGGGAGCCGGTCCACGTCATGTTGCGTTCCATCCGGGCGGGCGGCTCGCCTACGTGATCAACGAGCTCGATTCGACTGTCACCGGCTACCGCTTCGATCCGGCAACCGGCGCGCTTGCGCCGTTCCAGATCGTCTCCGCGGTGCCTGATGCCTTTACCGGCAACAGCCGCGCGGCCGAGATCGCAGTGTCGGGCGATGGACGCTTCGTTTACGCCTCCAATCGCGGCGACGACAGTATCGCGGTCTTCGCCGTCGACGCTGCGAGCGGACGACTGACGCCTGTTGGCTGGAGCGCAAGTGGTGGAAAAACACCGCGCTTCTTCGCGCTCGGGCCTACAGGCAAATTCCTGTTCGTGGCGAATGAAGACAGCGACGCCGTCGTGCTCTTCGAGCGCGATGCCGACAGCGGCCGCCTCGTGAGGACGGACCGAACCGTCCAGGTTGGAAGTCCTGTCTGCATTCTCTTCGGCATGCCCGCATAGGCGACTTGCGAGCGGCCACAAGAGCGCGGCAGCGGCCAGCCTTCATGCGGCGACGTCCAGCAGTCGGCACGATCCCCGCACCAGGACCTTGCGTCCGGTCGGCGTCAATGCCGGCACGCCGTCGTCGATGACGACGAGACCGAGCTTGGCGAGTCCTTCGACGACATACGCCTTCGAGAGGTGACCAGTCGATGCCGGATTGCGAAGCGCCTTCAGTGCTTCCCATTGGTCCGATGAAAGGTCGAAGTCGACGTCGTTGCTCATGCTGCCTCAAGCGATAGTATCGTTCGCGGGCACCACTTAGCTGCGGTGCATGAAGACCATGCGACGACATTGAGTCCGGAATTCGGTGGGGCGTTTAGAACGTCTCTTCACAAATTGCCGCAGTTCATTGCACCACAAGTGTTAAGATCGTTCGTGGACGAAGATCGTTCCTGCCTTTGATCACTAATTGCTGATCTGCAATTGATGTTGCGCTGCGAATTGCCGCGGTGCACAGGAAACGCCGTGTCCCATTCTGCGTCGCGATGTGCACAGAAATCCGAGACGCGTTGTTCAAGACTCTGTTACGGTGATATCAGGGAATGGCTTCACACGCGGCAGGAGTGGAGTGCATGAACAGGCTGGTAGAGATTCGCAGTCAGGAGTCCCTCTGTCGGGTGCGTGCTGCGCTCGATTCGGAGCGCCGGGGTTTCTGGCTCGCGCAGGCCGAGGAATGGAAACAGCGCGCGCTGGACGAAATTGCCGATCACTTCCGGGAGTGCAACCTCGCGCACGCCGAGTTGATGCGGGGCTGAGCGCCGGCCTTGTGTTTTCCGCTGACGCGATCGCGGCTTACTGATACGTCGCCACGATATCGGACACCGCGCGCTCGAGCTGCTGCGCAGTGGCGCATTGACGCACCACGCTGCAGAAAGTCGCGTAGCGGGGCATCTCGGAATCGCCAAAACCCCAGGCGAGGCGTCCTTCGGGATTGAGCCAGACCAGCCGTTTCGAGCGTTCGGAGATGCGGCGCAAGATGTCGGCGCGGGGATCGAGATTGTTGCTGCGGGCGTCGCCGAGCACGATGACCGTGGTTTGCGGCGTCAGCGTGCTCATCCACTCCTTTTCGAAATCGACGAGCGCGGAGCCGTAGTCCGACGAGCCGAAGCCGACCTTGGACATGATCTCGGCCATGGCGTCTTCGGGCGACTTCATCTCCAGGATGTCGCTGACCTCGATCAGGTGCGAGGAGAAGGCGAAGGAGCGGACGTCGTCGACCACTTCATGCAGGGAATGGATCAGGAGCAGGAAGAAATCCGATACCTGCGCGACCGAGCCCGAGACGTCGCAGAGCGCAACGATCTTCGGCCGGTCGCGGTGCTTGCGCTTCCAGGCGGTGAGAAAGGGCACGCCGCCCCAGGCGGCATTGCGGCGCAACGTGCGGCGCACGTCGAGATGGCCGCGGCGCTGGCGCTTGCGCGGCTTCGAATAGCGCTCGCGCAGGCGCCGCGCGATCCGGCGGATCAGCGCGCGCATTTCCTCGACCTGCCGCCGCTCGATGCGCGCGAGCGGCGCGTTGCGCAGGATCTCGTTGCGGAGGTTCTCGGCCTCCTCGCGGGCGTAGAGCGCCAGCCCCTGCGACACCGTATCGCGGACTGCTTCGCGCAAGCCGTCGAGGGCGGCGCGCAGGCGTTCGGCCAGCGAGGGGTTGGTCGCGGTCAATTCATCGAGGTCGTCGCGCAGCCGCTGCAGGCCCATGGCGTCGAGGATGCGGCTTGAGAAGATCCCGCGCTGGGTGGAGTAGCGGATGTCGGATAGCGAGGCCGCGCCAGCGGCGCTGGCGATCGCCGCGGCGATCGCATTGCGGTCCTGCGACAGCAGCATCTGTGCGAGCGGGCCCAGTCCCTCGGGAGGTTCACTGCCGCCCGCGTCGCTGGCCACACCGGACGAGGGAGATTGATCCGCCTCTTGCGCTGAATCGCCGTTACCGGCCCCGGCTTGCTCCTGCCGGGGTTCCGGCTGGCTGAAGAACAGATCGAAGCAGTCGCCGAGCGCGAGTTTCTCGTCCTGCGACTTGGCGAGTGTCAACAGCAGCGCATCGCGCAAGACGTCGCGGTCGGAGAAGCCGACCTGGGCGACCGCGCGCATCGCATCGATGCTTTCGGCAGGCGAGACATGGACGCCGGCGCCGCGTGCCGCTCGAAAGAAACGATGGAGGTTCTCGCGCATCGGCGTCAACCGAAGACGTTGGACCGCGCCGCCTTGGCAATGAAAGTCGTAACTTGGGGCGCCGCCGCCTCGATATCGGCCTCGTATTTCAAGAGCACGTTGAGCGTGTCCTTGACGATCTCGGTATCGAGCTCGGCGGCCTGGAGCAGCACCAGCACGCGCGCCCAGTCGATGGTTTCGCTGACGGAGGGCAGCTTCTTCAGGTCGAGCGTGCGGATCTCGTGGATGAAGCCGACCATCTGCCGGCGCAGCGTTTGCGAGATGCCGGGCACGCGGCTCTCGACGATGCGCTCCTCGAGCCGCTGCTCAGGGAAGCCGATATGCAGGTGCAGGCAGCGCCGCTTCAAGGCGTCGCCGAGATCACGCTCGCTGTTGGAGGTGAGGATGACCGTCGGCGGTGTGATCGCGGAGACTGTGCCGAGCTCGGGAATCGTGACCTGGAAATCGGACAGGATCTCCAGCAGCAGCGATTCGAACTCGGCATCCGACTTGTCGATCTCGTCGATCAACAGGACGCAGCCGCCGGGTTGCTCCAGCGCCTGGAGCAGTGGCCGCGGCTCGACAAATTCCTTGGAGAAGAACACGTCGCCGAAGTCGTGGAGCTGGTCGAGCGCGGCGTGCAAGGTCTGTGCCCCGCCGAGCACTTCGCCCAACTTGTCCTTGAGGATCTGGGTATAGAGAAGCTGCTTTGCATACTTCCACTCGTAGAGTGCCTTGGCCTCGTCGAGGCCTTCGTAGCATTGCAGGCGGATCATCTTCATGCCGCGCCAAGCGGCGATGGCCTTGGCAAGCTCGGTCTTGCCGACACCCGCGGGGCCTTCGACCAGGATCGGCTTCTCGATCTGTTGCGACAAATAAACGGCGGTCGCGATCTGACGGCTCGCGATGTAGCCCTGCGCGGCGAGGCCGCTCTCCACTGCCTCGATCGAGGTCGAGGCCTTCTGATCAGCCACGAATGGGCGCTCCCAAAGGTCTTGCTTGAGGCTTGTTCTGCCTGCGTTCCCGGCAAAGAACAAGCCTCGTTTGGGAGAAGCCAGATCCGCGCGAGCGGGGTGATTTTCCGCTTAGCGCAAATAGATCACGGGGAGAAATACGCCCCGTCAGTGCCGCAGCACCTCCGGTTTGTGGAGAGTCTGCCTGAGCTCGGCGCCGCAATCGGCGCATTCATAGACGAAGTCGATCGTAGCAAGACTCCAATGCGGCTCGACCTCGCGCACGTACATTGGCAGGAACCCCATGCAGGTCGGGCAATTCACGGGCGCGATATCGATATCCTGATGATGCTGTACATAGGCTGGCATCTCGGGTCTCCTTCGCAGACAACCACCGAACCCCGCGCAGAAGGTACTGCCGAGCGCCCCGATACCGTCATCAACTCTTTCGAACAGAGCTGGAACAATGGGCGTTTGTCGTTCGCTGTGACATTCTTGTTACGTCCCTGTACTGTAACGGGCGGATTAAATGCCTATTTCACGGCCCGAACCGCTGATCCGACCCTCAACTCCAACAATAAGGGAGCAACGCCCATGACGCATGCTATTCGTTTTCACAAGACCGGTGGTCCGGAAGTCCTGGTCTGGGAGGAGGTCAGCGTCGGCAAGCCCGGACCGGGCGAAGCGCGTATCCGTCACACCGCCGTGGGTCTCAACTTCGTCGACATCTACAACCGCTCGGGCCTTTACCCGGCGCAATTGCCGAGCGGGCTCGGCAGCGAGGCGGCCGGCGTCGTCGAGGAGGTCGGCTCCGGCGTCACGGACCTGAAACCCGGCGATCGTGTCGCTTATGGCGCCTCGCCGCTCGGCGCCTATTCCGAGGCGCGGCTGATTCCCGCGGATCGGCTGCTGAAGCTGCCTGACGGCGTCGACGACAAGACCGCGGCGGCGATGATGCTGAAGGGCCTCACCACGCAATATCTGATCCGGCAGACCTATCGCGTGAAGGCCGGCGACACCATCTTGCTCCATGCCGCGGCCGGCGGTGTCGGAACGATCCTGAGCCAGTGGGCCAAGCATCTTGGCGCCACGGTGATCGGCACGGTCAGCAACGAGGAGAAGGCCAAGCTCGCCAAGGCGCATGGCTGCGACCATGTCATCATCTACACGCGCGAGGATTTCGTGAAACGGGTCGACGAGATCACCGGCGGCAAGAAGGTGCCGGTGGTCTACGATTCCGTCGGCAAGGACACGTTCTTGAAGTCGCTGGACTGCCTCGCGCCGCTCGGTGTCGCGGCGCTGTTCGGCCAGTCCTCCGGCGCGGTCGAGCCGCTCAATCTCGGCCTTCTCGCGCAGAAGGGATCGCTCTACGTCACCCGGCCGACGCTGTTCACCTACGCCGCCAAGCGCGAGAATCTCGTGGCGATGGCCAATGAGTTGTTCGACGTCGTCAAGTCCGGCGCGGTCAAGATCGAGGTACACCAGACCTATCCGCTGAAGGACGCCGCCAAGGCGCATGCCGATCTTGCTGCCCGCAAGACGACGGGATCGACCGTGCTCCTGGTGTGAGGTCCGATCGAACGATGGCGCAGGCGTTCGACGTCTGCGTCACGTCCGTTCATGCTTGCGCAGGTCGCGGGCATGATCGAGGCGGATCGCCTGGAGGTCGATCTCGTCAGGTGGAACCCGGGGAAGGGCGGCCTCAGTCAGGATGGCCTCGGTCACGTCTTCGACCGAGCTATCCGCGATCTCGTGAATGAAGGAAATGTTGCTGTATTCACCCGAGGCGACGCGCGAGATGACCTCGCGCCGCGTGATCTCGGGATCGACGATCGCTTCGCGGCCGCGTCGCCCATAGTCGATCATCACGACGAAATATTGCATCAAATTGTCCCTGCCGCGGCCTGCGTGGCGCGAGCTTGCGGCAGAGTTTTTCCGAAAAACGGAATTTAGTCAAGCGCGATTTCCAAGAATCGGAAATCGGCGCCAGTTTCCGCTTACCTGCCCTTCTTGCGCGGACGCGCGGATTTCGCGCGCAGCCGCTCGAGCTGGCCCTTGGGCATCGAAAGGCATATCTCACCGACCCACTCCAGCTTGACGCCGACGATCGGCTTGGCGTTGAAGCTGGTGAGGTTGACCACGGACGGGCTTTTGCCGCGCTCGATGGTCTTGAGATAGCGTTCGCCGGTCTTGAGCCGGACCACGGCCTCCTCGCCGTAGAAGCTCGACAGCGGATAGCGCTGGTCCTTGTAGACCACGATCACGTCGCCGCTCTCGTATTTGGGCAGCATCGAATCGCCGACGATCTCGAAGGCGACGGTTTCTTCCATGATCGGAAAAGGCAGCACGATCTCGCCTAGCCCCTCCGGCGGAACCTGCTCGAAATCCGGCTCGATCACGGCGCCGGCGCCGACCCGGCCCATGATCGGCGCAAGATTCAGTTCCAGGTATTCCATGATCGGCAGAATTTCCGACGCTTTCACCAGGCGTTCGCCGCCGAGGATTTCCGACACCGCACCCGGGCGCACGCCCATCGCCGCCGCTAGCCCGCCCTTGCTCTTGCCCGTCTTCTCCAGACCCCGCTCGATCATCGCAACGTCCAACATGGTGATTCCCTCGATTGCCCATGGCCTCGTCTCTTCTAATCCGAAATTCGGAATTGATGCAATTATGAATATCAGAATTATCGCTTGACTTGAACTTCGGAATACCGGAATGTGTGTTTCGCCATCCCGGCCGTGCGGCCGGAGAGGGGCGCATCACAGGACAGCAGCATGGAACCGGGCAATTGGCCGTCGGAGCACTCCGACGCGCTTCGCGACTATTTTCTCAAGGGCATGTCTTATGCGGAGATCGGAAGAGAAATTAACTCAAGATTCGGAACGGCTTATACGCGCAATGCGGTGGTCGGCCGCGCCAAGCGGCTCGGGCTCGCCGCGCCCTCGCGAATGAAGAGTCCATCGATCGTCCCGACCTTTCCCGGCGAGCCCTGTCCGTTTCTACCGCGGCCGCAGGCGTTGCAGAGCTGGAGCGTGCCGCCGAAATCAGCGACGAAGCCGGCCGGGCCGGTGAAATTGCGCTGCGTGGGCATCAAGCCGCGCCTGATCTCGCTGCTCGAACTTGCGCCGGGCGACTGCCGCTATCCCTATGGCGGCGACAAGGACGGAGAGGAGATCACTTTCTGCGGTCATCCCCAGCAGCCTGGCGCGAGCTATTGCGCGCCGCATTTTCATCTGACGCGCGGGCCCGGCACGGGCGCGCGCACCACGGTCCCCGTCGTGCTGAGGCTCGTTTCAGCCGCCTGACGGCCATCGTTTCCATCGTCAATTTCTCAAGGAGTGTCCGTGTGATACGCGCCAGACGCAACAAGTCCTACAGGTTGGCAAAGCTCTACGATCGGCGCGCGTGCGATCTGCCGTTCAATGCCGAAGTGGCCGAAATCGAGGTCGATGATCCCTTGGCGCTCGAACCGGGCGAGAAGATCGTCGCGATGCGCTCGATCCGCACCGATCCGCTCGGCCGGCTCTATTCCCATCACCAGATCGACGAGGCGCAATACCGCGGTGGTCGCGCCTTCCAGAACGACTGGGAGCGGGCGGAGCGTGGTCCCCAGGCGGTAGATCCGACCCGCGAATATGTCGACGGCGCGCGCATGCGCGAGGCGGTTACCGAGAGTCAGCGCCAGGCGGTGCTGCGGCTGAACCGCGTCGAGCGCGAGCTCGGCACCGACGGTGCCGCGCTGGTGCACGACGTGCTGGTCCTGGGCCTGACCATGGATCAGATCGGGCAGCGCCGCGCCGTGCGCAGCCAGCGCTGGAACGACTATTTCGCGCGGCGGTTCCGCGAATGTCTCGACCGGCTTGCGCTGGTCTACGGCTTTGCGACGGAAACGGGAACGCCGCGCGCGGAAAGGCGCCGATGAGAGCGGCAGGCCGCCGGCGTGCCCGTTTGCCGCTTACGGATGCGGCGCGATCTGGTACGGCGTCGCATAAGGCTCGACGCGGAGCGAGGCGTTGGCCAGGAGCCCGATCTTGGCGGTCGGCGCCTGCTGCAACTCGCCGTTCTGGCCGCGACGCACGTTGTACTGCCAGACGGTGAGGTCGCCCTTCTGCGCCAGCGCGTGCGCAACGGCGCTCGCATCATTGCCGCCGAGTGTCTGCAGCTCCTCGGCTGACAATCCTACGATGATTTCGTCCTTCATGGTGACGATCTTGAAGAGGTTCATTTTGGTCTCCTGCGCCCATGCGACGGGTATCCAGAGAGTGAGGAGCGCAACCGTGGTGCCCTTGATGACATCGCAGCGAGAAAGCATGCCGTCGTCCTTTGGTGCTGAGGCGCGCCCGAATCGAAGAGGTCAGTCAGCCATGGCGCCCGTGATCTGCGTGGCCGTTTCGCAACGGCTTGGTCGTCCGAACTTGAATGGCGGTTCACGGATTGGGATCGATGAACCATGGCGCGGCGAGCGGAGGCCAAGGTGCGGCTTCAAGGGACGCGTCAAATGAAACGGATCGGTTGCGAGATCGACTTTCGTTTCGTCGGCGATGCAACCGTCCGAGATCGGACTCAACAATTACGTGTATACGCTGAAGAAGCTGGCGCGGGTCGGCCCAGGGCTTCGACAACCCCGATCGGAAGCGATCGCTCAAGTCGATTGCGAACCGCAGCTCAGTTCACATTCAGACACAAAGCAAAGAGCAATGCCACGGCATTGAGGTCGATCAAGGCGGGCGTGTGGAGCGATGCCGCTTCTTGACGCAGGTGGGTGACGTCGATGCATATTCCTGTTATCCGGAATTGCCGTAGTGCGATGCTGGCGAGGCGTCGCTGCGCTGATGGTTTGGCTTGCCTGAGGGGTTGTTTCTTGGCATAGTTGCAACCGATCGGCCATCCGCTTGGATGTGCGGTTTAGCGTGCCAATTCCCTGAGGTGCCCCCGGCCGAGAATCCTTCGCCGCGATGGCGTTCGATTCTTGAGCCAGACCGCGACGTACGACCAACGAAGGCCGACCCCTGTCATAGGTGCGAGATGAAGAACTTCAATTTCGCGGCTGAATTGCACCTCAAGCTCGGCGCGCCCGCAAGCAGTACCGTCGAAAGCCTGCGCCTACTGCGTGCGTTTCTGAAGCTTGCGCCCCGGCAGCGTTTTGAGGTCATCAAGCTCGTGGAAGACCTCGCCACTGACGAATCCCTCCCCGAGCGTCCCCTCTCGTAAGGCAGGCCACGCGCCGGCGCCGCGCCTGTCCTTGGTTCGTGCCGCCGTATAGCCGGGCCGCCCGATTGTGCCTGGCGCCGGGTCTGGCCGCTGGAAGCCGATGCGCCAAGTGTGATAATCAGTAAGAAAAAGAGGGAGGAGTGCGACATGATCGAACCGAAGATCGAAGTTCCGGCCGAATTGCGCGACTTGGCCGAGAAGACGATCGACCAGGCGGAAAAGGCATTCGGCATGTTTTTCGAAGCCGCCACCAAATCGATGTCGACGGTGCCGGGCGCGGGCACGGAGGTGTCGAAGCAGGCGCTCGCGTTCACCGAGCAGAACATGAAGTCGGCGTTCGAGCACGCACGCAAGCTCGTTCATGCCACCGACCTTCAGGAAGCCATGCAGATCCAGTCAGAATTCCTGCGCAGCCAGTTCACCAGTGCCGGCGACCATATGCGCCAAATGACCGGCAGCTTCATGCAGTCCGGCAAAAGTAAGTCCTGAGTCAGCCGCCGCCTGCGCAAATCCCTGTCGGTTCAACCGGCAGGGATTTGCGTTTGCGGCAGTGGCAAAACATCGTACTCAGCCGCAGCACGATCCCGGGAACTGTGAGAGATCAATGCGGGCGATGATCGATCGGAGCCGTCTGCGGACCGAGCGATAGAGTCGATGAAGCAGCTCCGCCGCTCCGGCCGCGGACAGGCCAAGGCTCTCGATATGGTACGGCATATGCCCCTCCGATGCGAGGTGGCCTTCCTATCGCGCCCGAACCGGAGGCGCCTTGATCTGGCGCAAGGCAGGTGGGCTAGTAATCGGCGGGATTCATGATCATCGGACTGGTCGTATCGGCCGGCGCGAGCGCGCTGCTGGCGCTGTCGCGCAGGAAGCGGTCAAGCGTCGCCTGGATCTTCTCCTTGACGGCGTCCGGTCCGCGGTCGCTCATCTCCGTATGCTGCGCACCGGTATGGACAATGTCGATGCCGCGCGCCTTGGCCTCTTCCGCCGTTGGCAGGACGCCGGGGTCGGTCACGAAATTCGGATCCTTCGAGCGGAACGACAGGATCTTCAAGCGGTCGTTGAGCACGAACGGAACGCGCAGATTGTCCAGCGTGATCACCTTCGACACCAGCTCCGGATGCTGATGAGCGACATACATGGAGACGTCACCGCCGTTGGAATGGCCGACCAGCGTGATGTGATCATATTCGGCGTTCTCCTGCCGCTTCTTAAGCTCGCCGAGCACGAAAAGAATGTTGGCCTCGCAGCGGATGTAGACCTGACGCCGGCCGACATAGGGCTCTCCGACATGAGTCATCAGCGGCGGATCACTCGGCAGGTCCTGCTGGATGCTCGTGACGAGATAGCCGCGCGCCGCGAGCGCGTTGGCAAGGAACGAATACTCGGTGGCCTTCACGGTGTTACCGTTGCTGATAATGGCGAGCGGGAGCTTCCAGAGGCCAAGATTGGCCTTGGTTTCGTAGTCGCGCCGCACCGCGAGGTCGACCGTGATCGGCCGCTGGCGCGCGGCGTCGAACAGACTCAGCGTCTCGTGACGAATGGCGAACTTGGAGACGACGAAATATTGGCCGACGCCCAGCACGCAGAGGAAAGCCAGGATCGCAAACACCCTCTTCATTGTTCCATCTCAATCACTTTTGACTGAACATGGTCATTGGGAACTCCCGGATCGAGCGATCGTGAGCAGGCTAAGGGATTAAATTTAGGCAAGTCGGTGAGAGACGGCGCCCAAAAGGGCCGCGCGGGGGGCGTGCAGCGCAAAAAGCTGACGCTAGGGACAGCCTGCCTTGCCGCGCTCCAGGCAGAGACGCAGCGCGCTGGAGAGCGTGAGCGCCCCTGCCAGCGTGAGAGTGAGTGCCGACCATTGCGACATGAAGGGCACGCTGCTGGCCCGCAGGGCGGCAACAGCGCGGACGATCTCTTGAGCAACAGCCATCTCGCGCTGTCCAAGGCAGAGGCCACGCGGCGCGAGCAGCCATGTGATCTTCGAAAGTACCATCAGGCAAGACTTGGAGAACAGGCTGACGCTCGAAAGCGAGCTTGCTCTCGCCGCGGACCGTGGCGAGTTCGAACTGCTCTACCAGCCGCAGGCTCGTCTGGTCGATGGCAGCCTGGTGGGGGCCGAGGCGCTCATCCGCTGGCGGCATCCTGTACGCGGCTACGTCTCGCCCGGTGAGTTCATGCCGGTGGTCCACCTCGGCACTATCCGAGCGGATTACGAACTGGGTGATGGAGGCCGCCTGCCGGCAGGCGCGGGCCTGGGAGTTGTCCGGCCGAAATGCCCGTGTCGCAATCAACCTGTCGCCGTCGCAGCTTCACTCCGGCGATCTCGCGCATACGGTTGCGGAGCTCCTCGACGCGACGGGGCTCACGCCCTCGTTGCTCGAACTCGAGGTCACCGAGGATATCCTGCTGCTCGACGAGAGGCGTGTGCTGGACATGTTCAGGCGGATCCAGGAGCTGTGCGGAAGGGCAGGGCTATTTCTTCGGCCGGCCGATGCCCGCCGAAGCGCTTCGTCTGCGCCGCCTGAACGAACATACGCGGCGGATTCCGATCGCTAGCGCCGGCGCGCGACCGCAACGCCAAAGAGAAAGGCGACGAAGAGGCTGGCCAGAGGCGCTTCGCGCGTGATCGCCGCGACGGTTGCGAGCGGCCGGCCGGGCCTTCGCGCTTGCTCGATTGCAAAGGTGAGGCGATCGACTGCGGCGTGCAAACCGCCCGCGACTTCGCCGATCGTGCGCGACACGTCGGTTGCTGCGTCGATGGCGCGCTCGGCCATGCCGGGCTGGGGATTGGGCTGCGGTACTTCCGTGCTCAAGCTCGCGACCTCCACGCCTGACGATAAGTTTGAGACCGGCACCTTTGGCTATCCGCGCGTGCGCTCGTTTTGAACAGCGGGCCGAAAGGCCTTTGGCTATCCGCGACAGGCGCCGTCATCAACGGCGGGTGCCGGCCTTGGGCTGGCAATTCGGCGCCAGGGATTTAGTTCCAGAGCGGAGATTGGCTCCCCGTGAAACGACGGGCACGAATCTCTGTTAGGCTGGCGCCAGGCAATACCTCGAGGCACGACCTCAAGGTTCAACCTTGCTGACCCAGGAGATTGCCGTGACCGACCGGACCATGACGGATCGAGCCCGGCGCATCGCCTTGCTCGGCGCGCCCATCGACATGGGAGCTTCGCAGCGTGGTACCTTGATGGGACCTGCGGCGCTGCGTACCGCCGGCCTTACGACATTGCTCGAGAGCCTCGACTTCGAGGTCGTTGACTACGGCGATCTCTCCGTCGCCGAACTAGCAGATCTCGCCGACAGGCCGCCCGCAAAGGCCAATCACTACCGGGAGATCCAGCGCTGGACGCGCATGCTGAGCTGCCGCGGCTATGAGATCGCGCAGACCGGCGCGATCCCGATCTTTCTTGGCGGTGATCACACGTTGTCGATGGGTTCGGTCAACGCAATGGCTCGCCACTGGCGCGAGTGCGGACGTGAGCTGTTTGTGCTCTGGCTGGATGCGCATGCTGATTACAACACGCCGGAGACGACGATCACGGCCAACATGCACGGCATGTCGGCGGCTTTTTTGTGTGGCGAGCCGGGCCTCGACGGCCTGCTGGGTGAAGATCCGCGTGCCTCGATCGATCCCGACAGGCTCGATCTGTTCGGGACGCGATCGATCGACAAGCTCGAGAGGGATCTGATGCGCGCGCGCCGGATCAGGGTTGCCGACATGCGCCAGATCGACGAGTTCGGCGTCGCCGTGCTGATCCGGCGCGTGATCGAGCGCGTCAAGGTGAGAAACGGCGTGCTGCATGTCAGTTTCGATGTCGACTTTCTCGACCCTTGCGTCGCACCGGGCGTCGGCACCACGGTGCCGGGCGGGGCAACGTACCGCGAGGCACATCTGATTATGGAGCTGCTGCACGATTGCGGGCTGGTAGGGTCGGTCGACATCGTCGAGCTCAATCCATTCCTCGACGAGCGCGGGCGCACTGCCCGCACCGCCGTCGAGCTGATCGGCAGTCTGTTCGGGCAGCAGATCACCGACCGGCCCACGCCGAGCAACGCGATTGCGCCGGGCGAGTGAGACGGACCCGTTGGCCAGGCATTGTGCGTCGCAAAGAACGGAACTGCTGTTGCCGCAAGCGGATTTAGATCAGTCCTGATCGAAATCCGCCTGCTTTTGAAACGCGGACGAATTGCAAAAGCGCTTCTCGGAAGGTCTTATGCGTGCCGAACGCCAGCCGAGGACCCGCGATGAGCACAAGAAGCGCCAACGACGATCTTGCGAAGGCCTCACGCCGACGCTTCCTGCAGGGCAGTACCGCGGCGGTGAGTGGCGCTGTTCTCGGCGCAGGCGTGTCCGCGGCCGCTGAAACGGACAACCTTCCGCCCAACGTGCCCGAATGGATGAGGGCGCCGGGCGAGCCGATGGGAAGCCAGCCTTATGGCTCGCCGTCGCCATTCGAGAAAAACGTCGTCAAGAACATCTCACCCAATCTCAAGCAATACATTTCCGCGTCGGGCCGGACACCGTTGCAGGAGCTCGACGGCATCATCACGCCGAATGGCCTGTTCTATGAGCGCCATCACGGTGGCGTCCCGACGATCGACCCCGCGCAACATCGGCTGATGCTGCACGGCCTCGTAGACCGTCCCTTGATCTTCACCATGGACGAACTGCGGCGCTTTCCGTCGGAGTCGCACATCTACTTTCTCGAATGCTCCGGCAACCCCGTCTACACGAAGCCCTACGGCAAGACGGCGTCGGATCTCGTCGGTCTCTTGAGCTGCGCGGAATGGACCGGTGTGAGCCTGAAGCTGGTGCTCCAGGAGGCCGGACTGCAGCCCGGGGCGAAATGGGTAGTCGCAGAAGGCGCCGACGCCGCCGCGCTGACCCGCAGCATCCCGATCGAGAAATGCTTGGAGGACGCGATGCTGGTCTACAGCCAGAACGGCGAGCGGCTGCGCCCGCAGCAGGGTTATCCTTTGCGGCTGTTGCTGCCAGGCTTCGAGGGCAACATGAATGTGAAATGGCTGCGGCGCCTGCATGTGACGGCGGAGCCGATCTATTCGCGCGAGGAGACCTCGAAATACACCGACCTGATGCCGGACGGCAGCGCGCGTGAATTCAGCTTCTACATGGAAGCCAAGTCGATCATCACGCGTCCCTCGGGCGGGCAGCGCCTGACAGCGCCAGGTTTCCACGAAATCACGGGCGTTGCCTGGAGTGGACACGGCAAGATCGCGCGTGTCGAGGTGTCGGTCGACAGCGGCAAGAACTGGCAGGACGCGCAATTGCAGGAGCCGGTGCTGACGCGTGCGCTGACACGCTTCCGTCTGCCCTGGCGATGGGATGGTCAGCCGGCGGTGATCCAGAGCCGCGCCATCGACGAGACCGGCTATGTGCAGCCGACGCTCGCCGAGCTGCTCGCAGTGCGAGGCGACAATCACTTCTATCACAACAATGCAATCTGGCCCTGGCGAATCGCGGCGAACGGCGAGGTGGCCAATGCGCAGGCGTGAGCTTCGGTGCGTCGCGTTCGCGATCCTGGTCTTGGCCTGCGTGGCGAGCGCACGGGCGCAAACCGCCTACGGCATCGGACGGCCGGCGGCGCCGGCTGAGATCGCGGGCTGGAACATCGATATTGGGCGCGATGGCAGCAATCTGCCGCAGGGCCGCGGCACAGTCAGCCACGGACGCGAGGTGTTCGATCAGCAATGCGCTTCCTGCCACGGCGAGAAGGGCGAGGGCGGTGTCGGCGACCGGCTGGTCGGTGGGCAGGGGACGCTTGGAATGGCCAAGCCGATCCGGACGGTCGGTAGCTATTGGCCCTATGCGACCACACTGTTCGACTACATTCGCCGCGCCATGCCGCAGAACGCGCCGCAGTCGCTCAGCAACGACGACGTCTATGCGGTGTCGGCCTATCTTCTCAGCCTGAACGGGCTGGTTGCGGCGGACGCGACGCTTGATGCGAAATCACTCGCGGCAATCAAGATGCCGAACCGCGACGGGTTCGTTCGGGATCCCCGGCCGGATGTCAGAAATCCGGCCTGCAAGGAGCGATGTTGAACCATCGGCCGCGGAACTCTCAGCAGAGCAATCGAATTGACCCCGAGAGGAAACGACTCGGGTCATCTTGATGGAACGAAATCGCATCAGGAATTGCTTGGGCATGGACGAAGCCCTCCGGCATCCCGGCGTGATCGCGCTGATCGTCGCGGGGCTGACCATTGCCGCGATGCTGCTCGTGGACCACGGGCCGTGGAGCCGGGCCAAGGTGCAGCCGGCCCATGTTGCGATGTATCAAACCACGGGCGAAGCGGCGCGTGCGGCGGGCGCCGACGTCTTTCCGACCGACCCGAAATCGGTGGTCGAACCGGATCGGCCGGGTCCGAAGGCGTCCTCGACCGTCAATCCCGTGACGCCGTAAAGAGACGTCAGCTCTTGTGGCTGTCGTTGAGAACACCGCCGCTCGTTTTCGGCGGGTGGAGCACGCGCGATTTCGCCGGGAAAGCCTCGGAATCCGGCCGGGGGTGGCCACGATCTTTCCCGGGATCGTCCTGAAATTGCACCGGGCTCTGACCTTTTTGGCCACAATCGGAACCGACGTTCACGCCTTGAAATTCCTGGGCATGATTTCGATCCTGGCGCTGCTCACCATGAGCGGAGCCGCCATTTCTGATCAGCTTCTGACTGCGGATCAGCACGTCGCGCAGCGGGTGCAGTAGGCGCGGCGGGCAGGGCGCGGCGTGTGGCCGGTCTAAAGCGCGATGAAGTCATCGCGCTTTAGGTTATTTGTTTGAGCATGATCTTGCCGGAAAAGCGCTGCGCACCTTTCCGGATCATGCTCTAGCGGCCCTCCTCTTCCTCAGCCGATCACGGACGAGCCGAGCAAGGCGAGGACGGCGAGCGCCATCAGCGCGGTGCCGAGCCAACCGAGCGCGATCAGCCAGTTCCGCGCCTTGAAGCGGCCCATAAGCGTGGTGCTCGAGACGAGCAGCATCATCATCGCCATAATCGGCACGGCGACGATGCCGTTGAGCACGGCGCTCCACACCAGCATGCGGATCGAGTCGATCCCAGTGAAGCCGAGGCCGAAGCCAATCACAGTCGCGGTCGCGATGATGGTGTAGAAGCCGACCGCCTCGTCCGGCTTCGCCTCCAGCGTCGCGCGCCATCCGAAGATTTCCGCAACGCCATAGGCCGCCGAGCCCGCCAGCACCGGGATCGCCAGCATGCCAGTGCCGATGATGCCGAGGCCGAACAGGAGGAAGGTGAAATCGCCGGCGAGCGGCCGCAGCGCTTCGGCGGCTTCCGTTGCCGAATTGATGTTGGTGACGCCGTTGGCGTGCAGGACGGCCGCCGTGGTCAGGATGATGAAGAAAGCGATGCCGTTGGAGAGCAGCATGCCGGCCGTGGTGTCGATCTTGATTCGCGTAAGCTCCGGATTGCCGCCGCGAGCAAGCTTGTGCAGCGCGCGGCGGTGCTTGCCGTTCATCTCTTCGACTTCCTGGGACGCCTGCCAGAAGAAGAGATAGGGGCTAATTGTGGTGCCGAGCACCGCCACCACCATCATGAAATAGTCGGCGCTGACATTCGTCTTCGGCCACACCGCGGCGAGCAGTGCGGTGCTCCATGGGATATTGACCGTGAACGCCGTCGCCACATAGGCGAACAGCGACAGCGTCAGGAATTTCAGCAGCGGGGCGTAGCGGCGATAGGGCAGGAAGACCTGGAGCAGGGTCGAGGTGGCTGCGAAGATTAGCGCATGCTCATGGTTGAGCCCGCCGATGACGAGCGAGAGCGACTCCGCCATCGCTGCGATGTCGGCGGCGATGTTGAAGGTGTTCGCTGCGACGAGAAGGGCGACGAGCGCAATCACGAGCCAGCGCGGCGCGAGCGCCATGACGTTGGCGGCGAGGCCCTTGCCGGTGACCCGGCCGATCTGCGCGCTCACGAGCTGGATGGCGATCATGAACGGCGTCGTCAGAAACACCGTCCAGAGCAGTCCGTAACCAAACTGCGCGCCCGCCTGCGAGTAGGTCGCGATCCCCGACGGATCGTCGTCGGCCGCGCCGGTGATCAGACCGGGCCCCAGCCTTCGCAGCACCGTCAGCACGGATTTCGTCGGTGCGTGGGCGCTGTCGCTCATGAAGGGGAGTCTCGATCGGCTCTTTTCCGGAATGGCGAAATCACGGATCTAATGCGGTACGGAAACGATAGTTCCCGGCCAAACCGGCGCATTGCGCTGAATCAACTCGCGCGCAGCCAGATCATGCGGCCGCGCGGCCCGTGTCAGGTTTGAGACGTCGGGCAAAACATCTGTAGAGATGCATCATCGCAAATATGATCGCGCCCGCGCCGTCGTCGGTCGCGGGCTTTGTCATATCTGCGGTCGATGCCGGGGGGCAGCCTATTTGATGCTGACGAACATGCCCCAGGCGGCGGCGAGCGTGGCACCCGAGAAGACGATCATCGGGTTATCGCAGAACGCGCTGCCATAGGTGCACATGGTGACGCCGAACGAGCCGATCTCGTGATGGCTCGCCGAGTAGAACAGTCCCGACAGCACCAGCAATGCGGCGGCGACGTAATACATCGACCATCTCTCCTCGGTTGTCCTGGCGTCGTCGCTTCCCGGTGGGGCGGCTTACACGCGGGACACAACAGGGGCGTGCCGCCAGCATGGCGCGGACAGATTGCATTCCGCCGAATCCGATTTGCTGCATTTAGGTAAAGTTTGACCGGTCGGGCAAACACAAGTCGTTTCTGACTAGGGTTGCAGCAACGAGAGAAGGCGAAGCCGGTCTTCCTGGCGGCGACGCTGGTTGGCGCGCATCATTTCCAACTCACTTCGGCTTGACTTGTGTCCTGGTTCTGCCGTTTCAAGCCAACGACCAGCGCCTCCTGCTCTGCAAGCTGCCGCTCAGCCTCAACCACCTCGCGCTCCAATCGCCTCAGCTCATCTAGAAGTGGGTCCTTGTACATAGCCAAACACGCAGTCCGGGCGTCATTCGCAAATTGTCCCCGCGCCATTTCAACAGCGCGTATCAAGCTGCGTTCCTCATTGAGCTTGCGACATTCGGCCCGGTCTCGACGTGCGGTGGACTTCATCCTCGACGCGAAACACGTCTGAAACACACCTGAAACCCAGATCGTTCTGAACTTCGCCGGCCGCCAACTCGACCAATAGTCCAAGAGGAGACCATCATGATCCAGGTCGGTTCGAAGGAAGAGGTCGCGCTTCTGCTGGCGCTGTTTGGCACACATAGCCAGCCCATCACGAAGGCGACACCAAAGTCATCGCGCGGCCACAACTAGAAATCCATGCCACGTCTGGACCGGGATCGCCCGATTATCCGATTGGACTACCTCCAATTTTCCCTATGCGGCCAACAGGTTAGGCCCCAGCATGCGCGCGAGAGAGGAGTTGTGCATGAGTCGCTCGCCGTCCATCGTGCCACAAGGCGCCGACCAAGACGTCTATCTGGTGTTGAATGACTTTGGCAGGCTTGGCTGCGCCTGGTGCGAAGCAGATGAGGAAGGCACCCACCGCGAAGCGGTGATCCGTCAGTTGTTCGAAGATCATTACAGCCACCCGGTTCGCATCGTGGCATTCAACACCACCGAGGGATGGTCGCGCGATGTGACGATCGATATCGCCGATGAAGTGCGCCGCCGATTCTCCGAATACGAAGACGTGCCGCGTTCTGTTCAAGACTTTTTGGAAAGTGCTGTCCGGCGCTGAGCTGCTTCGCCCGGCAAGCTCGCCGCCTTCATATGAGAACGATGATGCTGGACGACGAATTTAACAAGCAGCGTGCCAAGGTATTGCGTGATCTTGCAGAACAAGCAGACCCGTTCATCAGAAGACGGCTGTTGCGTCTGGTGGAGCGTTACGAACCCAAACGGCGGCCTGCACCGGATGATCAGCAGCTCGTACGTTCCCGAGATGGCGCTGACCGCTAGGCAATATCCGACGATCTTGCATCGCGATCTGCAAGCTCCTCGCAATCCGATTTTGATCAAGATCTGTGATCTAGCATGCGCTGCCGCGGGCAGCGTCACAGGCTGAAGTTGCAGTTGTACTAATCTGCGGTTGCTTGCGTACGCCGGAGCAAGGCGTAAGATTCGGATGATTTGATTCGTGTGATTTGCAAGTAGTGGAGGTCAGCTTGCCAGCCGTCCTCGTTTTCAAGATCACCATCGTTGGATTAGGCGTCTTTTCGACGATCCTTGCCTTTCAGCTCATAAGCACATGAAGAAGAGGCCGCCTCAGGCGGCCTTTTTCATTTTTCATGCGCGCGATGAGGGGGGCCGGCGTCGATATGGATAGCTCGCGCGCGCATCAATGCACCGTGCATTAAACTCAGGCAAATCCGCCGCAAGCGAAAGGGGCCGCCTTGCGGCGACCCCTTGCCGGTTGAAATCGCTTTCGGGATGAAATCCAGCCCCGGCAGGATCAGCTTATGCGTCTCGCAACAGGATCGGAAATCCCGGACTATTACTGTGCGTAATACTGACCTTGTTTTAGCTATTGGTTCCCGATTAGGCCCAAATTCAGGCATTTAGCTGCCCGGCGGGCTGTAGGACGAGCGCAACTTGGCCGCGTTCTGCCGCACCGGTTTGATCTCGTCTTGCGTGAAGAGCCTTGTCAGTTTCACGTTCTGCAGTGTGCCGGCCGCGACGGTCAGGCCGGAGATGGCTGGAGCCACACTCGGATCAGGCACGTCGAAAATCACCAGAACGCCCGGGCCATCGGCCGCAACGCTGTACATCGAGACCAGCTTTCCGCCGGCCGCCTCAATGAGTTTTTTCGCCGCTTCCTGACGATTGGTTGTCGGGTTTTCCAGTATGGCATTGAGAGAGCGTGGCGTGTATTGCCCTGTGAGACAGAAATGCATGCTGTCCTCCTGCTGAAAATTGTGGCCATTAAAATTCATGCCGTGACGAGTTGATCGTGACGGCGGCCGAATCTGAAAATGAGGAGTACAATGCCCGCCGTGGGCACAAACGCCGCCAGCGACTAACGAGATTTCGGCACACCTCGTTGGCGGCTCTCGCGCACGATACACCAGCTACCCGACGTGTAGAAAGGCGATTTCACTCGTGTCTCTCGTGAGCCTACCCTCGCACCGTCGCAGTTCGATGCAATGGCAACGAAGTACCGCTGCCGAACGATCGCGTGCGCGCCGATGGCTTCCTTGATGCGAACGAAGATCCGACTTCGACGCCGGTAGCTTTATCCAGCGCAACCTTCGTCGGGTTTGTTCGTTGAGGGGCACAACTCGAGCACGCGTACGATCGAGCCATGGGATACGAGCGTTTACACCCGCCAAAATACTGGCGGATGCGAGCGGAGGAATTCAGGACGAAGGCGGATCATTGCGAGCACAGCGCGGTCAGGGAATGGCTGCGCCAGGTGGCAAGAAACTATGAGGAGTTGGCGCAACGCGCCGAGAATATCCGCACCGCAAACGATCTCGCAGAGCAGCGGCGGTCGACGCTGTCGCAGTCGAAATGATCGAACGATCTGGCGCGCTGCCAACTTTGCGCAGCCGCAGTGACGGCCCTCGCGCCGTCTTCGGGTTTCACCCACGGGACAACTCCGGGCGAATTGAAAGTGCCAACTTTGTCCAGGTTCAAGATCGAGCAAAAGAGTCCTGGCGCAATTTACCTCCATCACCGGACAAGGCTCAGTCCGTAGGCGTCGGTGGCTGAGAGACCGATCGCGCTCCCGCCTGCACAAGAGGGAGCGCGGCCATACCGGAGAACATCGGCCATATCCATCGCGTTCACGATGAAGCTGCTGCGATCGCGAGGCAGAACGCCTACATGCGCAGTGTCGTGGCGGAGTCCCTGGAAATACTTCGAAGGCGGGTCCCGGACACCTTCCTAGGCCACAAGACGCAGGAGCCCTTCCCCAGAGAGGGGCTACGCTACGCCAGAGCCTTCCCTGACCGCCAATGAGATTGAAACGGCGGGTATCAGGCCGGAGTGAAGCTCGCTCGTCATTCTTGCATGCCCGCAAATGGCCCACGCGTGCGAGGCCAAGCGCATCTGTTCGAACCGAAGCCGTCGGGCCTCACGCAGAGCGGCATCGGCGCGCACCAACAGGGGATCTGGCATTGACCCGTGCATGGCCGGCCAACGCCGTTTCGGAAAGGTAGTTCCCGTCGAGATTCCGCTTCGATTGCGGCTGTCACTTGCGTTCGCCTGCGCCGCCGGGCACCATCATTCGCCATCGCATCAGCGGCGACGCTCAGCTCAGAACGGATATCCACGACACGCAAAGCTTCGCGAGCCAGGCTCAGGCAGAGAGCTGCAGGTGCAGGACTTGGTTGAAGGCGATCGGCTGGTAATCGGCAAAGGCTGCCCGACGTATCAAACTCCATCCGGCAATCTCTTGACCCCGTCTCAATCGATGCCAGGCTCAGCACGCCGTCATTGCGAACCGACGGAGCAACCGGCCAACACCGGCAGACTGGCATCAACGAGACGAGTTCGTTGAGCCCGCGCGGGGAGTGGCCCGCTGCGGGTTTTGTCTTCTGGTTGAGATCAAACGGTTGGGACACACAAAGCGGACAAGATGCCGCGCCCCCTACGATTGGCGAAGTGCCTTGACTCGCGTTTCGTGCACACTGCTGGCCGCAATGACCAAGACCGACGCAGAACGGTTCCGGAAGGAAGCCGAGGAATGCCGCCAGATGGCGGCCAGGGCGATCAATCCTGCGGATCGGGATGGATGGCTGAAGCTCGCGGATGACTGGATCAAACTCGCAAGCGAGGCCGAAAGGAAGGAACGGCTCTGAACTCTGGAGCAGACGCGGCGAGCCCAACTGGTCGTGGCCGCCGGTACGACGTTGACGCGTCGGGCAAAACACCTGCATGGTGGCATCATCGAGACAAGTTGGTTGCGAGCAGCAAGCCCCGCTCGATCAGAGCCCCCCGCACAAACGAGCCTGCAACTAATCGTCCTTCGACAGATCGCGCGGGTCTTTGTGAAGGTCGATGCTGCGGCCTTCGCCCTGGATGAGGTCGCGGTCCTCGGCATCCGTCTCGCTGATGTCCGCGATGATCGCTTCTTGCGTCTCGCGCTTCTCATCGTTGCGCGGCTTCGGTCCCGGCACATCTCGCGACGTCTTTGACATCATGGTCGATCCTCCTGGCGGAGGTAACCGCAGCCAACTCGAATGGTTCTTTCGGTGAGTGCTCGCGCGGGCAACCGGAAAAGGAGCGATAGCCAAGACAAAGTTTGACACGTCGGGCAAAACACCGGCAGAGTAATATCATCGAGACGAGTTCGTTGAGGCCCGCGCGGGAAGCAATCCGCCGCGGGTTTTTTCGTCTCGATTTGAGATCGGACGGTGGCGGCGCATCGCGGCCTCACCCTCGTTGACGGGTTCATGGAGCGCCGATCGGCGCGCGGCCGTCCGAACCATTGCTGTCCGAGCACGCGCGAACGTGCAGGCCCGCGGCGCGAGCCCGTTGCTTGCGCCGCTGCGGTCTCCGGACGCGGAGCTCGGACATTGGTAGGAGCCGGACAGCTGATGGGTTACTGCGTGGCGCTCTACTTCGCCAAGCTCCTGGTCGGGGACAAGGGGCTTGGGTTCGGTTCCACGGACGCCTTGGCGGGATTTGCTGCCGTCACGGCCAACCTCGTGGTTTCCTTCTATTTCGCCAAGCGCGGCTTCGAGAACGTTGCAAGGATCATCAAGCGGTGAAGGTGCCAGACCATGAAATCAGGAAGATCGTCGCGGAGACGCTAGCCGGGCAGCACAGGCTTCAGCAGGAGAGCATCGACACCATCGTCCTGAAGGCAGTGGCATCGGTGCTCGCCGCCTTCGGAATCGAAGACGAAGATCGCAAAGAAGTCAGAGCGGATTTCCAGCACCTGCGGCGCTGGCGGAAAAGTGTGGAACAGGCGCAGAGCTACACAATCAAGGCGGTGATCACTGTCATCGTTGTCGGCCTGGTCGGCGCGGTCTGGCTCGGCGTCAAAGTCGTCTTGTTAGGCAAGTGAACCGCAGCGGCGGCGGGGCGCCGCCACTGCCGATCCCGCCTATTGTTTGCCCTCAATGGACCTGCCATGTAGATAATTCGTATCGTCGATACGGACGATGAGGATGTCGCCGAGACTCTGGCCGATCTGCATCGTCTGACATTCTTCGATGAGCCGTCATGCCGCAGTTCGAACTGGGAGCATGGTGGCTTGCATATTGTGGCGATGAAGCGGTTGGTTTTCGCCGGTACCGTGCCATCGACATGTGTGAAACAGCGGGTACTTTTGCCGCGTTGGGGTCTTGCAGCGACACTGGGGGCGAGGGCTTCAGCTCAGGCTGAAGCGATCCCTCGTTTCAGATACAACCGACAACCTCGTCTCAGCTAACAATTTCATTGTGGGCTACCGGCTCTACGAACCCGAGACACCTTGGGCCTGGTCGAATACGCTCTATTGCCGCAAGCCACTAGGATGAGCAGCCAGTTGGCTCTGTTTCCGTGCCGCGGAACACCGCTCCGCGGTTGGCCGGCGCGAACACATCGTTCGCCCCGGCGAGAGCAAGGACGCCTTTCGCAAGTGGCCCGGCAGCTTGACGGCTGCCGGGCCTCCTTTTGCGTTTTGAAACAGAGCGAGCTGAGGCACTTGCGAAGTCGGTGGCGCCGAGCTTTAAGTTGGTCATGCCAGAAAATTCGGCGAGCACAAGCCGATGTAGGGAGCGCGCGGCCCATGTCCACCAAGCCTCAATTACCGGAACGTTCGTCGCGGGCAACGGGAGGCCCCAGTGCGCTGGATGGCCTGCTTGTCGTGGATTTCACGCGGGTGGTTGCCGGCCCGGCCTGCACCCAGACGCTCGGCGACTTCGGCGCGAACGTTATCAAGATAGAGAATCCAGACGGCGGCGACGACACGCGCGCCTATGAACACGCCGAGATCGGGGGTGAAAGTGCGGCCTATCTCAGCCTGAACCGCAACAAGCGTGGTATCGCGCTCGACTTTGGCGTGCCGGAGGCGCTCGAGGTTGCGCGGGCTCTGATCCGCAAGGCGGATGTGGTTGTCGAGAATTTTTCAAGCGGGGTCATGAAGAAATTCGGCCTCGACTATGAGGCGGTCGTGCCGACCAACCCACGACTGGTCTACTGCTCGATCTCGGCCTACGGGCGCAGCGGACCGTTCGCCTCGCGTCCCGGTTTCGATCCCATCACCCAGGCGGAAAGCGGCTTCATGTCGCTCAACGGGTTCGCGGACGGTCCCCCGGTTCGCACCGGGCCGCCCATCGTGGACATGGCGACGGGCATGTCCGCATGCAACGCTATCCTGCTGGCTCTGTTGGCGCGGGACCGGCTTGGCCGCGGGCAGCATGTTGAGGTCGCCTTGTTTGACATCGCCATGGCGATGACGGGCTTCTACGGCATGGCCTATCTGATCAACGGACAGAACCCGGGGCGATTCGGCAACTCGCCGAGCGGATCGCCTACCGTCGGCGTCTATGAGGCGTCCGACGGGCCGCTCTACATGGCCTGTGCCAACGACCGGTTGTATCGCCGGCTGGTCGTCGAGGTGCTGAACCGGCCTGATCTCATCAGCGATGCGCAATTCGCCACGCGCAAGGCGCGGTCCGAGAACAAGGAGCTCCTGCGCGCGGCCATCGCAGAAGTCCTTGCGAGCGATAGTCTCGAGAACTGGATGGCGAAGATGAAGTTAGCGAATATTCCGGTTGGCTACCTCCGCACCGTCGAGGAGGGCTTCAATGCGCCCGAGGCGCGCCAGCGCGATCGCTTAAGCCGGATTCCGCACCGCACGGCAGATTGGGTGCCGAACATCGAGCCGCCGATCACGATGAGTGTGACCGGCGCGGTTGATCCCGTTGCCGCCCCGCTGTTGGGCGAGCATACGGAGAACGTCTTGCGGGAGACGCTTGGCTATGACGAGCGCCGGATCGCGGAGTTGGCCGAGAAGGGCGCTTTTGGGGCGCTCAAGGTCCCGACGTCAGCCTGAACGGAACACCCTGTCTTGATTGCAGGCAGCGGTTTTGCGTGCCGTTAACTTTGCGCCAGCTTGATTTGGCGAGATTGCGGCCGCATAACTGTCTCAAAGCGAGGAACACGAATGGCGCCAGGTCGAGAGCCGCGCACGGGCCAGCCCGGGGGGCCGGACACCGATGAACGCGCCTATGCGACAATGATCGCAAGTGCTCGGGTGCTCCTGCCGCAATTGCGTGAGCGCGCGGCTCGGACGGAGGAGCTGCGGCACCTGCCGCCGGAGACCGAGCGGGGTCTGCACGACGCGGGCCTGTTTCGGATGCTCCAGCCCAAACGCGTTGGTGGCGCCGAGCTCGACTATGTTGCCCTGATCGACTGCGCCGAGCTGCTCGGCCAAGCGGATGCATCCGTTGCCTGGAATCTCGCCAATCTGGCAAGCCACCACTGGATGCTGGGCATGTTCGAGCCCGAGGCGCAGGATGTGGTCTGGAGTAAGGATCCCGATACGCTGATTGCGTCGTCGTTCATCTTTCCCGCTGGCCGCGCCACGAAAGTCGAAGGTGGATATCGGCTGCATGGGAGCTGGCCGTTCTCCTCGGGCGTCGCCTCCTGTGAATGGAACATGCTGGCCAGCATCGTGTCGTCCGATGATGAGGCAGATGGCATCGAATACCGAATCTTTCTGCTTCCCAAGAGCGACTACAAGATCCTCGATACCTGGAACGTCGCCGGGCTGCGCGGCACCGGTTCATGCGATGTAGAGGTTCGGGATGCCTTCGTTCCCGCCTACATGACGGTCGCCGTCGGTGACCTCGCCGGAGGCCCAACGCCGGGGAGCAAGGTCAATGCTAATCCACTCTACACATTGCCGGTGTTCTCGCTGTTTCCTTACGTCCTTTCCGGCGTCGCGCTCGGCAATGCGCAGGCGTGTCTCCACGACTATGTTGAGGTCGTTCGTCATCGCATTTCGACTTACAACCGCGCCAAGCTGAGCGACTTCCAAAGCACGCAAGTCAAGATCGCGGAAGCCTCCGCCAAGATCGACGCCGCGCGTTTGATTATGCGTTCGGCATGCATCGATGCCATGGAGGACGCGCGGCATGGCCGTAGTCCCGGCATGGCCGTCAAAACCAGGTATCGGCGTGACGGCGCCTTCTCAGTCAATCTGTGCACGGACGCAGTCTCGATGCTGTTCGCGGCGAGCGGAGCGCGTGGCTTGTTCACGACGGGCGTGCTGCAGCGACAGTTTCGCGATGCGCACGCGATCAACTCTCACCTCGCGTTCAATTTCGATGCGGCCGGAACCAATTACGGACGTGTGGCGCTCGGCCTGCCGTCCGAAAATCTCACGCTGTGAGGCCGGCCGATGAATGATATACCGAAGCAGCCGGCCAGGCGTGATCCCGCCAACGAATTCGCGAGCGATAACTCGCCGATCGATCCCCGCGATTTTCGCAATGCGCTTGGCACGTATGCAACCGGCGTGACGATCATCACGGCCGCAGCCCCGGACGGCAAGCCGTACGGATTGACGTGCAACTCGTTCGCCTCGGTCTCGCTGAACCCGCCGTTGGTGCTCTGGAGTCTCGTTGTTTATTCATCGAGCCTGACCGTGTTTCAGGACGCCAGCCATTTCACAGCCAACGTGCTCGGTGCTTCGCAACAGGCCCTTGCCAACAAATTCGCCAAGTCCTCCGATGACAAATTCGCCGGTGTCGATTGGACGCCGGGCCTCGGCAATGCTCCAGTCCTGGCGGAAAGCGTCGCCAACTTTCAATGCCGCGCTGTCAATCGCTACTACGGCGGCGATCACGTGATCTTTCTTGGCGCTGTCGAGGCCTACGCCTACAATTCGAAAGAGCCTCTGCTCTTTGCGCGGGGTACTTATGGTCGGTTCATCGCCGATGATGAACGGAAGAAATCGCCATAAGGGCAATTCAAGGGCGCGCTCGTCAGCTCAGCGATTTGCCGCGGACAGCTTGTAGATCTCGAGGGCGTCCGCCTCCGCGCCTCGCGCGGCCCTGGCCAACCTGAAAAGCTGCCCCGCGAGCGTGGCCATCGGCACCGGCGTCGATGTGGCGTGCGCGACGTCGGCGATCGTGTCGAGGTCCTTGAGCATCGTCGCGATGTGGCCGAGGGGTGGCGAGTGAATTCCCTGCACCATCCGCGGCACGAACAACTGAAGTGGAATCGAATCCGCAAAGCCGCCGGCGAGCGCCTCGGGCAGCCGGCTGGCGTCAATTCCGGCATTCACGGCAAGACGTGTCGCCTCGGCAAGAACGGCCATCGCACATCCGACGATCACCTGATTGCAGAGCTTTGTGGTCTGCCCCGCTCCAATCGGGCCCATGTGGGTGAACCTGCGCGCCATCGCCAGCATATAGGGCCGTACCCTCTCGATATCTCCCGCCTCGCCGCCGGCCATGATCGCAAGCGTTCCTTCCTCTGCGCCCTTGGTGCCGCCCGATACCGGCGCGTCGATCAAGCCCGCGCCATTCGCAGCTTTTAGCCGGCTGGCCAGATCGCGTGCGGCATCTGGATGGATCGAGGAGAAGTCGACCACGAGCTTGCCTGCACCGGGGGCCGCTGCAAGACCCTCGGAACCGAAGATGACCTGTTCTACGGCGGCGGCATCGGTCACGCACATGAAGACGATGTCCGTGTTAGCCAAGACGTCGCGGGGCGCTGCCGCGTGCCTGGCACCGGCCTCGATCAGCGGAGCGAGCTTGCCGTGCGAGCGGTTCCAGACGGTGACCTCATAACCGGCATCGAGCAGGCGCCGGGTCATGGGTGTCCCCATCAGCCCAAGGCCGATATAGCCGAGCTTTTCGGCGTTCTGCGGGTTTGCTCTGCTCGATCCAGCCATTGGTTGCTCCTTCTATCGCAGCGCAATGCCGTGCGACCGCTGCTGCCCCCTATATCGCACATCGCAGCGCGAAAGCAGGTCGGCTTGCATGGCTTGCCTGAATGTTTGAACCATGAAACATTTGGAGCGGTCGGGTTGGGTGGCGCCGGTCGGCGCCAGAGCAGCGGAGTGGGCATGATGCGAACCGTTTCGAGGTGGATGCTGGCATTGGGAGCGGCAGCGGCCATTATGGCGGGCGCAAGCCCCTCGCGAGCGCAGCAGACGGTCCGCGTCGGCTGGACGATCCCGGCGGAGGAGGCCAAATACTGGATGATGCGCCGCCCGGCCGAATTTCCCGATATCGGCAAGACCTACAATATTGAATGGACCCAATTCCAGGGCACTGCGCCGATGACTCAGGCGCTCGCGGCCGGCGCGCTGGATTGCGCGACGCAGGCACCGCTGTCGCTCGCCAATGGCGTGGTCGGTGGCAATCTCAAAGCCTACATCGTGGCGCAGCACGTCTTCGAAAAGCCAGGTGGCTTCTCGGTGTACTGGGCGGTCATGGACAACTCGCCGATCAAGACGATTGCCGATCTAAAGGGCAAGACGGTCGGCATTTCCGTGATCGGCGGCGGCACGCAAGGGCCGTTCAATCTGCTCCTGAAGCAGAACGGTGTCGATCCGGCGAAGGACATCAAGCTGGTCGAGGTTGGCTTTGCCGTCTCCGAAGATGCGCTGCGCCAGGGCCGAGTCGAAGCGGTCAACATGAATCAGCCGTTTGCCGCGCGTGCTGAGGCGAAGGGAGGCACCCGAAAGCTATTCTCTCTGTCTCAGGCCATGCCGAACATCGTGCACATTCTGGAAGCCTGCCGCGCCGATTTCGTCGACAGGAATCCGGAAGTAGTGAAGGCCTATGTCCGCGATATCACCTCGGGCATGAAGAAGGCCCTGGCAAATCGCGAAGAGACCTTGAAAGTGGTCTCGGAAGTTCTGAAGGCGCCTATTCCGGTGCTCGAGACCTATCTGCTCAAGGACAATGATTTCGGCCGCGACCCTGGCGCCGCCCCGAACTTTCCCGCCATCCAGAAGATGCTGGATATCTACGCGGAGACGGGAATGCTGCCGAAACTGGATGTCGCGCAGTTCAAGCACTCGACGATCGTCGCGCCGCTGCAATAGGCGATCAGGCTGTTTGTCGATCAGGGAGATCGTGGTGTCCCGGTATATCCGGGACGTCGCATGAAGATGATGCACGTATGAAGAAATTGCGATCACGGGTCACGAGGGACGGTCTTGACCGGGCTCCACATCGTGCGTTCATGCGCGCGATGGGGTTGGACGACGCGGCGCTTGCCAAGCCGATGGTGGGCGTCGTCAGCATGAAGGGCGAGCAGACGCCTTGCAACATGACCCACGACTTTCAGGTGGATGCGGCCAGGGCCGGGATCGAGGAGGCTGGCGGCACCTCGCGCGAATTTTCGACGGTCTCGGTCTCCGACGGTATTAGTATGAATCACGAGGGGATGAAGTTCTCCCTGTTTTCGCGTGAGTTGATTGCCGATTCGATCGAGGCCGTTGTCCACGGCCTCGCCTATGACGCGCTGATCGGATTCGGCGGTTGCGACAAGACGCTTCCCGGCGTGATGATGGGAATGGTCCGTTGCAACGTGCCGTCCATCTTCATCTATGGCGGCAGCGCGCTGCCCGGCCGTCTCGACGGGCGGACCCTGACCGTGCTGGACTCCTATGAGGCCGTCGGCAGCTTCATGACCGGGGAGATCGACGCGGTCACGTTCGAGCGGGTCGAGCGCGCCTGCCTGCCGACTATCGGTGCGTGCGCCGGCCAGTTCACCGCGAACACGATGGGGATGGTATCCGAGACGATGGGCCTCACCATCCCCAATGTCTCGATGGTGCCCGGCGTCTACGCCGAACGCGCCCAGATATCGAGACGCGCCGGCCGGCTGGTGATGGAAATGTTGGAGCGCGGCGGGCCGCTGCCGCGCGATATCGTGACCAGGAAATCCCTGGAGAACGGCGCCGCGATCGTCGCTGCAACCGGTGGCTCAACCAATGCCGCTCTGCACTTGCCGGCGATCGCGAATGAAGCCGGCATTTCGTTCACAATCGATGATGTCGGCGAGGTTTTCGCCCGAACGCCGCTGATCGGAAATCTGCGCCCCGGAGGCAAGTATACAGCAAAGGATGTGTACGACATCGGTGGCGCGGCCGTCGTGATCCGTGAGCTGATTCAAAGCGGGCACATCGATGGGAGTTGCCTGACCGTCACGGGCCACACCCTTGCGGCAGAATATGGCGCGGCCAACGCACCCGATGGAGAGGTCGTCTATCCAACCCGCGCACCGATTATGCCCGATGGCGGCGTGGCGGTGTTGAAGGGGAGCCTCTGTCCTGACGGAGCGGTGATCAAGGTTGCAGGACTGAAAAACCAGTTCTTCGAGGGAGTGGCGCGCGTCTTCGAAGACGAGGAATCCTGCGTCGAGGCAGTTCGCAACCGGAGCTACAAGGCGGGCGAAGTTCTCGTCATACGCAATGAGGGGCCGGTCGGCGGTCCCGGCATGCGCGAAATGCTCGGCGTTACCGCGCTGATCTATGGTCAGGGCATGGGCGAAAAGGTGGCCCTGATCACGGATGGGCGGTTCTCCGGCGCGACCCGCGGCATGTGCATCGGCTACGTGTCTCCGGAAGCTTTTGTAGGCGGCCCGCTGGCGCTTGTTCGCGACGGCGATAGAATCCGAATTGACGCGGCTGGGCGCCGCATGGATTTGCTGGTCGATGAGCATGAACTTGCGGCGCGACGCCGCGATTGGAAACCGCGTCCGCCGCGTCATCGTGCCGGAGCGCTCGCCAAGTATGCGCGGCTGGTTGGCCAGGCGCCAGGTGGTGCCGTCACGCACAAGGGGCCTGCCGAATGGCCCTGGTTCGAATGACTATTGGTGCGTCCTGCGGAAACAGTGATCCGTTTGGCAGGTTTCTTGCTAAGCTTGTGCCGCTGATGGAGCACGTTCGGCAAGTCGGTCGCGCGATATTCGCGCACGAGTGAGGCGAGAGACGAAATGAAGGTGATGCCTTCGAGATCAAGCGAAATGGCGGAGCCCGTAGCGACACGAAAGCCGGCTTCCGCGATCATTGAGATCGACCGCGTCTCGCAAATATTTCAGACGTCAGCGCGCAAGGATCATCTGGCACTCTCGGACATCTCTCTGACGATCGAAGAAGGAGCATTCGTCTCCATTCTCGGTCCATCCGGCTGTGGCAAGTCGACGCTGCTCTACATCGTCGGAGGCTTCGTCAGTCCGACCAGTGGCGCCGCGAAGATGAAGGGAAAGACGATCGCAGGCCCAGGTCCGGATCGCGGACCGGTGTTTCAGGAGTTTGCGCTGTTTCCCTGGAAGACCGTGCTCGGCAATGTGATGTATGGGCCGCGTCAGCAGGGCCTGCGAGCGAGTGAGGCTGAAGCGCAGAGCCGAGGGCTGATCGAAATGGTCGGACTCAAGGGATACGAGAGCTTTTATCCCAAGGAACTGTCGGGTGGCATGAAACAGCGCGTCGCGCTGGCCCGGACGCTGGCCTACCATCCGGAAGTCCTGTTGATGGACGAGCCATTCGGAGCGCTCGACGCTCACACCCGGACGCGCCTGCAGAACGATCTGTTGAATATCTGGGAGCGTGATCGCAAGACTGTGCTGTTCGTAACGCATTCGGTCGACGAAGCCGTCTTTCTGTCAGACAAGGTCGTGATGATGTCAAAATCTCCTGGCCGCATTCGGCAAATCATCGACATCAACCTGCCTAGGCCGCGTCGCCGCAACGAGCTGCTGCTCGATCCGTGCTACCAGAAATATGTGGTCGACATTGAGCGCATGTTCGACGAAAGTGATGAAACCGGATCTTGCTCATGATGCTGCCGACAACCTTGGTCCGGCGTGCTGCTCCGGTGCTTGCCTGCATCGGGTTGCTGGCGATGTGGCAGGTTGCATCCCTCGCGCTGAAGAACGACAGCTTTCCGACTGCGATTGAAGCCATTCGCGCGATTCCCACAATCCTCGGCGACAAGGAAGCTCTGATCAACATCATGGCCTCGCTCCGCCGCATGGCGATCGGGTTTGGCGTGGCGGTGCTTGTCTCGATGCCGCTGGGCCTGATGATGGGCCGCAGCCGAGCGGTTGCGGCTTTCTTCAATCCGCTGCTGATGGTGATCTACCCGGTGCCGAAAGCGGCTCTGATGCCCATCATCATGCTGTGGCTGGGGGTCGGCGACATCACGAAGACACTGGTGATCTTTCTCGGCGTCAGCCTCCCCGTCATCTACCACAGTTTCGAGGGTGCCAAGGCTGTCGAAGAGAAAATGCTGTGGTCAGGAGCGGCGATGGGGCTATCGGGCACCCAACGCTTGGTCCGGATCGTGCTGCCGGCCGCGCTGCCGGAGATCCTGACCGGGTGCCGCACCGGACTTGTCCTGGCGCTGATCACGATGATCACCAGTGAGATGATTGCGCGGCAGTCCGGCGCCGGGAACATCCTCTTCAACGCACTCGACATGGGACAGTACGACACCGTCTTCGCGATGATCATCATCGTGGGAGCCATGGGAATTGGCCTCGATGCGCTGTTCGAGCGCGTCCGGGCGAGGCTCGTACGGTGGTCTGAGCCCCAGTTCGATATGCCCTTGAGCTTCTCATGACGACGCGCCTTTCCCCAACAAATGTCATACTTGGGCTCGCGCCTATCGCGGTGCTGATCGCCGTGTGGCAAGGGCTCGTGTCATCAGGTCTTGCGCCAGCGACCTTGCTGCCGCCACCGGGATACGTCTTCGGTCGACTGCTTCAGCAGTTCGTGACGGCAACATTTCAGCAGGAGATCGCGGCGACCTTGGTCCGGCTGTTCGCCGGCTTTGCAATCGCAGTCGTGCTCGGCGTCAGCATCGGCATCGCGGCCGCCGCCAGTCCCGCAATCAATGCCGCGGTTCGGCCGATCGTGCGTGTTTTGGCGCCACTGCCCAAGGTCGCGCTTTATCCCGCGCTTCTGCTCCTGCTCGGTTTTGGTCACGGATCGAAGGTCACCCTGGTGACCGCGGATGCATTGTTCCCCATTTTGCTGTCCACCTATTATGGCGCGTCGACCGTGGAGCAAAAGCTGATCTGGTCGGCTATGGCAGCGGGAACGCCGCGCTATGAGATCCTCCTCAAGGTGGTACTGCCAGCGGCGATGCCGTCGATCCTGACCGGCTGCCGGATCGGTCTTGTCATTTCCTGCATCGTGGTATTTCTGGCCGAGATGATCACGTCGACGGATGGGCTGGGCCATGTTCTTGTCACGGCAGCCCGAACATTCCAGGCCGTCGATATGTTCGTGCCGCTGATAACGATCTCGCTGCTGGGTTTGATTCTGAATGGCTTGCTGGGAGCCGTGCGATCGTACCTCTTGCGGGGTTTCCCCGAAGCGTGATCTGACCAAACAAAGACAGACTACCGGGAGTGAACCATGCTGGCTGATCGCATCGAGGCAAAATGGATCGACGCATTTTGCGAGATCTTCGAGCGATGCGCCGTCAAGGCCGGCGATACTGCCGCCATCCTGTCAGAAACTCAGTCACGCGCCTTGAACGTGCATCTGGCCGAGCTCGCCTTGCTGCGTATGGGTGCGCGGCCGTTCCATGTGGTTCTGCCGACCCAGCGTAACCGCCATGTCGTGCCGGTGCGCTCGACCGGGGCCAGCGAGGCGATCCAGCGGCTGACGCCAGTCGTCAGCGCACTCCAGCAGGCCGGCTTTGTCGTGGATTGCACCATCGAGGGCCTGATGCACGCCGTGGAGACGCCGGAGATCCTCAAGGCTGGCGCGCGGATTCTGGTGATCTCCAACGAGCATCCTGAGGCGCTGGAGCGGATGGTGCCGGATCCCGCGCTGGAAAAGCACGTTCGGGCGGCAGCCAAGATGCTGCGTGGGACCAAACGCATGCGGGTCACGTCGAAGGCCGGCACGGCGCTCGACGTCGACATGGTGGGTGCTTCGACGGTCGGCGTGTGGGGTTGGACCGACAAACCCGGCACGCTGGCGCACTGGCCGGGCGGAATTGTCGTCAGCTTTCCCAGGAGCGGCACGATCAATGGCACGCTGGTGATGGCGCCGGGCGACATCAATCTGACCTTCAAGCGCTACCTGACGTCGCCGGTGACGATGATGCTCAAGGACGACTATATCGTCGAGCTGGAAGGCGAGGGCACGGATGCCGCGATGATGCGCGCCTATCTGGCCGCCTGGGGCGACCGCGAAGCCTATGCGGTCTCGCATGTCGGCTTCGGTATGAATCCGGGCGCGCGCTATGAAGCGCTGTCGATGTACGACCAGCGCGACACCAACGGCACCGAGCTTCGCGCCGTGTCCGGTAATTTCCTGTTCTCGACCGGCGCGAATGAATTCGCCGGCCGCTATACGGCGGGCCATTTCGATCTGCCGATGATGGGAACCACCATCGAGCTCGATGGCGTCGCGGTGGTGCGGGAGGGCGTGCTCCAGGACGTCTTCGGCTAGCTGCGATCGAGTACCGGCGGGCGGGCCAGGCCGAAGTGCCGAAGCAGGTCGACCATGGCCTTGAGCCGTTCGGTGCGATAGGCATCGACGTCGAGGCCGGAATAATCGAGGAAGCCGGCACCTGTGCGCAGGCCGATCCGGCCCTCGCGCATATTGTTTGAAATCACGTCCGGCGCGCGATAGCGGTCGCTGCGGAGTGCGCCTTCGAGGTAGCGACTTGCGTAGTAGAGAATGTCGCCGCCGCCCCAGTCGATAAATTCGAGCAACCCGAGCACCGCATAGCGGAAGCCAAAGCCGTAGCGGATCGCCTTGTCGATCTCCTCCGCGCTGGCGACGCCTTCCTCGACCATGCGCGCGGCTTCATTCATCGCAAGCGCCTGGATGCGCGGGACGATGAAACCGGGTGTTGGCGCACAGACGACGGGGACCTTGCCGATCCCTTCGAGCAGTCTCTTGACCTCGTCGACGATGGCAGGGTCGGTCGCCGCGCCGGGCGAAACCTCGACCAGAGGGATCAGATAGGCCGGATTGAGCCAATGCACATTGAGGAAGCGTCGGGGATTCTCGATCGCGCTGGACAGATCATCGACGAGGATCGTGGACGTCGTCGACGCAATGATCGTGTCGGGGCTGACCTGTCGTGAGGCTGATGCCAGTACTTCGCGTTTGAGCTCGACAACTTCGGGAACGCCCTCGAAGACTATGCCGGCATCGGACAGGACTGCACGGCTCTGACCGGCTGGCACCACCGAAACCCGCTCGACCAGTACGTTCGCATCCGTCCCGGCGATCAGCTCCAGACCTGCGAGATTGGCGAAAGTCTTTCTGACCTCGCCGAGTGCGTCGGTCTTCAGTCTGGCGAAGTCCTCCGCGGAACGATCCTTCACGTCGATCATCGCGACCGTGTGCCCCGCGTAGGCGAACGCGACGGCGATGCCGCGTCCCATGCGGCCGGCCCCGAGACAGGCGATGTTGGCGCGGATTGTCATCGGTCAGAATCCCCTACGAAGAAGCTCTTGCAATTGGGCTTTGCTCAGACTGCCGAGGCCCAAGGCTTCGAGAGTACGGCCGCCCTTCGCAAAATCTTCGCCACAAATCGAGCCTCCCATCGCGAGAAAGGCTTGAGCAAGCGGCGTGGCCACACCTGCCAATTCCGCGACGGAAACCAATAGCGAAAGGCCGAGCCGCAGATCCTCGCGCATGTAGCGATGGTCGGTCAGCACGATCCGTTCGCGCCAGTCGCCGGAATCGGTCAGGCGGTCATGCGAGCCGCGGCCATACATCCAGATCTCGCCTTCCTTGGCGTAGTGATGCGCAAGCGGGAAATGCGGGGCGCTATATCCGAGCGCTTCCCGCACCGCAATTCGCTCTGCATCGAGAGCATCGGTGACCCGCCGGATCGAGCCTTGCGTGCCTTCCTTGTGGATGTCCCAACGGTCGAAATGCTCGATCGGACCTGCATTCATTACGATCAGCGGCGGATGGATGATGGGGCCTGCATTCATCAGCGCGCCGGAGAGCGCATCTCCGCACCCCTCGATCACACTAGGAAAGGCTCGGCCAATCACCTGGAGCGCATGTGGCGCCTGATCGAGCGGAAACACGCCGACCGGCAGCCGCTTGGCGCGGATCGTGATCGCGACCTCGAAGGGCCCGTGTTTGCGGGTCAACCAGGGCAGTGTGCCGGTCTCGGCAAAGCTCACCCTAGCGCGGTTGCCGGCATCTCGTGCGGCCTGGGCGAAGATCATCGAGCCGAATGTGGCCGGCGGCAAAAACACGACCTGGTCGTCTTCCAGGTGCGGAGCGAGCAGACGGGCGATGTCCGGCTGCGCGAAGGCGGGGGCAGGGCACAGGACCAGTTCGGCGCCGCCGACGACCTTGGCGATGTCGGTCGTCACCAGCGCAAGTTTGACGTCGTGGCGGCCGTTGTGGTCCTGCACCAGGATGCGGGACCCGGTGGCGCGGTGTGCTGCGACTTGATCCGCGTCGCGACGCCAGAGCCGCACTTCATGACCCGATAGCGCAAAGTCGCCTGCGGCTGCGAAAGAGCCATTGCCGCCGCCCAGCACCGCAATTTTCAAGATGCTTCTCCTTGCGCGCGCGACTGCGCATCAAGCTGCTTCAGCAGGAAATGCTGGACCTTGCCCAGAGCTGTGCGCGGCAGGTCCGGGACGAAAATAATATCGCGCGGAACCTTGTAGCGGGCGAGTTGCGCCTGAACGTGCGCTCTCAATTCGTCCGCCTCGAGCCGACAGCCGGCTCGTCGGATCACATAGGCAACCGGCACCTCGTCCCAGCGCCGGTCCGGCCGGCCGATCACGGCACATTCGCTGACGTCGGGATGCTCCAGCAAGACCCGTTCGACCTCGGCTGGATAGACGTTCTCGCCGCCGGAAATGATCATATTCTTCTTGCGGTCGCGGACCCAGAGATAGCCCTCCGCGTCGCTCAGACCGATATCGCCAGTGCGATACCAGCCCCCGTGCAACGCCTCCCGGGTGGCGTCCGCGTTTCCCCAATATTCGAAGAACACGTTGGGACCGCGCACCGCGATTTCACCCGGTGTGCCCGGCGGCACCTCGGCACCCGCCTGATCGATCACCCTGGCTTCGCAGCAAAGGCCTGCAAGACCGGTCGATCCCGTGCGCGAAAGATCGCCGCCAAGCCGCGTGTAGACCGCAATGGGGCAGGTTTCTGTCGAACCGTAGACCTGAAGCACGGGAACGCCACGTGCAACGAACCGATCGATCAGATGGGGCGGCACGATAGTCGATCCGGTCGCGACGGCCTTCAGTGACGACAGTTCGGTCGCGGCCCAAGCGGGATGATCGCTCACCGCCTGAATGATCGCCGGGACCATTACCGTCAGCGTCGGCCGATCGTGCGCGATGGCAGCGAGTGCCGTATCCGGCGTGAAACGCGCATGGATCGTGACGGTTGCGCCCAGATGAAGCGCGGGCGTGGTCTGGATGTTGAGCCCGCCGACGTGGAAGAAAGGCAGCACGGTCAGCACGTGATCGTCTGACGTCATGTTGTGCATGTGCTGGCTCATGACGCCGTTCCAGAACAGCGCCTCCTGGCGCAGCACGGCGCCCTTTGGCCGTCCCGTCGTCCCCGACGTGTACACGATGAGCAGGGGGCAGGAGAGATCGGTATGCGAGTTGCGTCCGCTGCCGTCGCAGGATGCCAACAGATTTTCGAATGTTTCCCCACGGGGCGGCACGAAGTCGAATCCGATGACGGCCATTCCCGGCGAAGCGTGCTCAAGTTCGGGAATAACGCCGTCAAAAGCCTGCTCGAGCACCAGAACCTTGGCGCCAGCATCGCCGAGAATAAAGAGCTGCTCGGCGACGGCCAGTCGCCAGTTCAATGGCACCAGCATCGCGCCGAGCCGTGCACAGGCGTAGAGCAGAACGAGATAGTCGGGCCGGTTCAGGCTCAGGATCGCGACGCGGTCGCCTCGACCGACGCCGAGCTCCCTCTTCAATGCGTTGGCGGTGCGGTCGATACGCGCGGCGAACGCCGCATAGCTCAGCCTCTCCCCTTCGAAGGCGATGGCGGTCTTGTCTGGCGCAAATGCCGCGTTGCGTTCGATCAGACTAAAGAGGTCCACCGTCAATCGTCCGTTTCGCCGGTCTCGTACAGCGCCTCGCGGCCGATACGGTCGAGGCAGAGCTCGGCTGTCCAGGGCAGCATCAGTGAACCACAGCGGCTGTCGCGATAGATGCGCTCCAGCGGCAGCGATCGGAGCATGGCCTGGCCGCCGCAGGTGCGGATCGCGAGGGCTGCGAGCTCATTGGCGCCCTCCATCACTGAATATTGCGCCGCATAGGCGCGCAATACCTGTTCTTTGCTCGGATTGGCACGGGCCTCCGTGACCGCCTGGAACCAAACGGCCTTGATCTGCTCGAGCTTGATCTGCATCTGTGCGACGGCGATCTGCTTGGTCGGATACATCCTGCGCTTCACCGGTGGCATGCCCGGCACTTCGCCGCGCAGATAGCGCACCGTGAAATCATAGGCCGCCTGCGCGAGGCCCATATAGGTCGGAGACAAGGTCAGGAACATGTGCGGCCAGCGCATCGCGGCCTGAAAGTAGACGCCGCGCGGCATCAGGGCTGCGTCTTCCGGCACGAATACGTCCTTGAACAGGAGCGTCCGTGAGACGGTTCCGCGCATGCCGAGCGGATCCCAGTCACCCACGACGGAAACGCCCTGCGATTTCGCGGGGACGGCAAGGTAAAGGGTGTTGCGGCGCGAAGCTTTCTCGCCTTCCTCGATTTCGGTGCAGAGCACGCCGTAATAGTCGGCATGGCCGGAGAGCGACGCAAAGATCTTCTTGCCGTTGATGATCCAGCCGCCGCTAACCGGCCTCGCTTCCGTACCAAAGGCAACGCCGCCTGCGGCCGCAGCGCCGCCCTCGGAGAAGGGCTGCGAGTAGATCGCGCCGTCCTCGACGATGCGCTTGTAGTGGATGGCGCGCCGGCGCTCATGCTCCGCGCGAGTCGCTGCGTCCATGTCGAGATCGTCGGCGAGCGGGCCCGACCATAGGGTCGAGCAGACATGCATGTTCCAGGTGAGTGCGGTTGCGCCGCAATAGCGGCCGATCTCGGCCGCGGCTAAGGCATAGGTCTGGTAATTCGCGCCAAGTCCGCCATGCTTCTTGGGAATGGCGATGCCGAGCAGGCCGGCGCGATGCAGGTCGCGATAGTTCTCGGTCGGGAACGTAGCCTCGCGATCATAGGCGGCGGCGCGACCCGCGAACACGGTCTGCCCGATGTCGCGTGCCCGCGCGATGATACGGGCCTGCTCGTCGCTCAAGCGGAATGCGGCAGGATCGAAGATCGGCGCATCCAGCGCGACCTTGTCGGTCGTGCCAATGGTCTTGCTGACTTGCATGGTCATTGTGCAGTCACCTGTGGTGTGGTCACGACAGACTCTAGGAACCCTCCAAGAGCTTTATCGAATGCATCGGGGCGCTCGAGATTGGCGAGATGGCCGACGCCGGCCAACTCGACGTATTCGGCCGCCGGAATGTAGGTCGCCATTTTTGCCATCATAGGCGCCGGCGCGTTGTTGTCCTTGGAGCCTGACAGCAGCAGCGTCGGTACGGAAACATCCTTAAGCGTGCTGCGCTGATCGAAGCCGATCAAGGCCAGCATCATGGCGCGATAGCTCGCCTCCGGCACGCTCGCCATGCACTCCCGTGCGAGCTCCATCCCTTTCGGGTCCGGCTCGTCGCCCACAAGCTCTCGCACCAGCGAGGGCGCCAACGACCTCATCGTCTCACCGCGATCGAGCGGCCCGAGCCGCGCTGCGATGAACGATGTCTGCCAATCGCCATCGGCCTTGCCGAAGGCAGGGCTGGTCTGCGCAAGTACGACGGCGCGCGGCAGTCGAGGCGACTGGGCCAGCAATTTCTGCACGATCATGCCGCCGATCGAATGCCCGACGAGAACAGGATTTGTCGCATCGATCTGTGCGATGAACTGCTCGAGAGCCTCCGCCAGGGCAGCGATGCTGACGCTGGTAAGCGGCGCCGATCCGCCATAGCCCGGCATGTCCCATGCGATGGCACGGACGCGGTCGCCGAATGTCGTAAGTTGATGGCGCCACGCCCGGGCCGCGCCACCAATGCCGTGTAGGAATATCAGGGGTATCGCACCGGCATCACCCGCAGCTTCATAGGCGAAGCGTCCGTCTTTCGTTATCATCGGCGTGGGCTGCGGCACGCGACATCCTTTTGCTTGGCATGGCGATGCTAACAGGCCTGTCGGGGATGGAAAGAGATAATTTTATACTTAAAGCAATTTTCGGGCCGGGCGGATTGGAGCCGTGTGTCAGCCGCGCCGGCGAGCATCGTTCGTTGCAAAAACTTGAAGTTTAAAATATATCGGGACGTCGTCTTTAGCTGCCGGGAGCCAGCGCATGTCCGGATTGCCGCATTCGTCGCACGCGCTAGTCACCGGTGGCGGTCGCGGCATTGGTCGCGCCATTGCAGCGACGCTTGCTGGCGCCGGCGCGACGGTGACTGTGCTTGGGAGGAATGCGGCGACTCTCGACGAGGCTATCAGCGCAGGGGCTGCTCATTTTGCAGCCGTGGCCGACGTCTCGGATGAAGCTGCGCTAAAAGTCGCAATCGCCGAGGCGAGCGCACGACAGCCAATCGATATTTTGATCGCCAACGCCGGCAGCGCGGAGTCGGCGCCGTTCTCGAAATCGGATAGCGCCCTTTTTGCGCGCATGATGGATGTCAATTTCATGGGCGTGGTTCATGCCATTAGGGGCGTCTTGCCCGGAATGAAGGACCGTCCCTATGGCCGCATCATCGCCATTGCATCGACGGCGGGGCTCAAGGGATATGCCTATGTCAGCGCATACAGTGCCGCCAAACACGCCGTGATCGGACTTGTCCGTTCGCTCGCTCTTGAGATGGCTGCCAGCAACGTGACGGTGAATGCAGTGTGTCCCGGCTTCACCGACACTGATCTTGTTGCCGGCAGCATAGAGAACATCATGAAGAAGACGGGCCGAAGCCGCGAGCAGGCCGTCGCCGAGCTCGCGCGCCACAACCCGCAGGGGCGGCTGATAACGCCTCAGGAGGTGGCTGACGCCGTGCTCTGGTTGTGCGGCGAGGGCGCCGGCGCGATTACCGGGCAGGCAATTGCCGTGGCTGGCGGTGAGATCTAGCCTGCCCGGCATGGGCGCGGAACAAGGAATGTAAGGAGATCGCATGAGCAGACCAGCCAACCCGGTGACCGTGCCGCTTGCGGACTATTCGCCGCAGCACTTCCTGCTGGCCGCGGTCGATGGTGTTGCGACCGTGACGCTCAATCGTCCCGAGCGGAAAAATCCGCTCACCTTCGAAAGCTATCGGGAACTCACCGATTTCTTCCGCGCGTGCGCACTCGACGACGCGGTCAAAGCCATCGTCGTCACCGGTGCTGGCGGCAATTTCTCGTCCGGCGGCGACGTGTTCGAAATCATCGGGCCGCTGGTGAAGATGGACACCAAGGGGCTGACCGCCTTTACGCGGATGACCGGTGATCTCGTCAAGGCGATGCGAGCTTGCCCGCAGCCGATCGTCGCCGCGGTCGAGGGCATCTGCGCTGGTGCCGGCGCGATCATTGCCATGGCGTCGGACATGCGCCTCGCGGCAACCGGCGCCAAGGTGGCGTTCCTGTTCAACAAGGTTGGCCTTGCCGGCTGCGACATGGGCGCCTGTGCGATCCTGCCGCGGATCATCGGGCAGTCCCGCGCTTCCGAACTGCTCTACACGGGCCGGTTCATGACCGCGGAGGAGGGCGAGCGCTGGGGTTTTTTCAGCCGCATTGTCACGCCGGAGCAGGTGCTGCCGCAGGCGCAGGTGCTGGCAAAGCAGATCGCGGAAGGGCCGACTTTCGGCAACACCATGACCAAGCGGATGCTGGCCATGGAATGGGCGATGTCGGTGGAGGAGGCGATCGAGGCGGAAGCCGTGGCGCAGGCCCTATGCATGACGACGGCCGATTTCGAGCGCGCCTTTGAGGCCTTTGCCAACAAGGTCAAACCGGTCTTCAAAGGCGACTGAGGCGGTGGCTCCCGCCACTAACCTGTCAACGGGGACTTGCGAGAAATTATTTTAGGGTTAAAATAATTTCATTGCCGGATAGATTGGCGAGGCTCCCATGAAAGTCGCGATCATCGGTGGCGGACCTGCGGGTCTCTACGCTGCAATCCTCCTCAAGAAGCAGCGCCCGAGCGCCGACATCACCGTATATGAGCGCAATCGCTCCGGCGACACCTTTGGCTTCGGGGTGGTGTTCTCGGATGCCACGCTCGACAATTTCGAGAAGCATGATCTTCCGAGCTATCGCCGCATCACTCAGGAATTCGCCTACTGGGACGACATCGCCGTGCATTTCCGCGGCACGGTGCACCGGGTGGGCGGCAACGGCTTCTGCGGCTGTTCGCGACGCAAGCTGCTCCTGATCCTCCAGGAGAGGGCGCACGAGCTCGGCGTCAACCTGCGTTTCGAAGTCGATATCGACGACGAGTCCCGCTTCGCCGACGCCGATCTGATTCTGCTGGCCGATGGCATCAACAGCCGCTTCCGCGAAAAATACGTCGATCACTTCCAGCCGGAGATCGACGTTCGCGCCAACATGTTCGCCTGGATGGGCTCGACCAAGCCGCTCGACGCCTTCACCTTCATTTTCCAGGAGACCGAGTGGGGGCCTTTCATCGCCCACGCCTATCAGTATGAAGCCGGTCGTTCGACCTGGATCTTCGAAACCGATCCGAAGACGTTCGAGCGAGCCGGCTTGAAGGGACTGAACGAGACCCAGTCCGCCGCGCGAATGGCCGAGATCTTCGGCTGGTTCCTCGATGGTCACCAACTGCTTACCAACCGCTCGATGTGGCGCAATTTCCCCATGATCCGCAGCAAGCGCTGGGTCAGGGACAACATGGTGCTGCTCGGCGACGCAAAAGCGAGTGCGCATTTTTCGATCGGGTCAGGCACCAAGCTTGCTATGGAAGACGCGATCGCGCTTGCCGAGGCGATGCAGGCCGCGCCCGACATCAAGGCCGCGCTCGAGCATTATGAGCGCGGCCGCCGCGAGGAGGTGGAGAAGACGCAGCACGCCGCCGACGTCTCGCTGGTCTGGTTCGAGCATGTCGACCGCTTCTGGGACTTCGATCCTGTGCAGTTTGCCTTCGGCGTGATGACGCGCTCGAAGGCGATCACCTATGACAATCTCAAGCTTCGCGCGCCCGATTTCGTCGCCGAGGTCGACAGGTCGTTTGCCAAGCGGGTTCGCGGCAGCGGCTTCGATGTCGATACCGACAAACCGCTGGTGCCGCTGTTCCAGCCCTTCCGCTTGCGCGAGATGGAGGTGGCCAATCGCGCCGTGATGTCGCCGATGTGCATGTATTCGGCGAAAGAGGGCGTTCCGACCGATTTCCATCTGGTGCACTACGGATCTCGCGCGATCGGAGGGGCCGGCCTGATCTTCACGGAGATGATCTGCGTCAGCCGCAATGCCCGGATCACGCCCGGCTGCGCAGGCCTGTGGAACGACGAGCAGGAGGCGGCCTGGCGGCGCATCGTGGATTTCGTGCACGCCAATTCGGCCGCGAAGATCTGCCTGCAACTCGGACATGCCGGTCGCAAGGGAGCGACCAAGCTGATGTGGGACGGCATGGATCGGCCTCTGGAGGAGGGCGGCTGGGAGGTGTTCTCGGCATCGCCGCTGCCTTATTTCCCCGATAGTCAGGTGCCACGTGAACTCGATCGTGCCGGAATGGATGCTGTGAGAGATGCTTTCGTCACGGCCGCCGAACGCGGCGAGCGCTGCGGCTTCGACATGCTCGAATTGCACTGCGCCCACGGCTATCTGCTTGCGAGCTTCGTCTCGCCGCTGACTAACACCCGCACGGACGAATATGGCGGCTCGCTCGCCAACCGTCTGCGCTTCCCGCTTGAGGTTTTCGAGGCGCTGCGGGCCGTATGGCCGTCACACAAGCCGATGTCGGTGCGTATTTCCGCAACCGATTGGGCCGAGGGCGGCATCAACGGCGACGATGCCGTCGCGATCGCGCGCGCGTTTGGCGAGGCCGGCGTCGACCTCATTGACGTCTCGACCGGGCAGACCGTGCGCGACGCGCAGCCGATCTACGGGCGCATGTTCCAGACGCCGTTTTCCGACCAGGTCCGCAACGAGGCGCGCGTGGCCACCATGTGCGTCGGCAACATCACGACCGCGGATCAGGCCAACACCATTTTGGCCGCCGGCCGCGCGGACCTCGTGGCGCTCGGCCGGCCGCATCTGGTCGACCCCTTCTTCACCATGAAGGCGGCGGCCTGGTATGGGGCGGACGGGGCGTTCTGCCCACCGCAATATCTGCCCGGCAAGGACCAGATATTCCGCAACAGCGTGCGCGACCGGCAGGATCTCGAGGAGCTGAGAATTAAGGCTAAGCCCAAGACCCGGGCCGAGCTCAAAGCGGAGGCGACAAAGCCGCTTGCGGCGGAGTGACCCCCCGTGCGACGTTAACCCATTGCCTGTGTATCGAGTGGAGTTAGGGCGATGAAGGCGATTATCGTCGGCGGCGGTATCGGAGGTCTCACAACGGCGTTGATGTTGCGCTCGCGCGGCATCGGTTGCGAGATTTTCGAGCAGGCCGATACGATTCGCGAGCTCGGTGTTGGCATCAATACGCTGCCGCATGCCATGCGCGAGCTTGCCGGACTCGGCCTGCTGCAGAAGCTCGACGACGTCGCGATCCGTACCGACCAGCTCTACTACCTCAACCGCCACGGCCAGGAGGTCTGGCGCGAAGCCCGCGGCATCGATGCTGGTCACGATGTGCCGCAATTCTCGATCCATCGCGGCCGGCTTCAGGGCGTCATCCATCGCGCCGTCGAGGAGCGACTCGGTCCGCAATCGATCCACACCGGTTGCCGCCTCGGCGCTTTCACGCAGGATGAGGGCGGCGTTACGGCTTACTTCTTCGATCGGACGGGCGGGCACGCCCATACTGCGCGCGCCGACATCCTGATCGGTGCCGATGGCATCCATTCGCGCGCGCGCGAGACGCTGTTCCCGAACGAGGGGCCGCCCTGCTGGAACGGCTTGATGTTGTGGCGTGGTGCGCGGGACTGGCCGCTCTTCCTCACCGGCAAATCGATGATCGTGGCCGGCGGCCTCAACGCCAAGGTCGTGATCTATCCGATTGCCGAGGGCTCGAGCCCGGCGAGCCGCCTCACCAACTGGGCGGTGCTGGTGAAGGTCGGCGAGGGCAACGCCCCGCCGCCGCGCAAGGAAGACTGGTCGCGGCCGGGCCGGCGCGAGGAGCTGATGCCGCATGTGGCGCGCTTCTCCGTGCCTTATATCGACGTGAAAAGTCTGATCTCGGCGACTCCCGAATTCTATGAATATCCGACCTGCGACCGCGATCCTTTGCCCTACTGGTCGGCCGGGCGAGTCACGCTGCTCGGCGATGCCGCGCACCCGATGTACCCGGTCGGCTCGAACGGCGCGTCGCAGGCGATCCTCGATGCACGCTGCCTTGCCGATGCGCTGGTGCGCGCCGAGCATCCGCGCCAGGCGCTGGTCGAATACGAGAAGAAGCGCCTGCCGATGACGGCTGAGATCGTCCGCTCCAATCGCCGCGGCGGTCCTGAGGGCGTCATCGACGCGGTCGAGCAGCTCGCGCCCGACGGCTTCGACAACGTCGACAACGTGCTGACCTATTCCCAGCGCGAGGCGATCGTGCGCGGCTATGCCACCAAGGCCGGCTTCGCCGCCGTGCCCGGCCTTACCGCGGTTCGCGCTTAAGAGCTGCTCAACGCGCGATGAATCATCATCGCGCCTTGGTCGTTCGTTTGAAGATGACCTTTGCCGGAAAACCGCCGCACACTTTTCCGGGTCATGCTCTAGCCGCCGGGAGGCGGCGGCAGGAAGTGGATGTTGAACTCGGCGGCCATCGCCACCACATCCTCCGGCTTCTGTTCCTTCATGTTGTGAAGGCCCCAGAACAGCTCGTAGAGCTTCCGGCTCGGCGAGACCCAGAACAGTACCTTCGCGGTCTGCTCCGACTTGTTGAAGATGCCATGCGGCACACCCATGCCGAGTCTGATCAGATCGCCGGCGCTCGCCTGTGCCTCGGAATTGCCGAGCACGAAATCGAGCTTTCCTTCCAGCATGTAGAGATACTCATCCTGATCGGGATGAATGTGTGGCGGCACGAACGTGCCCGGCGGCAGTGTCGCATGCCAGGAGAAGCTGTGCTCGGCGTAGCTCTTCGGCACATAGGTCTGGCCGAGGATGTTCCAGGAAATGCCCTGGATTCCCTCATTGGCCCGGGTGATGCCGGTAATTTCGCTCTTCATTGCTGTCCTCCCGTAACTCGTTCGCGCCGTGTTAGTTCGCCGGCTTGCAGTCCTTGGCATAGCGGTCGCCGTAGTTCTCGAAAACCTTCTGAACGATCTCGGTTTGGAACTTACCGTCCGAACGCTTGGCGACCTTGGTCAGATAGAAATCCTGGATCGGATAACCGTTGGTGTTGAACTTGAATGAGCCGCGCAGCGAGGTGAAGTCGGCCTTCTTCAAGGCAGCCGCGACGGCGTCCTTCTTGGAGAGGTCGCCGTTCACCGCCTTGACGGCGCTGTCGATCAGCATCGCGGCGTCATAGGCCTGGAACGCGTAGGTGCCGGGCACGCCATTGTAGGCGGCCTCATAGGCGGCGACGAACTTCTTATTCTGAGGATTGTCGAGATTGGGTGCCCAGTTCGCGCCGCCGAACATGCCGACCGCGGCGTCCTGCTGCGCCGGCAGCGTCGACTCGTCGACCGTGAATGCCGACAGCACCGGAACGGTGTCGGCAAGGCCGGCTTGGCGATACTGCTTGACGAGATTGACGCCCATGCCCCCGGGCATGAAGGTGAACAGCGCGTCCGGCTTGAGCGAGGAGATCTTGGATAGCTCCGGCTGGAAGTCGAGCGTGCCGAGCGGCATGTAGGATTCCTCGACGACCTCGCCCTTGTAGTCGAGCTTGAAGCCGGCGACCGAGTCGCGGCCGGCCTGATAATTCGGCACCATCAGATAGACGCGCTTGTAGCCGCGATCCTGGGCGACCTTGCCAAGGACCTCGTGCACTTGGTCGTTCTGGTACGACGTCACATAGAAGAAAGAGCTGCACTCCTTGCCGGCGTAGCTGGACGGACCGGCATTGGGGCTGATCAGGAACACCTTCGATTCCGTGACGGGGCGGTGGATCGCCTGGAGGATGTTGGAGAAGATCGGTCCGACGACGAAGTCGACCTTGTCGCGCTCGAGCAGTCCCTTGACCTTGGTAACGGCCGCATCCGGCTTCAGTTCGTCGTCGGCAACGATCACCTCGACATCGCGGCCGCCCATCTTGCCGCCAAGGTCCTTGACCGCGAGCGCAAAGCCGTCGCGGACCTGCTGGCCGAGCGCCGCGGCCGGACCCGACAGCGTGAGGATCACGCCGATCTTGATCTTCTCCTGGGCCAGGGCGGGATTCGCCGTGATGCCGAGCAGCAAGGCGATTGCGGCAAATGTCGATCGCTTCTTCATGATTTGTCCCCCTGACTATAGGGCTTGCGCTACAAGCCGCGTACTCGGATCCGAGCTTATGCCGATGATGGCGCCCGCGGCAAGCTAGGCCAGGTCGTGCGCCTCGTCGGGAAAGCGCGCATGCAAGCGGCGCGCCAATTATTTGAAGCCTAAAGAATCTCGCGTGCGGTTGATTGTTGCAGGTTTGGACTTGCGGCCGGCATGAATATATTTGAAGCTCAAAATGATGGGTGAATCCGCGCCGGCGCCAATGCCAGCCGTCAGTGACCGCACCAACATGCTCGATTCCGAGACCAAGGCCGTCGAACTTCCGGAAGACCATGCCGAAGAGCTCCGGCTGTGGCTGCGGCTGTTGACCTGCACGACCCTGATCGAGGGCGAGGTCCGCGGCCGGCTCCGGCAGCGGTTCGATGTCACACTGCCGCGGTTCGATCTGATGGCGCAACTCGATAAGGCGCCTGACGGTATGACACTATCCGACGTCTCCAAGCGCATGATGGTTTCCAATGGCAACGTGACCGGCCTCGTCGAGCGTCTCGTGGAATCCGGCCATCTCGATCGTCGCACCTCTGACACGGATCGCCGCGTCCAGGTGATCCGGCTCACCAAGCTCGGCCGTGCCGAGTTTCGCCGAATGGCCGCGGAGCACGAGACCTGGATCGCCGATCTCTTCGCCGATCTCACGCCGAAGGATGTGCGCGAGCTGATGCGTCTCCTGGCCAAGACCAAGGCGTCGGCGCAGAAATCGGCCGGTCGCCGCCGGGCCTAGACCCTCGGGCGATCAAACCCCTCAATCCAAATTTGGCGCGGCAAAAAGCGTCGGACGCCCAAAATCCGCTATTGCGCCAAATTATTTTAAGCCTAAAATGTTTTCCAGATAGTGCTGCCGGGTGCTTTCCATGCTGAAAGGAGCGTGCGATGGCCAACGCCGCCAAGGTTCAAGTGTCGGGCTCGTGTGACAGCAATGCTGCAACGGCTCACGTCGATCCATTTGCGCGGCAACATCTGCCGCCGCGCGATCTCTGGCCCGAATTCATCTTCGCGCGGCCGGAGCTGCACTATCCGCCGCGATTGAACTGCGTCGGCTATTTCCTCGATCGCTGGATCGAGCAAGGTCATGGCGAGGCGCCGTGCGTCATCAGTCCTATCGTCAGCTATAGCTACCGTGAGCTCCAGGAACTCGTGAATCGGATCGCCAATGTCCTGGTGGACAAGCTTGGTCTGGTGACAGGCGGGCGCGTGCTGCTGCGCTCGGCCAACAATCCCATGATGGTCGCGACCTATCTCGCGGTGATCAAGGCTGGCGGCATTGTCGTGGCGACCATGCCGTTGCTGCGCGCCAAGGAGCTGTCATATCCGATCCAGAAGGCGGACATCGCGCTCGCGCTCTGCGACGGAAAGCTCTCCGAGGAGATGGAGAAGGCGAGGGCGGCGGCACCTGGTCTCCAGCGCGTCGTCTATTGGGGAAACGGCGAGGCGGACTCGCTCGAGGCGTTGATCGCGGATGCAAGTCCGGAGTTTAAGGCGGTCGACACCGCTGCGGATGATATCTGCCTGATCGCCTTCACGTCGGGGACAACCGGCGACCCCAAGGGCACCATGCATTTCCACCGCGATATGCTGGCGGTCTGCGATGGTTATGCACGCAATATTTTGCGCGCCGAGCAGAAGGATCGCTTTATCGGCTCGGCGCCACTTGCATTCACGTTCGGTTTCGGCGGCGTGCTGTTTCCGATGCACATCGGCGCATCATTCGTGGTCCTGGAGAAGACGACGCCGGACGACGTGCTGTCGGCGATCGAGAAGTACAAGACCACGGTGTGCTTCACCGCGCCGACCGCCTACCGGGCCATGCTCGGCAAGCTCGCGGGCCACGACATTTCCTCCTTGCGGAAATGCGTCTCGGCCGGCGAGACGCTGCCCAAGCCGACTTTTGATGCCTGGTTCAAGGCCACCGGCATCAAGCTGATGGACGGTATCGGCTCGACCGAGCTGCTGCACATCTTCATCAGCGCGACCGAGGACGAGATCCGCCCCGGTGCGACCGGAAAACCGGTGCCGGGTTATGAGGCGAAGATCGTCGATGACGATGGCAATGACGTGCCGCCCGGCACGATGGGGCGGCTCGCCGTTCGGGGGCCGACCGGCTGCCGCTATCTCGCCGACGAGCGCCAGCGCAAATATGTCCAGAACGGCTGGAACATCACCGGCGATACCTATCTGATGGATAGCGACGGTTACTTCTGGTACCAGTCGCGCTCCGACGACATGATCGTGTCGGCCGGCTACAACATCGCGGGCACCGATGTCGAAGCGGCGCTGCTCACGCATCCCGCAGTGGTGGAGTGCGGCGTGGTTGGCGCGCCCGACGAGGCGCGGGGAATGATCGTGAAGGCGTATGTCGTGGCCGCACCGGGCGTGACCCCGGACGCGCAGCTTGCGTCCGAGTTGCAGGAGCACGTCAAGCGCGAGATTGCGCCCTACAAGTATCCGCGCGCGATCGAGTTTGTGACGCAGTTGCCGAAAACCGAGACCGGCAAGTTGAAGCGCTTCGCCTTGCGGCAACTGGCGCAGGCTGCGGCGGCGTCCTCGGGCGTCGCGGCAGAATGAGAAAAGGATAGAGGATTGTCCGTGACGACTCCGAAAGGTCCGCAGCTTGCGGTGTTGCCGACCACCACTGAAGACGAGCCCTGTTCAACGGCGCAGATCCTCCAGCCTTCCGGCTGGCCGATGCCGAAGGGCTATGCCAACGGCATGGCTGCCGATGGCCGCATCGTCGTCACCGGCGGGGTGATCGGCTGGGATGCGGAGGAGCGTCTGGCGGACGGTTTTGTCGCGCAGGTGCGCCAGACCCTGCGCAACATTGCGGAGATTCTCGCCGAAGCCGGCGCGCGGCCCGAACACCTCGTGCGCCTGACTTGGTACGTGGTCGACATGGACGAATATCTCGCGAACCTGAAGGAACTGGGACAGGTGTACCGGACGATCTTTGGTGCGCACTATCCGGCGATGGCGCTGGTCCAGGTCGTCCGCCTCGTCGAGAAGGCGGCGCGCGTCGAAATCGAGGCGACGGCCGTGATTCCGCGCTGATCGCACTAAGTCCTTGCCGATCGCACAGGGCCGCTCAGCTAGCCTTGGCTAAGCCATCGTCCTCGGGCGAGTTCAGATACATGCCTGACATGGTGTCGACCCAGCAGAGATGGTCGTGCACCTTCTTCACCCCTTCGACGTTCTCGGCAGCAACTATCGCGGCCTGACGGGCACGTTCTTCGGTAATGACGCCACTCAGGTGAACGATGCCGTCGCGAACGATGACGTTCAGACCGAATGGGCACCAATCGTACTTCTCCATGGCCTCGATGATCCGGTTGCGGATGTGATCGTCGTCCGCGGTCGGATCCGGCACCTCGCGCGCGAGGCTGGCCACCGCCTGCAACAGGTTGGCGCGAGACACGATGCCGACAAGCTCATCGCCGCGGACCACCGGCAGGCGCTTGACCTTGTTCCGCTCCATGAGGTCGACGATTTCTGCAAGCGCAGTATCTTCGGTGATGGTCACGGGCGAGGCGGTCATCACCTCCGAAATCTTGCGACCATGCTCCTGAACGAAATCGCTGGCCGATTTGCCGGAGCCGAGGATGAATCGCAGCAAGCCGCGCCGCTTGCGCCCGGTGCCGATCTCGCTGCGGCGAATGAAATCCCCCTCCGATACGATGCCGACGAGCTTGCCCGCATCGTCGACCACCGTGAGCCCACTGACATGCCGTTGCAGCATGATGTTCGCTGCCTCGACGATACTGGTGTCGGGCGTGACCGAGATGACCGGCCGGCTCATGATCTGGTGGGCGCGCATGGCGAACTCCGCAAGTTGATCGAATTCCGATGTGCTAAGTCTAGTGCAGGCGCGGGGCCTTGATTTGACTCAGGTCAAACCAACGAAGTCGAGCGATCCCGTTGACCTAGTGTGTTGAACGCTTGATGCGTCTCCTCTCGTGCACCCGGTGGATCTAGTCGTCGGCTTCGGGACTGCGTGCGAGGTCCGACGGGCGGAAAGGTTTGTCTTTGTCCAGCTTTCGGTACGCGGCCTTGGCGGTCCGCAGCAGTCGCTTGTGCCGCTTGCGATCGAGGAAGCGGACGCCCCCGTCGGATCCCGCTCCGTTCAATGAATCAGCCAGGGCCTGACCCCTTGCGTCATCATTTAGTTGCCCGAGGGATCGTTGCGCCTTGCGTAGTTGCTTGACGGTCGACTTCTGCCTCGCGAGTGAACTCTCGGTGAACAGGTCCTCCAGCGACTCGATTGAGTAAGTCATCCGTTTGTTGAGAATGCGCAGTTTGTGCCGCTTCTCCACGCCAAGTTTTCCGAGCCTCCGGGCCTTCTTGAGGAGTGCCCTCTCCCAATCCGCGAGTTGTGCCGCCGCGTAATCGGCGAGCGCGCCGCGGCGTTGCCTGATGGCCTCCTTGCTCCGCCTGGTCGACCAGGGACCGCTTTCGATCCAGCCGGAGGTTTGCTCGATCAGGCGTCGATATCGCGCCGATTGCAGCGCCCGCGCCAAGAGGCGGTGGCTCTCGGCGCGCTTTTCATCCCAGGACTGGAGCTCGGCGATCAGCGCGAGCTCGTTGCCGCTGGCCGCCACCACGCGTTCGATCGCGACGTCGAGGTCCCGCACCAGGCCGAGCTGGCTGTTCAGCCATTTCAGCTCGGCCCAGACGTTCGGCCGCACGGTGTCATCGACCATGGGCGAGAAGAAGCGAATAGCGGTCCGCAAGTGCGTCAGCGCGATTCGTATCTGATGCAGCGCATCAGGATCGCCGCGGCAGGTGGCGTCATGCTGGGCGAGGACGGCGTCGAGGTGTCGGCGCGCGATGATCCGAAAGGCCGTGTCGCAGGCCATGCCGGGGCTGAGACGACCGGGCAGGGCATTGCGCTTCGCCGCCGGCCTGGTGCCAGCGGTCGCCGTCGAACTCGTGGTGGATCGCGCCGTGCTTGCCCGCGCCAATCAGATTGCCTTACCTGCCCTCGGCGATCGCCCTCCGGCAGCGCTGGAGCGTCTGCTCAGGTGTCCCGGATGCATCGATGCACGCCCAACCAACATGGCCGATATTATAGTGCTCTTGCAGCGCGGCAACCTCTTGCGTGGCGTCGGACGCATCCCGCTGTCGGCTGCCGATTCGAGCCTGCCGCGTCGCGAGGTCCGCAACAAGGAATAGTCCGGCCAGGGGGACATTGCATTCCCGGGCAAGCGCTGCGACTTCATCGCGCTCGGATTCGCGTGCAAAGACCGCATCGACAATTGCGGAATGGCCCTGCTTCAGCACGCGGCGGGCGTGTTGGGCCAACGTCTCGTAAACCCGCGCCGTGACATCGGGCTGATATGTGGATGGCGGCAGGCGGTCCGCGTCCTTGACCCCGAACAGCCGCTTGCGAATGACGTCGCTGCGCAGCACGACGGCTCCCGGTTCTGGCGTCACGGCCGGCGCGAGCGCACGGGCCAGCACCGACTTCCCGGTACCCGACAATCCGCCGACCGCAATCAGACGAGGCGCTGGAGGATTGATCAGTGCCTGGGCCAGGCCGAAATAGCGGCTTGCGTCGTCGAGAATGCCCGGACGATCAGAATGAGGCCGATTCAGCCGCGCCAGCGCCACCTGGGCGCGGATCGCGGCCCGAATTGACATGAATAGCGGGAGAGCGCGAAGCGCATCGAGATGTTCGAGCGGCGTTGTGGCGAGATATTGATTGAGGACAGCATTGGCTGCGAGCGGCTGGTCGTGGCGCAACAGATCCATCAGCGTGAATGCAAGGTCGTAGAGCACGTCGACAGTTGCGAGTGCGGCGTCGAATTCGACGGCATCGAACAGCACGGGTTGCTGTTCGATCAGCACGATATTGGCAAGATGCAGGTCACCGTGGCAGCGGCGCACGAAGCCTTGACGGCCACGTTCACCCAGCAGGACACGGATACGATCAAATGCCTCGTCCGAGGCTCTGCCAAGTTGCTCGATCTCGGCCGCCGCAAGATGGTTTCCATTTCGCAGGCCAGCGGTGTTTCCCTCGATGAGTGCCGGGATCGAGGAGACCCATGCGTTGCCGTCCGCAGGCGTCGCGATCGCGTGCGAACGAGCGATGGCGTCCGCGATCGCCGACGCGAGGTCCGCGTCGAGCGGCCCGGCCTTGGCCAGATGATCGAGCGTTCGGCTTTCGTCGAAGCGGAACATCTCCACCGCATACTCGATAGGCTTGCCACGCCCTCCGACCTCCACCGTGCCGTCCGGTCCCTCCGTGAGCGCCACGACGCGCTGATAGATTTGCGGCGCCAGGGGCCGGTTGATCCTGATCTCCTCCTCGCACGCCGCCTTTCGCCTTTCGAGCGTGGAGTAATCGAGAAACGGAAAGAGGACAGCCCGCTTGATCTTCAGCGCGCGCGTTCCTTCAAGAAAGACCGAAGCAGCATGCGTATCGATCCTCATTGCGCCGGGATGCGTGGCAGGATCGCTGAGCGCTGCAAAGATTCGTTCCTGGGTCGCGGCGTTGTCCATCATTGAGGGTGGCTTGTGCAGGTACAATCACTCACCCGGATCGGGAGCCGCTGGCTTTCTCTGGACCCCAGCAGGCGAATCCGCACCTCGGGCCTGATGCAGCTCCGATCAGGGTAACCGTAGAATGGCGGTGGCGCGAGTCCTTGACTTTCTTCAAGCGCTGTCGTCGCTTGATCGAACGGTGTTCCCGTCTTGACGAGGATCAAGCGCCCGCCTGGAAGGCGGCCTATCCTGGCAGCCGAGGAGAATTCCGATGCCCATCAAGGATGTGTTTCTGCCGCTTGTCGGTCAGCCGCGCGAGCCGACGCTTGCCGCGATCGAAAAATGCGTAGCCGTTGCCGCCGATCTCGGCGCCAGGATCACCGCGCTTGCGCTGGAGGACGATGTTTTCGTGCGGCCGAAAGCGGTCCCAGATGTTGCGGGGGCCGCCGCTGAGTCCGGCTCAGGGCGGGACATCGGGGACATGCAGCAACTCCTGAATGCGTTCAACAATGCCGCTTCACGCGCGGGCATCCGCGCGCAAAGCCAGTCGGGCAAGGTACCGGCGGAGGAGATCGCACCGACCCTGGCGGAATACGCCCGTTTCAGCGATCTCTCGCTGGTTCCAGTGAAGCCTCACGACAGTCGAACGGAGACCATCATCGAGACGTTCCTGTTCGAATCCGGCCGGCCGCTCCTGCTCTGCCCGGAACATCTCGTCACCGAGCTGCGTGTGGATTTCGAGAACGTCATGATCGCCTGGGATCACTCCGCGCGTGCGGCGCGCGCGGTCGGTGATGCGCTGCAGTTCCTTCAGGCCGCCGCCTCGGTCCGCATCATCACGGTGGCGGACGAGAAGACCGAGACGATCACGCAATCTGGAATGGATCTTGTCGACCACCTTCAGGAGCACGGGGTATATGCATCCTTCGAGACGGTGAACGCCGGCGGCAGCTCGATCGGCAAGGTGCTCGGAAGCTGGGCGGATTCCCATGAAATCGACGCCATCGTCATGGGCGCCTACCATCATTCGCGACTGAACGAAATCGTCTGGGGCGGCGTTACCAAGACCGTCATTGGCCAGCCACCGTGCTGGGTTATGATGTCGCACTAATCGCTCGACCGATATCCGAGCCGGATCTTAAATCTTCGGAACCAGCCGCCCGATCGGACGCGTTTCATGTCGACCTATCGCCTGAAAAATCTGTTGTCGCCGCGCTCCGTAGCGCTCGTCGGAGCGAGCCCCCGTCGGGCGTCCGTCGGACGCGCCGTCCTGGAGAACATTGGCAAAGGACAGTTCAAGGGCCAGTTCGGCCTGGTGAACCCGCGCTACGCGGAGATCGACGGCGTCGCCGCAGTGGACAGCCTCGCCAAATTGCCGTTCGTCCCCGAGCTCGTCGTGATCACCGCGCCGGCGAGCAACGTTCCCGCTATCGTCGGTCAGGCCGGCCGTCTCGGTTCGGCAGGCGCCCTGATCGTATCGGCCGGGCTCGGCCACGGACCGGGGTCTTTGCAAGATGGGACGATCACGGCGGCCAGGAAACATAGCATGCGGCTGATCGGGCCCAATTGCCTGGGCATCATGATGCCGGGTGTGAGCCTCAATGCCAGTTTCGCCGCGCACATGCCGGGCGCCGGCAATCTCGCGCTGATCTCGCAGTCGGGCGCAATTGCGGCCGGCATGGTCGATTGGGCCGCCCAGCGCGGCGTCGGCTTCTCCGGCATCGTCTCGATCGGCGACCAGATCGACGTCGACATTGCCGATCTGCTCGACCATTTTGCGCTCGATCACAAGACGCGTGCGATCCTGCTCTATATCGAGGCCATTAAGGACGCCCGCAAATTCATGTCGGCGGCACGCGCCGCGGCGCGCGTGAAACCGGTGGTCGTGGTGAAGTCTGGCCGCATGGCGCAGGGCGCGAAGGCGGCGGCCACGCATACCGGCGCGCTGGCCGGCGCGGACGCGGTCTACGACGCGGCGTTCCGCCGCGCTGGTGTCCTCCGTGTCTCCGATCTGCGCGAGTTGTTCGATTGTGCCGAAACGCTCGGACGCGTCGAATCGCCGACAGGAAAGCGCCTCGCCATCCTGACCAATGGCGGCGGCATCGGCGTCCTGGCCGTCGACCGGCTGGTGGAGCTTGGCGGAATTCCCGCACCCATGACGGCGGAGATGCGACGCAATCTCGACGCGGTGTTGCCGCCGACCTGGTCGGGTGCAAATCCCGTCGATATCGTGGGCGATGCCGATGCGGCGCGCTATGCGGCAGCGCTGGAGGTGTTGCTCGCCGATCCCGATAACGATGCAGTCCTGGTCCTCAACGTGCAGACCGCGATCGCGTCGGCCGCCGATATCGCCGCGACGGTCACCGAGCACGTCAGGACATATCGCACGCAGCATCGAAGCTGGGCGAAGCCGGTGCTTGCTGCCTGGGTCGGCGCCAATCAGAATATCATCGAAACGCTCAGCGGCGCCGGCATTCCGAACTATCCGACCGAAGACGATGCGGTGCGCGGCTTCATGCATCTGGTCCGGCACCACGAGGTGGTAGAGGAATTGAGCCAGATTCCGCCGGCGATGCCGGATAGGTTCGTTCCGGATGTCGAAGCGGCCAGGCAGATTGTTACAGGTGCGATCGCTGACGGCCGCAAATGGCTCGAGCCTGTCGAGATCAGGCGCCTGCTCGAAGCCTACGACATCGCGATGGTGCCGACTTATGCGGCCGCCGACGTCGACGAGGCCGTCGCTTATGCGAGCGAGATGTTCGCGAAAGGTGCCACCGTCGTACTCAAGATCATGTCGCGCGATATCGCGCACAAGTCCGATGTCGGCGGTGTCGTGCTCAACCTGACCACGCTCGACGCCGTGCGCGTGGCCGCGGCCGATATTCTCGCCCGGGCAAGGAAGCTACGTCCGGACGCACGCATCTCCGGCGTCATTGTGCAGGCGATGGTCGTCAAGGCGAAGGCGCGCGAGCTGATCCTTGGTCTTGCCGACGATCCGACCTTCGGCACCGTCGTCGTCTTCGGCCGCGGCGGGACGGCGGTGGAGATCATCAACGACAGGGCGCTCGCGCTGCCGCCGCTCGACCTGAAACTCGCCAACGATTTGATCGAGCGCACGCGGGTCTCGCGGTTGCTCCGGGCCTACCGTGACGTACCTGCCGTCAAGCAGGACGCCGTCGCCATGGTGCTGGTCAAGCTGGCGCAGATGGCCGCCGACATTCCCGAGATCCGCGAATTCGACATCAATCCGCTGCTGGCGGACGAAGCCGGCGTGACGGCGGTCGACGCTCGCGTCGTCGTGGGACTTCCGCAGCGCAAATTCGCCGGGTCGGGTCCAGCCAATTTCGCCGTTCGCGCCTATCCGTCGCAATGGGAGCGCCATCTTTCGCTCAAGGACGGCTGGCGAATCTTCGCGCGGCCGCTGCGTCCCGAGGACGAGCCGGCGATTCACGAATTTCTGCGTCACGTGACGCCGAACGATCTGCGTCTACGCTTCTTTGCGCCGATGAAGGAGTTTACCCATGAGTTCATCGCGCGCCTGACCCAGCTCGACTATGCCCGCGCGATGGCATTCATTGCGTTCGATGAGGCCACCCACGAGATGGTTGGTGTGGTCCGGATCCATTCGGACTCGATCTACGAGACCGGCGAATACGCCATTCTGCTGCGGTCCGACCTCAAGGGCAGGGGACTTGGATGGGGCCTCATGCAGTTGATCATCGAATACGCGAAGTCGGAGGGCCTGAAGACAATATCGGGCGATGTGCTCCAGGAGAACACCGTGATGCTCGAAATGTGCCGCCAGCTCGGTTTCGAGGTAAAACCGGATCCGACTGAACCGGACGTCTGCGACGTCAGGCTGAAGCTCTAAGCAGGGCCTTGCGGTCAGGAGCCTGCTTCGCCCGAGGTCGCCGGGGCGCAAGCGCTGCGGGTGCCGTGCGTTACAAGCCTCATTTCTCCAAAGTCTTCAGGAACGCGATGAAATCGCCAACCTGGTCAGCGTCGAAGCGGAATTCCGGCATGGCCGGGTGCCCCGTGACGATGCCCTCGGCGAGAGCCTCCTGCAGTTGCTCGACCGGATATCGCTCGTGCAACGTACGGAACGGAGGAGCGATCTTGAGAGGACTGGGGCTGACTTTGTCGATCGAGTGACACTTTGCACAATACAGCAGCGCAAGACGCCGCCCTTGCTCGACGTTCGAAGCTGTACTTGGGCCCGGGGAGAGAAGCAAAGCCGCCACGACGATGCTGCCTGCGATGCCGCGTTCCGTTCGAAGAAATGTCCTCACGTCGTGCTCCATCAGTGCGGTATCAGGACGGGGGACGGTCCGCATTGTCCATACCGGATCTGGGCGTTGCTTGCCTCGCTCTCGAAAACGTGCAGCGCTGCGTCCGCTCGTTCCAGTGCGCGTTCGTACTCGAACTGCAGCGACGATGCGACGGCCGCGCCGCCCTCCGCCACAAAAGGTACATTTGCCGACGCTTACCCGGTCGCAAGCGCGTCCAGGTGCGCGCGGGCGCTCATCGCCATAGAAATGGACGCGTCGATGGCGGGCCGTGGTGACCGCTCTGTGGGGATGTGTACCAGTAGATCGCTGAACACGCGTACCTCTCGACCTGATCTCGCTGCCTAATCAGCACATGCGATCTTCGAGAGGCTTGATGCACGTCAAAACAGGCTTCGGTGCATCGGATGTCGGTTGTGGAGGCCGAAGACGCGGCCTGATATCGGAACAAGAAGAGCGCTCCTTTTGATGACGCGCCGGGCTGTTACGTGCTCGAGCAGTAGATGCGGCGGTCATGGACGCAACACGGCTGCTCCAACGAGCTTGCCTTCCCTCAGACGGGCGAGCGCTTCATTGGCCTCGGCGAGCGGGAATACCGTCGTGTGTGTCTGGATATCGAGCTTTGCCGCGGCGGCGAGGAAGTCGATGCCATCCTTTCGGGTGAGGTTTGCAACCGATACGATCTGCCGCTCACCCCAAAGAATATGATAGGGGAAGCCCGGAATGTCGGACATGTGAATGCCGGCGCACACAACGCGCCCGCCCTTGCGCACCGAGCGCAGGGCGGACGGCACCAGCGCTCCGACCGGCGCATATATGATGGCGGCATCGAGCTCCGTCGGCGGGATGTCCTCTGAAGCGCCGGCCCAATCTGCGCCGAGCGAAAGCGCAAGTTGCTGTGCTTCCTGGTCGCCGTCACGGGTGAAGGCGTAAACTTTCCGTCCCTGTGCGTGGGCCACCTGTGCCACGATATGGCCGGCCGCGCCAAAGCCATAAATGCCGAGCGTTTTGCCATCGCCGGCCATCACCAGGGATCGCCAGCCGATCAGGCCGGCGCAGAGCAGAGGCGAAAGGGCTGCGTCCTCGCCGTGCTCGCCGAGCGAAAAGCAATATCGGGCATCGGCGACGAGGTGGCTGGCAAAGCCGCCGTCGCGCGTGTAGCCGGTGAATTTGGGGCGATCGCAGAGATTTTCCTGGTCCGTGCGGCAATAAAAACATTCGCCGCAGGTGAAGCCGAGCCAGGGAACACCTACACGCATGCCTGGTCTCAGCTCGCCGACACCTGCGCCGACCGCATCGATTCGGCCGACGACCTCGTGCCCCGGGATGATGGGATAGGGAATGTCCGAAAGCTCGCCATCCACCACGTGGAGATCGGTCCTGCACACGCCGCACGCGCTGACCTTGACGCGAACCTCGCCGGAGCCGGGGACCGGGTCGGGTCGTTCCTGGAACATCAATGGCGCGCCGCGCGCGGAGAGAACCATCGCGTACATGTCGCATTCCCGTTACGGCAATGCATCCTCCAGCGGGCTTCGCCGGATGTGGGGTCAGTGTGCGCCGTTCGCTACGAAGGCGCAACAGGCGCCTTCCGCAGGCTCTTGATGACCATGGCCACCAACGGCGTCAGAATCGGCAGCAGGCCGCTCAGCGGGTGGTGGACCGCGCCCGTTACCTGAGCGTGGAGCGCGCGCGCCTCGAGCTGAATCGCTTCAATCGCCGCGTCATGGATATCATTCGCGAGTTCGATCTCGCGTCCTGACAACGGACGCGCTGCGACGACGAAAAGGACCGCCGCAATGGCAAAATTGATCGCGCCGAGAATGGCCGCCGCGACGATTGCGCTCCAGATCTGGACCAGGGCGAAATAGGCCGAAAATTCGAGCATCAGCAGACCGAAGGTGGCGATCAGCGCCGCGAAGGCGCGCAAGCCCAGCCCGATCAGGAGGTGCCGTAGTCTGATGTCGGCGATGATCCTGTCGGTACGCCAGAGCACGCGCAGGTGCTTGATGATGTTTTCCGTACCCACCTAGTGCCTCCTGAGCATGAAGCCGACGACCACGCCGAGTGCGAAGGCCGAAGCGAGCGACGCCACCGGACGCTCTGCGAGGAGGCCACGGAGCTGCTCTTGCTCCTCACTCACGGTCTCGCCAAGTTCGGTCAGCGCGGCCTTGATCTGTTCGGCCAAGGCTTCGGCACGGTCTTCCGACGCGTTGAACATCTGCTCGCCGGCCATGTTCAGCAGGCGCGAAACATCGATCTTCATCGCGTTCAGTTCGTCGTTCATGCTGCCGGTGTCGAACATTGGCGGCCTCCATTGAATGAAAGAAGCCTATGCGAACCGGCTCGATGGCCGTTGATTTGCGTCAAGCGAGCTTTCTCGGGCCCTGCTTTGAGGCAGGTCAATCCAGGTATGTCGCGGCGACCTAGAAATCCAAAATGACCGGAGTCGATCCTATGAGGATAAAGGTGTGAATTCGGAACCACTGCTGCTGGCAACACCGTCCGGCGATCTGCTCGAGCTGCGGCCGGAAGGGCCGTGGATCGCCGCCAATGCTCCGAAGCTTGACGCGCTTTCCCGATCGGTCTGGGCGGCTGTCGATAGATCGAAGTCCGTGACGCTCGATATGGCAGGTGTCAGCGAGCTCGACACGCTCGGCGCCTGGCTTCTGGAGAAACTGTCGCGTAGGGCGGCATCCTCCAGCCGATCGGCCGAGGTGGTCGGAATAGCCGACAATTTCGCCGGCCTGATGGACGAGGTGCGTCAGGTCAACCGACACAATCCACTGCCGGCACCTATGCCCAACCCGGTTCTGCACGGGCTGCACGATCTCGGCAAGTCCACGGTCGAGGCGCGGGAAGACATCACGATCTTCCTTCAGATGCTCGGCGCACTGTTCATGTCTCTGATAGGGGTGTCGCGCCGGCCGCGGTCGCTGCGGCTGACGTCGCTGGTCTATCAGCTCTATCGGATCGGCTGGCAGGCGATTCCGATCGTCGTGCTGATCACCTTCCTGATCGGCGCGATCATCGCGCAGCAGGGGTTTTTCCATTTCCGTAGGTTCGGCGCGGAGTCCCACACGGTCGACATGGTCGGCATCCTGGTGCTGCGCGAGCTGGGTGTGCTGATCGTCGCCATCATGGTCGCCGGTCGCTCGGGGAGCGCCTATACCGCCGAGCTCGGCTCGATGAAGATGCGCGAGGAGATTGATGCGCTCTCGACCATGGGGCTCGATCCGGTCGACGTCCTCATCCTGCCGCGGGTGGCTGCCTTGGTCATCGCGCTTCCGATCCTTGCCTTCATCGGCTCGATCGCCGCGCTCTATGGCGGCGGCCTGGTCGCGCAGTTCTACGGCGACATGGGCCCGGCGATCTACGTTGCGCGGCTGCACGAGGCCATTTCCGTCACCCATTTCGAGGTCGGCATCCTGAAGGCGCCGTTCATGGCGCTGGTGATCGGGATCGTCGCCTGCAGCGAGGGATTGCGCGTGAAAGGCAGCGCCGAATCGCTCGGTCGGCAAACGACGACCTCGGTGGTGAAGTCGATCTTTCTGGTGATCGTGCTCGACGGCCTGTTCGCGATCTTCTTTGCCTCGATCGGGATGTGACCATGTCGGGGGTGGCACAAGCGTTCGCAATTCGCGTCAGCGACCTCGTGGTCGGCTTCGGCCGGCAGATTGTGCTCGATCACCTCTCGCTTGAAGTCTGCGGCGGGGAAATCCTTGGCCTGGTCGGTGCCTCCGGCGGCGGCAAGTCGGTCCTGATGCGGACCGTCATCGGGCTCGTCCCGCGGCGAGGCGGCACCATCGAAGTCATGGGACAGCCGATCGGCAGTGCGCACGACCGCAGCGCGCAGGACGCTGCCGGAAAATGGGGCATCCTGTTCCAGCAGGGCGCACTGTTCTCCTCGCTGACGGTCCGGCAGAATCTCCAGTTTCCGCTGCGCGAGAACCTCGCCCTCTCCCAGGAGCTGATGGACGAGATGGCGATCGCCAAGCTCGAGATGGTTGGGCTGAGAGCAGAGGATGCCGAAAAATATCCGTCCGAGCTGTCCGGCGGCATGACCAAGCGGGTGGCATTGGCCCGCGCCCTCGCTCTCGATCCGCCGATCCTGTTCCTGGACGAGCCGACCTCCGGCCTCGATCCGATCGCTGCCGGTGATTTCGACGCCCTGATCAAGACATTGCAGAAGACCCTGGGGCTCACCGTGTTCATGGTGACCCATGATCTCGCAAGCTTGACCACGGTCTGCGACCGCGTCGCGGCGCTGGCCGACGGCAAGATCGTGGCGATCGGTCCCATGCGCGAACTTCTTCAATCAGAGCATCCCTGGGTGAGGGCCTATTTTCACGGCAAGCGTTCCCAGATGCTGCAACCCCACATGAGATGAGACATGGAAACCCGCGCTCCCTATGTGCTGATCGGCGCCTTCGTCCTGGCCGCGATCCTCGTGGTCTTTGGCTTCGTCTATTGGCTGAACAATACGGGCGGCATCGGGCCGCGCGCGACCTATCGCGTGCAGTTTCAGGGGCCGGTACCGGGACTGCTGGTCGGCGCCGGCGTGTTGTTCAATGGCATCCGCGTCGGCGAGGTCACCGAGCTTGGTCTCGCGCCGGACAATCCGCGCTTCGTCAGTGCGACGATTTCGGTTGCGTCTGCGACTCCCGTGCGCGCCGACACCAAGGTCGGGCTCGATTTCCAAGGGTTGACCGGCGTACCGGTGGTGGCTCTGGAAGGCGGCACGATCGCTGCCAGACCGGGCGAGCCGTTGATCTTGATCGCCGAGGCCGGGGCCGGCCAGAGCATGACGCAGGCGGCGCGCGATGCGCTGCGGCGGGTCGATTCCGTACTGGAGGACAACGCCGGTCCGCTGAAGGATACGATCGCCAATTTCAAGACGTTCTCGGACGGGCTCGCGCGCAACGCCGGCAAGCTCGACGGCATCGTTGCGGGACTCGAGAAGATGACGGGCGGTGGAGCGCCTGCGCAGAAGATAACCTATGACCTGCGGGCACCGCAGGACCTCGGGCCGGTCGGCAAGGCGCTTTCCGCGTCATTGGCAATTCCCGAGCCGACCGCGGTTGCAATGCTCCAGACGCAACGGATGCTGTTCTCGCCGGTTCCGGACATCCCGGGCTTTGCCGAGTTCCTGTGGGCCGACAGCATTCCAAAGCTGGTGCAGGCGCGCCTGATCGACAGTTTCGAGAACCTCGACATCGCCCACGCCCCGTTGCGCACGACCGACCTGGGTCAGGCGGACTATCAGCTCTTGATCGATATCAGGCGCTTCCGCATTGCCGCGGAAGGCGAGCCGCGAGCCGAAATCGGACTGTCGGTGAGGATTGTCGACAAGAACGGCAAGGTGATCGCTTCGCGGCTTGTGGAAGCGAGCGAGAAACTCGACAAGATCGAGCCGACCGCCGCAGTCGCGGCATTCGACGCCGCCTTCGGCCGCATCGCAAAGGAGCTGGTCGGTTGGACGGTACAGGCCGTCTAACTCTCGGGCCGGTCGTTCCCGCGTCTCCAGCAGAACAAGGCGGCCATGTCCGCCGAAATTGATCTGCGTCAACTGCCTCTGTCACGGTGCAGTAAAATGCAGGCCGTGCGGCGGACTCGGCTTGATGCGGGCGGCGGCCGGCGCTTGGAGCGGTGGATGAAGGCTTCCTTGGTCACGATTGAGCCGAACGGGCATTCCTGCAGCGATTGTGCGGTCCGCGAATTCGCAGTCTGCTCGTCATTGGACGCGGCCGAACTCCGGGAGCTCGAGCACCTGGGACGCCGCGTCCATTTTATCGCAGGCCAAACCGTCTTCTCCGAGGAGGACATCACTACGTCATTCTACAACGTGCTCGGCGGCGTCATGCGGCTGTACAAGCTGTTGCCGGATGGCCGCCGGCAGATCGTCGGCTTTGCATTGCCCGGCGATTTCCTGGGGATGAACGTTTCCGGGCGCCACAACTTTTCGGCCGATGCGATCGGCGCAGTCACCGTCTGCCAGTTCGCGAAGGCGCCTTTAGGCCGGTTCATTGAGGACCGGCCGCACCTCTTACGGCGAATCAACGAACTGGCGGTCCGCGAATTGAGCCAGGCGCGCGACCACATGGTCCTGCTCGGTCGCCGCTCGGCGGACGAAAAAGTCGCCAGCTTTTTCCTCGGCTGGCGTGAGCGGCTGATCGAGCTCAAGGGGTCGATAGATTCGGTTTCGCTACCGATGAGCCGGCAAGACATCGCCGACTATCTCGGTCTCACCATCGAAACCGTCAGCCGCACCTTCACGAAGCTCGAGCGCCTCGGCGTGATCGAGATCATCCCGGGCGGCATCAGCCTGCTCGACGCCGCACGGGCCGAGGCTCTGGCGGCTGCCTGAAGTCGGGCCGTCCCATTCTTCTGTGGCGCCTGCAACTCTGCATCGATTGGAATGCATTGGCGCACCCTGCGGATGTCAGTTTTGGCCGTCCACGGCATTTTCGCGGCATTTGCCTCAAATCATGTGCATGCTTTCCGGTTGAAAAGCCGGGCGGGGTTGACTACGCAGGAACCCAGTGCCTCGCAGTCTTAGGAGCCCGCGGCGTGCCTCAGGACAAGACCGGCGACCCCCGACAGTCGTCGGGTAACAAATTATCGGTCCTGCGCAAGCACCCGATCTTCGCGGATCTGGAGCCGGAGGCGCTCGATCAGCTCTGCCGCTATGCCAAGCACACGACAGTGAAGCGCGGCGCGACGATTGCCGCGAAGGGCGACCCGGGCAACAATCTGTTCGCGGTGATCTCGGGGACAGTGAAGATTTCCTCCTCCTCGCCTGATGGGCGGAATGCCATTCTCAATCTGATCGGCCCTGGGGAGATTTTTGGCGAGATCGCGGTCCTCGACGGCGCGCCGCGTTCGGCGGATGCTACCGCCAACACCAATTGCGAGCTCTACGTCATCGATCGCCGGGACTTCCTGCCCTTTGTCAAGAGCCAGCCGGCGCTCGCGATGAAATTCATCGAGCTGCTCTGCGCGCGCCTGCGCTGGACCAGCCAGCAGGTCGAGCAGGTGATCCTGCAGAACCTGCCGGGCCGGCTCGCAAGCGCGTTGCTCGGTCTCACCGAAGAACGCAAGCTCGATTCCGGCAGCGGCACGCTCGCCATCACGCAGCAGGAGATCAGCGAGATGGTGGGGATGACGCGCGAGAGCATCAACAAGCAATTGCGCGCCTGGGCCGGACGCAATTGGGTTCGCCTCGAGCATGGCGCGATCGTCGTGCTGGATACCGATGCGCTGCGCGAGCTCGCCGAGAGCGGCCTCGACGGCGAGTGACGGCACCGACCTAGCCGTCGATGATGGCGACCGCGCGGGTCCAGCCCGCCGAAGCCCGTTCGATCTTCACCGGAAAGCACGAGATTGTGAACCCGGTCGAGGGCAGCTTGTCGAGATTGTGCAGCTTCTCGAGATGGCAATAACCGATGTGCCGTCCGGCCTTGTGGCCCTCCCAGATCAGACGGGCATCCTTGGTTTCCGCATATTTTTGGGCTGTGTAGACGAACGGCGCGTCCCAGCTCCAGCCGTCGGTTCCGGTCAGCCGGACGCCGCGTTCGAGCAGGTACATGGTGGCCTCATAGCCCATGCCGCAGCCGGAATTCACGTAATCCGCCTGGCCGAACTTGGCGCCGGCGCTGGTGTTGACGACGACGATTTCCAGCGGAGAGAGCGTGTGACCGATGCGCTTGAGCTCGTTCTCGACGTCTTCCGCGGTGGCCACGTAACCGTCGGGCAGATGCCGGAAATCGAGCTTCACGCCGGGTCGGAGGCACCACTCGAGCGGCACCTCGTCGATGGTCCATGACCGCTCGCCCCGGTTCATGGTCGGATGGAAGTGCCAGGGCGCATCGAGATGCGTGCCGTTATGCGTGGACAGCGAGACCTGCTCGACGGCCCAGCCCTGACCGTCCGGCAGATCCTCCGCCTTGAGGCCGTCGAAGAACTGCAGCATGCGCGGCAGGCCCTGCTGGTGATCGATGTACTGGATCGTCGGGTGATTGCCCGGGGGATCGGCCGGCACGTCGTTCTGCAACGGCACGGAAATATCGATCAGCTTGCGCGGCATGGCATTTCTCTCGGGATGTTCCGCTCTGTTTCGAAGCATCTTGAGTGGGCTGCATCGGCGACGTCAAGTGACGCGCCGGTGCGCCGAGCGTCACCGCAACACCGCGCGCGGCAGCTAGAGCGGGACCTCCGGCAGGCAGATCACGAGCGTCAGCACAAAAAGCATCGCGCCCCGCAGCGGCCAGATAGCTTCGGAAAAAAGGGACGATCCGCCGATTGCGCCTGCGGAGCCCGCGTGATCGATCAATGCAACTCTTGCATTGATCGATGCCGGATTTGGCTTGGACTCAGAATGCCGCCCGCCCTAGGGACGACATTGGCGACATCGCGCTGATGCAGCGCGTTCGCACAGGGATGGGCGACCGTCTCGTCCGAACCTCCAAGCCGCAGCCAATAGCGGTCGAGCATAAAATGAGAGGAACATCCATGGATGCAACGAGCATCGTAACCTCGCATCCGGCATTGGCCAGGGCGAGGCGCGATTGCAGGGGGGCCGGCGCTTGCCGCGCGGGGTCCTCGCCGGCTGGAAGCCTTCAATCGTGCCGCAGCACGAGGGCGACGACGTCATGAACGGCGACCTTCGCGCCAAGGCCGAGGACTTCGCGGCGGAGATCTTCAAGCAGCCGAATCCGCTCGACTCCCTCGCACAATCCTACCAAGGTGGTGCGGTTGTGGCGCTTGACTTCACACCTGAAGTGGAGCGACCCAAGGCGGCCCGCAGCACCTGCCCAACGACGACATAATCAACTCAGGAGGAAAGCCCAGATGAAGACACTAACCGGCATTATCGCAGCCGCTGTGCTGGCGGTCTCAGCGCCCTTGGCGACCGCACGCGATTTCCGCTCCGCCGACGTACACCCCGCTGACTATCCGACCGTCGAGGCCGTCAAGTTCATGGGCAAGCAGCTCGCGACGGCGAGCGGCGGCAAGCTCGGTGTGAAGGTGTTTCCCAACGGAGCCCTGGGCTCCGAGAAGGACACGATCGAGCAGCTCAAGATCGGCGCACTCGACATGATGCGGATCAACGCATCGCCGTTGAACAACTTCGTGCCGGAAACCATCGCGCTGTGCCTGCCTTTCGTCTTCCGGGACACGCAGCACATGCGCACGGTCCTTGACGGGCCGATCGGCGATGAGATCCTGGCGGCCATGGAGCCTGCGGGATTGGTCGGCCTTGCCTATTACGACAGCGGCGCCCGGTCCATTTACACGGTCAAGGCACCGATCAAGTCGCTCGCGGACCTCAAGGGCCTGAAGATTCGCGTCCAGCAATCCGACCTGTGGGTCGGCATGATCCAGAGCCTCGGGGCCAACCCGACGCCGATGCCGTATGGCGAGGTCTATACCGCTCTCAAGACCGGTCTGGTGGACGCTGCCGAGAACAACTGGCCCTCCTACGAGTCGTCGCGCCATTTCGAGGCAGCCAAGTTCTACAACGTCACTGAGCACTCCCTGGCGCCCGAAGTTCTCGTGATGTCCAAGAAGGTCTGGGACACGCTGAGCAAGGAGGATCAGGCGATGATCCGCAAGGCGGCCAAGGAATCGGTGCCCGTCATGCGCAAGCTCTGGGACGAGCGTGAGCAGGCTTCCCGCAAGACCGTCGAGGCGGCCGGCGTTCAGGTCGTTACGATCGCCAACAAGCAGGAATTCGTCGATGCGATGAAGCCGGTCTACGCGAAGTTCGCCGGTGACGAGAAGCTGCAGAGCCTCGTCAAGCGTATCCAGGACACGAAATAAGAACGTAGCGTCGGGGCCGGCGTCGCCGACCGGCGGCACCGGACCCTCGCAAGGAGACGCGGATGACAGACCCACACGTCGCAAACCACGAAGCAGTAGCCGGACGCCCGTCGACCGGCTTGCTGTCACGGATCAATGCCGTCATCGCTCGCGTGGGCATGTACCTGTCCGTGAGCGGCCTGCTCGTCATCGTCACCATCGTGTTCTACCAGGTGTTCGGACGTTACGTGCTCAATTCCAGTCCGACCTGGACGGAGAACCTTGCGCTGGTTCTGATCCTGTATGTCACGCTGATCGGCGCCGCCGTCGGCGTGCGCGATGCCGGGCACATCGGCATGGACAGTTTGCTGGTGATGCTTCCGGATCATTTGCGAGAGAAGATCGAGCTTGTGATCCACGTTCTGGTGGCCGTGTTCGGCATTGCGATGGTCTACAACGGCTGGATCCTCGGGGCGTCGGTCGGAACCGTGAAGATCCCCAATCTCGGCCTTCCCGAGGTCGTTCGCTACATACCGCTGATCGCCTCCGGCGTCTTGATCGTATCCTTTTCAATCGAGCACATCATTGCTCTCCTGCGCGGCGAAGAGGTCGTCCCCTCATGGAACTGATCATTCTCGGCGCCACCTTCTTCGGCTTCCTCATCCTTGGCGTACCGGTCGCCTTCGCGATCGGCCTCTCGGCGATTTGTACCATCCTGTATGAAGGCCTGCCGGTTGCCGTCATCTTCCAGCAGATGATGTCGGGGATGAACATCTTCTCCTTCCTCGCCATACCGTTCTTCGTCTTCAGCGGAGAGCTGATGCTGCATGGCGGCGTCGCCGACAAGATCGTGCAGCTCGCCAAGAACCTCGTCGGACATATCCGCGGCGGGCTCGGCATGTCGAACGTGGTCGCCTGCACGCTGTTCGGCGGCGTATCCGGCTCGCCGGTGGCCGACGTGTCGGCGATGGGGGCGGTGATGATCCCGATGATGAAAAAGGAAGGTTTCGATACCGACTACGCCGTCAACGTCACCACCCACGCCTCGCTGGTCGGAGCGCTGATGCCGACCAGCCACAACATGATCATCTATGCCCTGGCCGCCGGCGGCAAGGTATCGATCGGCGCGCTGATCGCCGCTGGCATCTTGCCAGCGCTCGTGCTGATGGCGTGCATGCTGGTTGCCGCTTACGCCGTCGCGGTGAAGCGAGGCTATCCGGCCGGTAAATTCCCGGGCTGGGCCGAGGTGGTCCGCTCGTTCGCGGCCGCCCTGCCCGGCCTCCTGATCGTCGGCATCATCCTGGCGGGCATCCTGTCCGGTGTCTTCACTGCAACTGAATCCGCAGCCGTCGCGGTCACCTACACGATCCTGCTGACCTTCTTCATCTACCGCACCATGACCTGGAACAATTTCTTGCGGGCCGCCGCCAAGGCGGTGAAGACGACGGGTGTGGTGCTGCTGCTGATCGGCGTCTCCACCATGTTCCAGTATCTGATGGGGCTCTACGAGGTGGCCGACCTCGCCGGCGATATGATGAGCAAGGTGTCCACGGAACCCTGGGCCATCTTCCTGCTCATCAACGTCATCCTGTTCCTGCTCGGTACGTTCATGGACATGGCGGCGACGATCCTGATCTGCACCCCGATCTTCCTGCCGATCGCGATGAAGGCGGGCATGGATCCGGTGCAGTTCGGCATGCTGATGCTGATCAACTGCGCCCTGGGGCTGAACACGCCGCCGGTCGGAACGACGCAATTCGTGGGCTGCGCCATCGGCGGCATCTCGGTGGGCGCGGTGATGCGCACCATCCTGCCGTTCTACGCCGCCCTGATCGCAGCGCTCATGTTCGTGACCTACGTTCCCGCCTTCTCGCTTTGGCTGCCGCGCCTGCTGATGGGGTACAAGGGATAGCTGCCGTGCATACGCCGACACTTGGCGGGCGAACCGGCCTTGCGATACTTTGCGTCGCAGCAACAGGAGAATCTGTCTGTGACTGACTATCGCAAGCTCTTCGATCTCACCGGCAAGACCGCAGTGGTTCTCGGCGCCGCGTCGGGCATTGGCAAGTCGTCGGCGGAAGCGCTGGCCGGGCTCGGTGCTCGCGTCGTCTGCGCCGATCGCGCGCTTGACGCTGCCGAGGCGACCGCCGCCGGCATTCGGGAGAAAGGCGGCTGGGCGGAAGCCGCCGCGTGCGATGCTGCGAGCGCAGCAGATGTCTCCGCGCTGGCCGCGACCGTGATACAGAAATTCCCGCGGCTCGATATCGCCGTGACGACGCCCGGGCTCAACATCCGCAAGACCATCCTCGACTACACCGAGGAGGACCTCGACCGCGTCGTCACGCTCAACGTCAAGGGCACCGTCTGGTTCTTCCAGGCCTTCGGCCGCATCATGGTGGAGCAGAAGGGTGGCAGCATCATCGCCTGCTCCTCGGTGCGCGCCGTGACGATCGAGCCCGGCCTTGCGGTGTACGGCTCGACCAAGGCGGCGATCGGCCTCCTGGTGAAGGGATTTGCCTCCGAGGTCGGCCGCTCCGGTGTACGCGTCAATGCGATTGCGCCGAGCATCGCGGAGACCGCGCTGACCGGCCCCTTCAAGCAGCGCCCCGACATCTACAATCTCTACGCCGGCCACACGGTGTTCAACCGCTGGAGCAGCGCCGATGAGGTTGCGACAGCGGTGGCCTACCTCGCCTCGGATGCCGCGAGCTATGTCAGCGGCAGCACGCTGTTCGTCGATGGCGGCTGGACGGCGGTCGACGGTCCGCCGACTGGGCTCACCCAACTGAACAACTAAGGCGCGCGTGCGCATCTAGCCGGAAAAGCCCACGCGCCGGCGCAGCTCGCTCTGGTCTGCACCGGCGAGCAGCGCGATCAGCGCGCGCGCCTCTGCCGGATGTGCGGCCCGCATGGTGATGCCGGCGGTGTACATCGTGACGAGCTCGCTTCCCGCCGGCAGCGATCCGGACATCACGATGCCCTCGGTTGCAATGATCTCGGTCGCCTGCGTGCATCCGATCGGCCTTTGGGCCGTAGACGCTGCAAGTTCCCGCATTGCGGTCGCGCCGTTCGGATAGATCTTGAGGCGGGATGCGACCTCATAAGCAATGCCGAGCTGATCCAGGACCTTGGCCAGGTGCATGCCGGCGGTCGAAGCCTTGGTGTCCGGGACGAAGATAGCATCTGCGGCGCGCAGCACCGCGCGCAGATCGGCTTCGGTCTTTACCAGCACTTTCGGATCGCCGGCACGAACTGCAAGCGCCGTCTCGACCTTGCCGATGTCCACGATCGATGCGGCCGTTACGAGCTGCTCGTCGGCGAGCTTCGTGACGAGCGCGCGCGTCAGGATGACGAGATCGGCCGGCGTGCTCGCGCGCAGTCTGTCGGCCATAATGCCGACCGCGCCGAATTGACCGTCGATACCGAATCCGGTCTGCGCCTTGAAAGCGTCGGTGAGGCCGCGAACGAGGCCTTGCGCCGCACCTCCGCTCAGGATGTTCAGTGTCGTCACGGGGCAAGCTCCATGGCTGCAATGATCCTGTCGCGCGTGATCGGCAGGTCGCGCACGCGCACGCCGAGGCAATCGAAGACCGCATTCGCAATCGCGGCCGTCACCGGGCCGTGGGCGGCTTCGCCGGCACCGACCGGCTCGATCTCCGGCCGCTGGATGACTTCGACATCCACCGCCGGCACTTCACTGAACGTCAGGATCGGATAGTCCGTCCAGGAGGTCGACGTGATGCGTGTCCGGTCGAAGCGGACGCGCTCCTTCAGCGCCCAGCTCGTCGCCTGGATCGCGCCGCCCTCGATCTGGTTGATCACACCGTCCGGATTGATGGCCTCGCCGACATCGACCGCAAGCGCCAGCCGCTTCACGCGGATATCGTCGGCGCCTTCGATCTCGGCAATCGCGGCACAATAGGCGCCCGTGTTCTTGTAGCGGGCAAAGCCGACGCCGTGACCGACTCCGGCTTGCCTTTGCGGCTTCCACTGCGCGCGCCGCGCCGCGGCGCGGATGACATCCTTTGCCCGCTCGTCGCGCAGATGGCGCAAGCGGAACTGGATCGGGTCTTCGCCGCGCAGAGCAGCGATCTCGTCGAGCAGGGATTCGATGGCGAACACGTTGCCTTGCCCGCCCAGGGTCCGCAGCGCCGAGGTGCGCACGGGCATGGTCAGCAGCCGGTGGCTCGTGATGGTCCAAGCCGGGAGGTCATAGAGCGGAACGGAGTTGCGGTCGCCGCCACCGCCATTGGCAGCCGGCGGGTTGGACGAGATCATGCGCGGGTAGGGATTTGCGATCTCGGTTGCCGCACGCAGCGCGGGCTGCGCCGCGCGACCCGGCCGCGCGGCGTGGCCGTTGCTCCAGATCGCATGGCGCCAAGCGATGATCTCGTTGTCTGCGTCGAGATCGGCCTCGATCTCGATCGCCATCGCTGCGCCAAACGGCGCGTGGGACATCTCGTCGTGACGTGACCACTGCACCCGGACCGGTCGGCCCGCGGCGGCCTTTGCCAGCAGAACGGCATCGAGGGCGACATCATCGGCCGCATTGTGTCCGTAGCAGCCGGCGCCCTCCATGTGCTCGACGATGATGCTCTCCACCGGCAGCTTCAGCACGATCGCGAGATCGGCGCGCAGCAGATAGACACCCTGGCTGTGTGTCCAGACGTGGACGCGATCGCCGTCCCATTGCGCCATGGCACAGGAGGGCGCGATCGAGGCGTGCGCGACGTAGGGGCGGGTATATTGCCGGCGAAGGGTGTGCGCGATCGCGCTCGGTCTTGCCCCTGTTTTGGTGTCGATGACGGTCGTCTCGACCGGCTGGCTCTTCAGGAAGCCTGCGAGATCATGTTCATCGGGCAGCGGCTCGCCGGCCGACCACGTCGCGCCCTTGCGCAATGCCTTCAGTGCAGCTTCGGCCGCTGCTTCAGTCCCGGCGACCACGCCGGCAAAACCGCCGTCGCGGACAATTGCGACGAGGCCGGGAACAGCGCGCGCGCTCTCTTCATCGAGCGCGACCATTTTGGCGCCCGAAATATCCGGCCGCAGCACGCGTCCGTGCAGCAGGCGCGGCAGCGCGCAGTCATGGATGAAGCGCGGACGCGCGAACACCTTGTCGGGAATGTCGACGCGCTGGATCGAACGTCCTGCAATGCCGCGTGTGGAAGCGGACTTCGCCATCGCGCCCGCGGTAGCGTCGCGGTCGAGAGAGACTTCGCCGGCCAGTTCCCAATAGCTGGTCCTGACATTGCCAGGTCCCGAGATCGTGCCGTCGTTGACCTCGAGCTGCGATGCATCGACGCCGAGACGCTCCGAGGCCGCGGCGAGGAAGAGTTGGCGCACCTCCGCGCAGACCTGGCGCAGCGCACGGCCGGACTGTTGGATCGAGAGGCTACCCGAGGTGACGCCCTCGTTCGGGCTGGTCGCCGTTGAGGCGCGGATCATCTCGATCCGGCCGATATCGACATCGAGCTCGTCGGCGGCGATCTGGGTCAGCGCGGTGACGATACCCTGGCCGATCTCGACCTTGCCGGGCGCGATCGCCACCTGGCCTTGGTCGGTGATTTTCACCCAGGACGCCAGCTTTGGATTGGCGGCCAGGCTGACCGACAATTTCGGGGCAGAGGAGGGCGTGCTCATGACGCAGCCAGCTCCGAGGCCGCCTGCAGCACGGCGCGCACCATGCGGTTATGCGATCCGCAGCGGCACAAATTGCGATCGAGTGCAGCTCTGACCTCGGCCTCGGTCGGCGACGGATTGCGCTTCAAAAGCGCCGCCGCGCTGATCAGGATTCCTGACACGCAATAGCCGCATTGCATCGCCTGTTCGGCGATGAAGGCGCGTTGCAGCGGATGCGGATGCTCCGCTGTGCCGAGGCCCTCAATCGTGGTGACGTCCTTGTCGGCGACCGACCACATCGGCATGTCGCAGGACGCGATCGCGCGATCGCCGACCATGACATAGCAGGCGCCGCATTCATTGGCCCCGCAGCCGAAATGCGGGCCGGTCACGCCGAGCCGGCCGCGCAGCACGTCGAGCAGCATCTGGTCCGGATCGGTCTCGACCGCAATGGCGGCGCCGTTGAGCTGGAAACGAATGGTCGGCATGGTCGAACAGCGGCCTCAGGACTTGTCGAACTTCTTGACGACATCGGCCCATTTAGCGATGTCGCCGCGCAGGAATTTGTCGAACTCCTCCGGCGTCATCGACATGGGCACGGCGCCCTGTTCCGTCCAGAGCTTGACGATGTCCGGCCGCTTCAGCATTGCGTTCACGGCGGCGTTGAGCTTGTCGATGATCGGCTTCGGCGTGCCGGCCGGCGCCATCAGGCCGAGCCAGATCGTGGCCTCATAGCCAGGCACGCCGGCCTCGATCGCGGTCGGCACGTTCGGCAGCACCGCGGAGCGTTGCTTGCCGGTGGTCGCAAGCGCGCGCACCTGGTTCTCACCGACGTTCGGCGCCATCGCCGGCACCGCATCGATCATCATCTGTACCTGTCCGCCGATCACCCCGCTGCGTGCCTCGCCGCTGTTGCGATAGGGGACGTGCACGACGTCGATGCCGGCCATGGCTTTGAACAGCTCGCCGGCCATGTGGTACGGCGTGCCCTGACCGGAGGAGGCGTAGTTCAATTTGCCCGGCTGCGACTTGGCGAGCGCGATGAACTCCTGCAGCGTCTTCGCTGCGACCTGTGGGTTCACCACGATGACGAGATCGGAATAGTTCACCGGGGCGATCGGCGCGAGGTCGCGCATCAGGTCGTATTTGCGCTGGGCCGCCGTCAACAGTGATTCGTTGGCGGTTTGTGTGTTCGACATCATCAGCAAGGTGTAGCCGTCCGCCGGCGACTTGACCGCCTCGACCGTACCGATGACGCCGCCCGCGCCGGTGCGGTTCTCGATGACGAAGGGCTGGCCGAAGCTCTCCTGGAGGACGTTGCCGATTAGCCGGGCCGCGACATCCGCCGGCCCGCCGGCGCCGAAGGGAACGACGATCCGGACCGCATGGGCAGGATAGTCTTGCGCGAAACAGGAGGGCGCGGAGAATGCACTGAACAGGCCGGCAGCCAGCGCCAGCACAATCCTTGCGGGCGTCATGCCCACCTCCCTCTGTCGTTGTTGTTGGCCGGCACTGTAGCGGCAGGGCGCGCGGACTGTCGACGCCTCAGAAAGTCGATCACGCTGGGAATATCGGCCGGCTTCCGGGGTGACCGCGCCGCATTTCGCAGTCGCGGCAGGAACCGGCAACGCACGCGGCTTGAGCAAATTGCATAGGCATTGCCGGATAAATGCCCTCGGCTGGCCGGTATTTTGATGTTACGGATTTCCCCATGAACCAGCACGCCAAGATCGAGATCCGCCACTCCACCTGTCCGCATGATTGCCCCTCGGCCTGCGCGCTCGATGTCGAGGTGGTCGAGGGCCGCAGCATCGGTCGCGTTCGCGGCTCCAAGCGGCAGACCTACACGGCCGGCGTCGTCTGCGCCAAGGTCGCCCGCTATGCCGAGCGCATCCATCACCCCGAGCGGGTGATGTACCCGATGCGCCGCACCGGGCCGAAAGGATCCGGCCAGTTCGCGCGGATCTCCTGGGACGAGGCGCTCGACGAGATCGGCCATCGCTTCAACGAGGCCGAGCGCGAGTTCGGCGCGGAATCGATCTGGCCCTATTACTACGCCGGCACGATGGGGCTGGTGATGCGCGACGGTCTCAACCGCCTCACGCATGTGAAGAAATATTCGCGCTTCTATTCGACGATCTGCGCGAACGTCGCGCGCGTCGGTTATGCAATCGGCACCGGCAAGATTGCCGGCGTCGATCCACGCGAGATGGCGCTGTCCGACCTCGTCGTGATCTGGGGTACCAACCCCGTCAACACCCAGGTCAACGTGATGACGCACGCCGCGCGTGCGCGCAAGGAGCGCGGCGCGAAGATCGCGGCCGTCGACATCTACGACAACGAGACCATGAAGCAGGCCGACATCAGGATCATCCTGCGGCCCGGCACCGATGGCGCGTTCGCCTGCGGCGTCATGCACGTGCTGTTCCGCGACGGCTATGCCGACCGCGCCTATATGGACAAGTACACCGATTGCCCGGCCGAGCTCGAGGCGCATCTGAGAACGCGCACGCCGGAATGGGCGTCCGCGATCTCTGGCGTGCCGGTGTCTGAGATCGAAGCGTTCGCGAAGGCGGTCGGCGAGACCAAGCGAACCTTCCTGCGCCTCGGCTACGGCTTCACCCGCTCGCGCAACGGGGCCACGCAGATGCATGCGGCACTCTGCATTCCCGCGGTGACCGGCGCCTGGCAATACGAAGGCGGCGGCGCCTTCTTCAACAATTACGCGCTGTGGCATTTCGACGAATCCATCATCGAGGGCCATGACGCGATCGATCGCACCACGCGCGTGCTCGACCAGTCCCAGATCGGCCGTATCCTGACCGGCGACACTGAGGCCTTGCACGGCAAGGGCCCGATCAAGGCGATGCTGATCCAGAACACCAACCCGATGACGGTGGCGCCGGAGCAGGCGCGGGTAGCACAGGGTTTTGCGCGCGAAGACCTGTTCGTCGCCGTGCATGAGCAGTTCATGACCGAGACGGCGCAGATGGCCGACATCGTGCTGCCGGCGACCATGTTCATGGAGCATGACGACCTCTATTACGGCGGCGGCCACCAGCACATCTCGGTGGGCGCGAAGCTGATCGATCCGCCCGGCGAATGCCGCTCCAACCATGAGGTCTTGCAGGCGCTGGCGCCGCGCGTCGGCGCGATGCATCCAGGCTTCGAGATGACGTCGCGCGAGTTGATCGATGCGACGCTGAAGCTGAGCGGCCACGGCGACATCGCCGGGCTCGAGGCCGACATCTGGCGCGACCTGCAGCCGGATTTCCGGACCTCGCATTTTCTCGACGGCTTCGCCCATCCCGACAAGAAATTCCACTTCAGGGCGGATTGGGCGCATCCGCCGTTCGGCCAGACGATGGGCGATATCGACAACATGCCTGATCTGCCGGACCATTGGGCGGTGATCGAGCAGGCCGACCAGGCCCATCCGTTCCGGCTTGCCACCAGCCCATCGCGCAGCTTCCTCAACACCACCTTCAACGAGACGCCGTCCTCGCAGGCGCGCGAGGGCAGGGCGAGCGTGATGATCCATCCGCTGGATGCAGCCTCCCTCGACATTGCTGACGGCGATGCGGTGACGCTCGGCAACATCAGAGGCGAGACCACGCTGATCGCAACGCTGTTCGACGGCGTGCGGCGCGGCGTGCTGATCGCGGAATCCGTTCACCCGAACAAGAACCATATCGGCGGCCGCGGCATCAACATGCTGACCGGAGCCGAAGCCGTCGCGCCGATCGGCGGCGCCGCATTCCACGACAACAAGGTCTGGATCAGGAAAGCGGTCGCGGGCTGACCGCGCGCCTCCGTTGCCAGCAATTTGCGTCGAGGCGCTAAAGCGGCGCCTCGCTGCAGATTGCTCTTGCACCTGCCGCCCGCGCTGCCGCAAATGCTGCAAACGGACAGCAAGGAAGCGACGTCATGACCGACAACACAGCCGTCATCACCGAAAAGCGCGGGCAGGCATTCTGGATCACCATCAACCGGCCCGAGAAGCGCAACGCGCTGAACGGCGAGGTCATCGCCGGCATCAGCAAGGGCTATCGCGACGCCCATGACGACAAGGACGTCCGCGTCATCGTGCTGACCGGCGCCGGCGACAAGGCGTTCTGCGCCGGCGCCGACTTGCAGAATTCCGGTGCGGCGTTCGCGATGGATCATTCCCGGCCGAATGTCGACTATGCCGATCTGCTCCGCCTGTCACAGAACGCGACGAAGCCCGCGATCGCGCGGGTCGGTGGCGTCTGCATGGCCGGCGGCATGGGCCTTTTGTGCATGACCGACATGGCGGTTGCGGCCGACCATGTCATCTTCGGCCTGCCGGAGGTGAAGGTCGGCGTGTTTCCGATGCAGGTGCTGAGCTTGCTGCAGTCCATCGCGCCGCCGCGTCTCGTCAACGAATGGGCGCTCACCGGCGAGCCGTTCGATGCGAAAGCTGCGCAAGCCGCGGGCCTCTTGAACTATATCGTACCGGCGGCCGAGCTCGACGCCAAGGTCGACTGGCTGATCGGCCGCACCGTCGACAAATCCCCGACCGCGATCCGCCGTGGCAAATACGCCATGCGCGCCATTGCCTCGATGTCGTTCGACGAGAGCATCGCCTACACCGAAAGCCAGATCGCGCTGCTCGCGATGACCGAGGACGCCAAGGAGGGGCTGAAGGCGTTCGGCGAAAAGCGCAAGCCGGTATGGACGGGGCGGTAGACCCGATGTTGGAACAAACTCAGAGAGGCATCCGGCAAAACGATGCCTATCTCGTTCGCGCCACGAGCTGATCGTCAAAGGAAGCTGTTCCCGCGCGCTGCAATCGGCGCTTTTTGGTAGCCGCAATGAGCTGCTTGCGCGTGCGCTTGGCATAAGTTGGCAATTGGTATTTTGAACGATGGCGGCCGGCGGTGCGCAATTCAGCATCCGTGAGATCGCTGTCGGCGCCTTCGGTGAAGCCGCCATGGCGAAATGATGTGAATGAAAGTTCGTGACGAAGCCCGGCTGCGGCGATGATCTTTTTTACGACGGAGCGGAGGTATCGCAGATCTTTGCGTTGGGTGATCCATGGGACGGGAATGCTCGATCTGCGATGAGGGTGGTCGCGCCGGAAGACCAATCCGGAGCCGTGCCCCGCTTTGATAGCGTCGAGTTCCGCCATCAACTCGGGGAAAAGCGGCGTGCCAGTTTCGTCAAAGAGGGGCCACCATGCTTCTTCGCCGTTCTTTGGATGGACAATCCTGACGCTATCTGGTCGTCCCTCCGGGCGGTAGTGCGCAAGTTCGAAAATGCCGAAGACATGCTCTTCGCGCTGCAGCCATTCCCAACTCAACAAAGCGGCTGTAGCGATGGAGTAAAACCCGAGTTTCTTGGCACTGCGCCTGAACGCGACAAGCTCGTCCCAGTTTGCAGTGGGCGTCTCCCGCTTCGGTTGACCAGGGGCTCGAGACCTTAGCCCCATCCGGGAGAACGGGTTTATTTCGGGGACCTTCGCCTCATGAGCGCGCTGGCCAACAAACCAAGCGCGCCTGCAAGCCGTCATGGCAGCATTTGCGAAGCGCCGGCGTTCGTATTTGACGGTGTTGCCGTCCGCTTCCTTGCGTTCTACGACCAGCAACTTCGCATAGACGGCATCGACAAATCCTCTAGAGAAGGCAGAAATCTGTTTCGAGCCCGCCCGACTGCCGTCCTTTAGCTCGTGATTAGCAAAAAGCGCTAAGCCCTGGGCGTAAAGTCGCTGCGTTTTGTGATCGAGTTCTTTCCACTTCTGGTGCGTCTTGAATACCCATACGAGCCAATCGAAAGTGCCAGGTGCAGGCGGAGTAGGAGACAGGTCGGTTAGCCCCCCAGAACGCCAGCTGTCAAAAGCGGGTAACAAGACTTTCTTGACCCGGTCTACAGCTGCATCGAAATCCTCGCCAAGTGCCTCAGGTTCGATGGTACAGCCTTGTCTGCGTGCCCAGGTGGGCGGCTCGAAAAAATAGGCCCAACCGCCATGCTTCAATGCCTTCCGCCGACAGTAACGAGGAAGTCCAGGCGTAGTGTTGGACAAATTCATACGAGCGAGGTCAGGTCTTGTCGGTCTAGCTTATTGGGGTTTGTAGCGCTGCACGCTGCCGCGAAGTCATCAATAGCTGCCTTCGACCAAACTGGCTCTCGGGAGCGACCAGTTCCGTGATAATGCGTCGGCGGAGGAGCTTCCCCGCGGACTATCGCGCGCGCAAGTTCGACTGTATTGCGGTAATCTAAATACGCTGCGACCATATCCGCCCGCATGACGGCTGGCCATGCGCCGACCGGCGGGTAACGAGCAGGAAGTGCAATGCGAGATCCCATTAGTCTCCATCCGCACAGATAGTTCGCCACAGATTTAAGCTTTCGCGCTTCTTCGCCGTCCTCTCTCGCTGGCGCGCGCATAAGGATGCCAAATCGTCTGTCTCGGTGTCCGCCATGCGGGCTCCGGCTAGCTCTAGTTGACCCACTGCTCGAATCCGAACGCGAAAACTAATTGAGAAACAAGTCGAGGCGATAGCTCGTGCGGCAATCGGGTGGCCTGGAGGGAAATTGGGCTGGAGTGCGCGCGCAACTAATTTAGGTCGGGACTGGCGCAGGAGGGTGGAACACAGAGCTGCTTGGGAAAAAGGTGATCGAAATCGATCACAAAACAGTTCAAGAGGTGGGCATCCGGTCTGGATGACTTTCGGCAGGGTGGTGTTTGCCCGCTGCTCGAGAGGCATCTGATTCCCTTTACCCATGCGTCCTCGTTCCAACAATCTGTCGTTCAAGTCGCTCGGGAAGCAGGGTTAGGAACTCCAATTGTCGGAATGGCAGACATGTCTGGATCCGACGGCAGACAGCGTCTGTCGCGGTACACAGATGTATGCGAGGGGAATTCAATTCTGTCTCTGTCGTTTGTGCGCGAGCGGCTTGCGCCGCACCGGGCTCTTGTGAACCGAGCCGCGCAGCGTCTCGGTAGGGTAGGCGCGGGATACCTCGTCGAGGATATCCCTACGCCTCCCCCCAAACCGTGCGGGCACTTTTCAATGCACACGGCTTTCCATACGCGCATGCGCTCGACCGGAGACGGTTGCGCGGCATGACGGACACAGGACGATCGTCTTGCGCCGCCAACCGGACTGTTTCCAAACCGTCAGCGAACCGCTTCGCAGGTCTCCAACGCGGCGGAGGTGATGCATCTCAAATGGTCCGGTCCTATCACCGCACCCTTCGCACCTGCGAGCGTTGAGGCGATCGATCAGATCATTGGGGCTTTTGACCCACCACGCCCCTGCCGTGACGTTGTCCACCACAGGACTCGTCCAGTAGGTCTGGGTCAGATGCTTCAGTCTCCACAGCTTGATACTGCGAAGTTTACCACGGACCACGGAGCTGACTTCGTAGTCCGTACCCTTCCACAGACGTGCCATGGTTCTCGCTCTCGTCGTCCGATGTCGCATCGCCAGCGTCTTCACAAGGCTGCGGAACACAACAAGCTCCAACAGTCCCAAGGCGCTCTTGAAGTCATCGGCAAACGAATGGTAGTTCGCAAAACCACGGAACTCTGAGTTATAGGCGAGGACGGTTGCGACATCGCTGGTGACCAAGAACTGCTCGCGCGGACGGCCAGTCTTTCTGGCGAGATCGCCATAGTCGTGTCGCTTGCAGAACGCGGTAACCTCCTTGCGCGGCACTCGCAAACTGACATTGCCGGTGGTCGGCCGGCGTACCACGCGCCATGTCCGGCCATCCGGCCCCGTGCGGTTGGATTTGCGTCCAGCCCCATAGGATGTGTATGTCGAGATGCGATAGCTGAGGAAGGTCACTCCCTTTGAAGCGGCGTGAACTCCACTTTTCTCGGCCGATACGGCGAGCTTCAAGGCCTGCGTCAGGAACTGTTCGACGCGAGCCATGATCTCACACGCTTCCCGCTTGCTCCCGATTACGCCGATGAGGAAGTCGTCGGCGTAGCGGCAGTACGGGTTTGTGCCTGTTCGCCAAGCGGCTCGAGGAAGGCGTCTTCCGCTGGCCGAAGATCGAGGATGGCGTGATGCGTTTGTCGGCGGCGGAATTGTCGGCGCTGCTCGAAGGGCTCGATTGGCGGCGTGTCCACGCGGCACGGGAGACGGTCGTCCCGACGCAAGCCGGATAATTGTGGGCCGCGCTGCGACGAAGTGAATCAGGGGCATCGAGCGCGCCGTCAGGCGAGCGCGAATATGCTCTGATTTGCCTGTGAGCGATAACCTTCCTGATGATCCCGAGACGCTGAAGGCGATGCTGCTTGCCGAGCGGCACGAGAGCGAGCGGCTGCGCCAGATCATCAAGAAGCTGCAGCGTCATCGCTTTGGCCGGAAGGCGGAGTCGCTTCCTGAGGAACAGATGTTGCTGGGCCCCGAGGACGTCGAGCAGGTCGCAGCTTCTGCCGAGGCCGGTCAGGACGAGACAGCCCCGGAAGGCCGGACCGAAGGCGTAGCGGATGGCCTCGGCGAGCTTGTTTCACCCTGTTATCTTTTTGTTTGCGGCAGGGGCACCCGTCAACTTGAGCGCACACGCTCGACACGTCTGTGTTTAAAGTTGCACAAACATCGTGGGCCGAACCTCTTGCGCCCCAATGTCACTGGTATATGTGAGAGCGGTTGGCACTCGCTCGTTGCGACTGCCAACCTAAAGAATATTCACAAAAGTCAGGGAGGACTGCATGAAATTCCCTCCGCTTCACGACCGCGTCGTGGTCAAGCGCATCGAAGCTGAAGAGAAGACCGGTGGCGGCATCATCATTCCCGATACGGCCAAGGAAAAGCCCTCCCAGGGCGAAGTCATCGCCATTGGCCCTGGCGGCCGGGATGAGAGCGGCAAGCTGATCCCGATCGACGTCCAGGTCGGCGACCGCGTGCTGTTCGGCAAGTGGTCGGGCACCGAGGTCAAGATCGACGGCCAGGAGCTGTTGATCATGAAGGAGAGCGACATCATGGGCGTTCTTACCGACGTGTCGTCCAAGAAGAAGGCCGCCTAATCCACCGTCACCCCCTGAGGAGCGCCCGACCGGTGCTGCCTCGCAGGTGAGCGGCGAATTTCAATTCAGGGAGGACAAATATGTCAGCTAAAGAACTCAAATTCGGGGTCGATGCCCGCGACCGGATGCTGCGCGGCGTCGACATTCTCGCCAATGCGGTCAGGGTGACGCTCGGCCCCAAGGGCCGCAACGTCGTGCTCGACAAATCGTTTGGCGCACCCCGCATCACCAAGGACGGCGTCGGCGTCGCCAAAGAGATCGAGCTCGAGGACAAATTCGAGAACATGGGCGCGCAGATGGTGCGGGAGGTGGCCTCCAAGTCCGCTGATGCGGCCGGCGACGGCACCACCACCGCGACCGTCCTTGCGGCCGCAATCGTCCGCGAGGGCGCCAAGTCGGTTGCCGCCGGCATGAACCCAATGGACCTCAAGCGCGGTATCGACCTCGCCGTCGAAGCTGTGGTGGCCGACATCGAGAAGAACTCCAAGAAGGTCACCTCCAATGAGGAGATCGCCCAGGTCGGCACGATTTCGGCCAATGGCGATGCCGAGATCGGCAAGTTCCTTGCGGACGCCATGAAGAAGGTCGGCAACGAAGGCGTAATTACCGTCGAAGAAGCGAAATCGCTCCAGACCGAACTCGATGTCGTCGAGGGCATGCAGTTCGACCGCGGCTACATCTCGCCCTACTTCGTCACCAATGCCGACAAGATGCGCGCTGAGATGGAAGACGCCTACATCCTCATAAACGAGAAGAAGCTCTCGTCGCTGAACGAGCTGCTCCCGCTGCTCGAGGCCGTGGTGCAGAGCGGCAAGCCGCTCGTCATCGTCGCGGAAGACGTCGAAGGTGAAGCGCTCGCAACGCTGGTGGTGAACCGCCTGCGTGGCGGGTTGAAAGTCGCTGCCGTCAAGGCTCCGGGCTTCGGCGATCGCCGCAAGGCCATGCTGCAGGACATCGCGATCCTGACCGGCGGCCAGGCGATCTCGGAAGACCTCGGCATCAAGCTCGAGAACGTCACGCTCAACATGCTCGGTCGGGCCAAGAAGGTGATGATCGACAAGGAGAACACCACGATCATCAACGGCGCTGGCAAAAAGGCCGACATCGAGGCGCGCGTGGCCCAGATCAAGGCGCAGATCGAGGAGACCACCTCGGACTACGACCGTGAGAAGCTCCAGGAGCGTCTCGCCAAGCTCGCGGGCGGCGTCGCGGTGATCCGCGTCGGCGGGGCGACCGAGGTCGAGGTGAAGGAGCGCAAGGATCGCGTCGATGACGCGATGCATGCAACCCGCGCGGCGGTCGAGGAAGGCATCCTGCCAGGCGGCGGCGTCGCCCTACTCCGTGCCTCCGAGCATCTCAAGGGCATCCGCACCAAAAACGACGACCAGAAGACCGGCGTCGAGATCGTGCGCAAGGCGCTGTCCTGGCCGGCCCGCCAGATCGCGATCAATGCCGGCGAGGACGGCTCGGTCGTGGTCGGTAAGGTCCTGGAAAAAGAACAGTACGGCTATGGCTTCGACGCGCAGACCGGCGAATACGGCAACCTGGTCACCAAGGGCATCATCGACCCGGCCAAGGTCGTGCGTGTGGCTATCCAGAATGCGGCTTCGATTGCGGCGTTGCTGATCACCACCGAGGCCATGGTCGCCGAGCTGCCGAAGAAGGCCGCTGCCGGCCCGGCCATGCCTCCGGGCGGCGGCATGGGTGGTATGGACTTCTAAGCCACCCATTGAGCGCCCAAAAAGCACAAGAAAGGCCCGGTATCGCTGCCGGGCCGTTCTGCATCATACTCCGCTCCGACCATCTTTCATCTTTCGCGCCTCAACAATTTGCAAACCATCCGCCGTCCCAGCCAAGCGCGATGCCCTCTGAGGCCCGCACTGCGCCAGCTCGGCCAGTTTGCAGGCTGGGCGCGCAATGTGGCGATTCGTCCAACTCAACAGCAGACCAGTTTGTGAGCCGACTCTGTAGTCAGGGAACTCCGCCAGAGGCGTCTCAAACATCAGGTGTCACGAAACGTCGATAGCCAGCAATCGTGCAGCCAGTCGAGCGTTCTTGGCAATGGTTGCGAGCGCAACGTTCAGATCCGCCAAGGTCTTCTGGTCCAAAGCGCGCGAACGATTGTTGCCCGCAGGTCAGAGATTGATCGCGCACTTTCGAACGAAGGTACCCATCCGGTGAAGCTTTCAATTACCCATAACTTTGACCACTCGAGCTGATCCGCTGATCGGCGAAATCTTGAATCGAAAGAATCACTTGTGATTCCTTGCTGAGCACCTGATTCGCGAGGGGGTGCTCTATGGGGCTGACATTAACGGATCGATCGGCAAAAGGCTGTTTGCGGTCCTTGGACGGGGAATGTTGGATTGATCGAGAGAGTAGTGGATGCGAGTTTAGGGACGCGCGGCTCGGCGACAGATTCCGCAAACTGCTCACGCAGATTGGAAGCGCCATGGGACAAAGCATTCCGCTCGTCTGCCAGGATTGGGCGAATACGAAGGCTGCCTACCGCTTCTTTTCTAACGACCGGGTCAGCGAAGCGGACATTCTGGCCGGCCATTTCCAATCGACACGTGATCGTGCCGCCGCCACTGGAGATCTCGTTCTTGTGCTGCACGATACAACCGAGTTCAGCTATCAACGCGAGAAGTCAGAAGCGATCGGCATCACCAAGAGCATAAACAGTGGACGGGATAAGGCAGGTCGCCTCAGATCGCACACGGTTTGCGGCATCCTGATGCATTCGAGCCTCGCGGTTACAATCGAGGGGGTGCCGCTGGGGTTGGCGGCCGTTAAGTTCTGGACCCGGAAGAAATTCAAGGGGACGGCAGCGCTTAAAAAGAAGATCAATCCGACCCGGATTCCCATCGAGAAAAAGGAAAGCGTCCGGTGGTTGGAAAATCTGAAGCAGTCTACGCAACTCTTGGATCATCCGGGACGATGCATCCATATTGGTGATCGCGAGAGTGACATCTACGAACTCTTCTGCGCAGCACAGGAGATCGGAACCCATTTCCTGATCAGGACCTGCGTCGACCGCTTGGCTGGAGACGGGGATCACACCATCGCCGACGAAATGGACGAGGTCGCCGTCAAAGGGCTCCATCGCATCGAAGTCAGAGACAGCAACGGCGATCCCGACCAAGCCGTTCTTGAGATCAGGTATCGCAAGATTCGCGTTCTGCCGCCGATCGGAAAGCAGAAGCGCTATCCCGCTCTGACCCTGACAGTGATCCATGCCGAAGAGCGCGGGACGCCGAAAAACAGAAAGAAGATCGATTGGAAGCTGATCACCGACCTGCCTGTTGGTTCCCGCACCGACGTCATTGAGAAGCTCGAATGGTATGGTTTGAGATGGAAGATCGAGGTGTTCCACAAGATCCTCAAATCGGGCTGCAAAGCTGAGGAGTCGAAGCTTAGGACCGCCCAGCGTCTGACCAACCTGATCTCGCTCTTTTGCATCCTGAGTTGGCGGGTCTTCTGGATGACGATGCTCAACCGTTCCGCCCCAGACGCGCCACCAACCCTCGCGTTGACTGCGACTGAAATCGGCGTGCTCGATCGCCTCGTCAACGACAAACCAAGAGCAAGACGGAGAACGCTCTCGCACTATCTGATCAAGATCGCCCGGCTCGGCGGTTATCTCGCCCGCGCCAGCGATCCGCCGCCCGGCAATACGGTCATGTGGCGCGGGCTGTCACGCCTCACCGACATCGCGCTGGGCGCCATGGTCGGAGGAGAATTTGTGGGTAATTGAAAGCCCCACCGGAGGCTTACGGTTTCACAGGCCACTGCCGGTCCCAGACGACAGAAGTCCTGCTGCGCGGCGATAGCTCGCCGGCCGGGGCGATCGGCGCGTAGCCGGCAAACTCAGGATCGATGACCGCCGACGGCACGACCGACTTCTCGGTCCTGCAGAACGAGCTCAAGGGCAAATCGAAGAGCATCGTGCTCGTAGCTTTCGATCTGCTCTACCTGAACGGCCGATATCCGGAAGCTGCCTCTTTCTCAGCGCAAAGCCGAACTCAGGAAGATCCTAAGCGGCACGGACGTCCAGTTCAGCGAAAGCGTCGAGATAGATGGCCGCGAGATGTTTGCACATGCCTGCAAGCTCGGCCTCGAAGGCGTCGTATCGAAAGTACGGGACAGCGCCTATCCGAGGGGACGCACGAACGACTGGGTCAAGAAGACCTGCGTGCAGCGGGAGACGCTGACCATTGCCGGTTTCGCACGGTGGGGGAATTGGTAGACCCTCGCGACTGTTAATCGCGCGCCGAAAGGCACTGCAGGTTCGAAGCCTGCCCGAGCAGCGATCGTGTCCCTAGGCGTGGTGTAACTGGCGGTGGGACACCGCGTTCGCCGGCGAGGGCCGGACAAGTCAGCTGGCGATTGCCGGGAAGCTGACGGCGGGATCATCGCTCAACGGCGCGATGGTTTCCAGCGTCATGTAGCGGGCGCGCTGGACGGCCCATTCATCATTCTGCTCGAGCAGGATCGCACCGACGAGGCGAACGATGGCGTCCTCATTGGGGAAGATGCCGACCACCTCGGTGCGGCGCTTGATCTCGCCGTTGAGGCGCTCGATCGGGTTGGTCGAGTGCAGCTTGGTCCGATGCTGGGGCGGGAAGGTCATGTAGGCGAGCACATCGGTCTCGGCCTCGTCGAGGAAGCCGGCGAGCTTGGGGAGCTTGGGGCGGAGCTGGTCGGCGACCTTTCGCCATTGGGTCTTTGCGGCCTCGGCATCGTCCTGGGCAAACGCGGTGGCGATGAAGGCGGAGACGACACGCCGGCCGCTCTTGCCGGCATGCGCGAGCGCGTTGCGCATGAAGTGGACGCGGGGGTCGTTGAAGAAGTGGCCAATAGATTTCGCGCGATGCAGCGACCGGCCCCGTCGTGGCCCTCGCATCAAAACCCGCTACGGGGCGATCTGAAGCCGCAAACGCACTATGAGGACAATCCAAGGCAGAATAAGCGCAAGCAGAGCGGCTGCCAGCCGCTTCAGATTGATGGCGGCGGCCGTCAGGTAGGCTTGGATCTTCATGTTCGGTAGACCGCGCCGTATGGCGCGCGCTAGTCCGTGCCAGGTTTTGGCTTCGCCGTGGAAGCCCTCTGAGCGCCAGCGATGGCGTTGATAGAGCCGTCGATCCTGCTTACTCCATCGCTCGCGACGGCGGCGGGCGCGGAGCAGTGCCGGATAATCGTCACCGACAACGACCGCTTTGTTAACTCGCCCTTTGGATAGGCAATCGCCCTTGAGCGGACACCGGGCGCAATCCTTCGCCTTCGAGTAAAAGAAACGGCCGTGCTTGATGGGCCGCGCGGGGCGCAAGATACGTCCTCGCGGGCACTTCAAGATGTCGTTCTTGGCGTCGTACCGGAAGCGTCTGAGCGGTACGCGACTCTTGATTGGTTCGGCTTTAGCTGGGATCAGGGCATCGATGCCGCGCCGCTCGAGCGCACCGTAGACTTTAGCGTAGGCATATCCCGCGTCGGCGGTGACCACCTTGATGTCGATGCCCGCAATCGCTTCAACCTCATCGACTTGCGGCTCGATCATCTCCCCTTCGTTCGTTTGTCCAGTCGTGACCGCGACGTCCAGAATAACGCCGACCTTGTCATCGACGGCAGTGTGCTGCTTGTAAGCGGGCTCCAGCCGCCGGTTTCGGGCATTGGTGGCCATTGTCGCATCCGGATCGGTGGTGCAGATCTTCTTGTACTTGCCGCTTTGCCGGCCCTTCCTCTCAGCCTCGCTTTCATCTTCGCTTTGATTCTCGCTCAGCACATCCACCACATGCTGCTCGGTGAGGCTGTCCCAACTCACGTTGGCGCGGATCAGCGACGCATCGATGTGAACCACTTCGGCTGTTGCGATCTTGGCCTTCAGGCAGGCCTCGACCGTGCGTTTAAAGATCCTACGGAATCGCTCTTCGCCCCAGCGCTGGCGGATGCGCGTCAGGCTGGAATGGTGCGGTAGCTGCTCGTGCAGGCCATAACCAGCAAACCAGCGAATGGCGATGTTGACCTGAGCCTCACGCATCAGCTTGCGATCGTGTACGATGCCGGTGAGCAGACCCGCGAGCATCAGGCGTACCGCGGCTTCTGGATCGATGCCTGGCCGACCGTCGTTCGCGCAATAGCAGTCGGAGACCTCTTCCCTTAGCCAAGATAGGTCGAGCACACGATCGACCCGCGCCAGCACGTGCTCATCTGGGACGAGCTGTTTGAGCGAGCCAGTGATGAAGAGCTCCAACTGATCCCGCTCCTTGCGCCCCAGCATCTCGTTTGCTCCGCCGATCGCGAATCGCCGACGAAAACGAAATCAGCCAATTGCAGCTTTTTCAACGACCCCACGCGGCAACGCTGCCAGGAGGCGTTGAGCACCTTGGCGACGGTGGCCTTGATGCCCTCATGGGCATCAGACACGACCAGCTTGACGCCGCGTAGGCCGCGGCGCGCGAGCTTGCGCAGGAACGCGGTCCAGAACGTCTCGGCCTCGGACGGGCCAATATCCATGCCGAGAACTTCGCGCCGGCCGTCACTGTTGACGCCGACCGCGACAATCACCGCGACCGAGACGATGCGGCCCTGCTGGCGCACCTTCACGTAGGTGGCGTCGATCCACAAATACGGCCAGTCGCCCTCGATCGGACGGGCGAGGAACGCCTTCACCTTATCGTCGATCTCGGCGCAGAGCCGGCTCACCTGGCTCTTGGAGATGCCGCTCATGCCCATGGCCTGCACGAGATCGTCGACCGAGCGGGTCGAGACGCCCTGCACGTAGGCTTCCTGCACCACCGCGGTAAGCGCCTTCTCGGCCATGCGACGGGGCTCCAGGAAGCCGGGGAAGTAGGAGCCCTTGCGCAGCTTGGGGATGCGCAGTTCGACCGCGCCGGCGCGGGTCTCCCAAATGCGGTCGCGGTAGCCGTTGCGCTGGGCCAGGCGCTCGGGGCTCTTCTCGCCATAGGCGGCTCCGGTCTGGCTTTCCACTTCCAGCTCCATCAGGCGCTGGGCGGCAAAGCCGATCATCTCGCGCAGCAGATCCGCATCAGGGGTCTTCTCCACGAGCGTCCGCAGGTTCATCATCTCGTCGGTCATCGGTGGTTCCTCGAATCAGGTTGGTGTCAGCAACCCGACCCTACCGGCGAATCGCCGGTGACCACCGCAAAGCCGTCCGCCCGCTACGGCGCTATTGTAGGGCGCGCGTGCGGACGGCTTTGCTCTACCGAGCTACACCATCACTGGGGACACGACCCGAGCAGCCAAACTCGATGTCGATTATTCCTCCCTCTTTGGAGGTCGAGAAAATTAACATCCTGCCATCGTCTAGCGGCCAGGATGCCCGGTTCTCAGTCGGGATGACGCCGGTTCGAATCCGGCTTGCGGCTCCAATTAACAGAAGGCTGCCAACTGCGGCGGCCTTCTCCCATTATTGGCCGTCCCGCTAAACTGCCTCGGCTACCTTATGGTTCTTGCATCGCCCTGATTGGGGTAACAAGCAGACATGCATCGCCAGTAATTGGCCTGTGCTATTTCGCTGCAAACACGATCATTCCCACAGCCGGCTGAGCGGACTTGCTGCGCACAGCCGCAGCGGTCTTAAGCAATTGCTTCTCCGGTGATTGCCGCCAAAAATAATACTGCGAAAATGAGCTTCATGATCGTATACCCCTCAAGGTTGTGCCAGACCGGCTGGGGCAAAGCTGTCCGGGTCATCTAGAATCGTCCGCAGTTGCATTGGGCCGTCTGTAATCTGGTTCACATTTCTCTGCGGCGATTTGGCGCGAGCGCAATGACGGGCGATGGCGACGTAACGCTGTCTGCTTGGCAGTGCCTATTCAGTTTGCCCACGTAGCTCAGTGGATGAGCGCCTTGCTACGAACGAGGAGGACGCAGATTCGAATCCTGCGGTAGGTCCCCATGACCTCGGTAAAGCTCGTGTGGAAGAGCACCGCGTTTGGGCCGCGGGGGCGCGTGGTCGGAGCACGCCACCCAGACCAGGCTATCGCCTCTTAGCTCAGTTGGTAGAGCGTCGCCCTCTGAAGGCGAATGTCCGCGGTTCGAGCCAGTTTATCGCGCGAGCCACGCGGTGAGCACGAGGAGAAATGGCGCGGAAACGATGGGCGCATGAGCGACATTCAGCGCAGATTGACGAGATCAAGAAAGTCTATTCGGACCTGTACTCACCGCGCGATGCGCTTGCCGACATGCAGCGCCGCTTGAGGAGGTGGAGCGGCGGCTTGCGCTTGCGCAGCAACAGGCACTGGAACAAGGGCAGCGCCGCCAGCCATAAGGTAAGTGGTTCGACAGGACCTAGGTGCGGACCGGTCGAACTTCAACGCAGAATCGCCAACCCGCGGCAACAGGGTCCGAGCTTCTTTCTTTGGAACGACCAATCGAAAGGCGCGTTTCGCGGGATAGTTCGGTGCTTTTTCACATCGACAACCTCCACCCCAATGTAGAAATCGGGGAGGAACTGCCGATGACATCGCCTCCAGCCAATGCGGAGAGGTTCCGTAGAGCAGCTGAGAAGTGCCGTGAGCTGGCGGAGGAGGCGACGAGCCCGCTGGATAAGGAGGCTTGGTTGCGCCTTGCCGAGGATTGGCTGAAGCTTGCGCAACAGGCGGACGAGGACACTAGGTTTGGGCGGAGATAATTACCTCGTCCGTCAAGGCCCATCGTCAGTGGAAATCGCGATGACGGTCAAGGAGCTCATAGCTCGACTGCAGGCGCTTCCCAACCAGGATGCACTTGTAATTATTGCAAGCGTCAATGCAAACGAGTGGCTGATAGCCACCGGCGTCGTTGAGCGCCGTATATCAACATCACCTGCAAACCCGGATTTTGTCGTACCAGGCAACGATCCTGGCGTGGAAATCATTTAGCGCCTTCTCCTACCGAAGGTCCTTGGGCCAAGGCTTTTTTGCCTTTTGCGAATTTCGGGACGGGTTTTTTCGCCTTTGGTTTCGCAAAATGGCCCGTAAGCGGGACTAGACAGCGCGTGTACTATGGACCGCTCGGCCAAGTTTCCGCTTTAACGCCCACAAGCGACAGAAAATCAGACCTTTATAACGAACGCGATGGGGCAACAGCAATCGTCGCAACAGCGAGACATCTTGGCGCACTCCGGCTTTTAGCAGCGCACCCACTTGGTTTGGGGTACAATTTAATGCCGGTCGACCACTACAGGAGGTAAGCCATGAACAGGCTCTACGCTCTCGCGTCGGTGGGGTTCTGCGCAGCTTCGGCAGCCCTCATCGCGTCCGCATCGGCTTTTCCAACCGAGGAAATCCCGAAGACCGAACCAGAGTACATCGCCAAGGTGAAGACCGCCGCTCCGGCGCCGGTTGTGAACAGCGCGACGATCACCATGCCGCAGCCAGATGGGTCTTCTAAGACCGTCCAAACCGGATCGAACGGGTTCACGTGCTTTATCGGCAAGGATGGAACGCCGGAATGCGACGACCAGAACGCCATGGAGTGGCGCAAAGCCTTGCAGGCCAATCAGGCCCCGCCGCACAACATTGGCCTCATTTTCATGCTGGCCGGTGACACCGGCACGAGCAATCATGATTCCGCCGAACGACACACGCACCAGCATTGGGTCCAGACCGGGCCGCATGTGATGATCGTCGGCGGCGCAGCACACGAGATGCTTAGTCCCTATCCGCGCGATCTGGATGTCAAAGACCCGACGCAGCCCTTCGTCATGTTCCCAGGCAAACCCAACGAGCACCTGATGATCCCGGTTCACTCGCAAGAGCTTACGACCGGTAGCACGCGGTGACGCGGTGAACTCCGCCGTGCCTGAGACCGGCGGCGCGGCGGCTGATTGTCCATTTCAAACGTTCGTTGGCGACCGCCTTGGGTCACAGCCGGGAAGACCCGAACGGAGCATCCCGCCTTGTGCGTATTTCGGGACCGCGTTTTTGGCCTTTGGCTCCTCGCAAAATCTCCCGTGAACGGGGCGAGCTAGGGCGTGTACCTCATAAAGGCACGGATGTCGGCTTTGGGGTGATTCTGTTGAAAAAGGCGGCGGTTGCGACTCAGAGATAGCAGTGATTCAGTCTGTCTAATTGGCAGGACTGAAGGTCATGATGGGGCATCGGCAAGTCGAACAGGCTGCGTTGTTCTATGAGTTCTCGCTCGAAAGAGCATATCCCCGCCGACCACTTGCTCCGGTCGATCGACAGATTTGTCGACCTTGAACAGGTCAGGCAGGATCTAGCACCTTTCTACAGTAGCATCGGTCGACCTTCGATTGATCCCGAACTGATGATCCGGATGCTGCTGATCGGCTACTGCTTCGGCATTCGATCGGAGCGGCGCCTTTGCGAGGAGGTCCACCTTAACTTGGCCTACCGGTGGTTCTGCCGGCTCGGCCTGGATGGAGCGGTGCCGGATCATTCGACATTCTCCAAGAACAGGCATGGTCGGTTCCGGCAGAGCGATCTCTTCCGTCGCGTGTTCGAGTACGTCTTGCGCCGATGTATCGAGGAGCGGCTGGTCGGCGGTGAAGGATTTGCCGTTGATGCGAGCCTGATCAAGGCCGATGCCAATCGGCAGAAAGGGGTCGAAGGCGACAAGGGACTTCCAGCGGAGGCTACCGGCCGAGCGATCGATGAGTATCTGGCTGTCCTTGATGATGCCGCTTTCGGCGCCGCGACCGAAGTCACCCCGAAGTTCGTGTCGCCCTCCGACCCGGCGGCGCGCTGGACGGGGGCGCACGGCGGCCAAGCCTTCTTTACCTACTCAACGAACTATCTGATCGACGTCGAGAATGCGATCATCGTCGATGTCGAGGCGACCACGGCCATCCGGCAGGCGGAGGTGTTGGCCGCCAGGCGCATGATTGAGCGCTCGTTCGAACGGTTCGATCTCTACCCGAGCCGGCTCCTCGGCGACAGCGGGTATGGCTCGGCCGAGATGCTCGGCTGGCTGCTCTATGAGCACGGGATCGAGCCACACGTTACGGTGTTCGACAAGTCGGCCCGCCCAGACGGGACCTTGTCGCGCGAGGACTTCAGCTATGACCACGCGGGTGACGTCTATCGCTGTCCCGCCGGCAAGGTCCTCACAACGACCGGAACGCTGGTGAACGACGGTGCCACGATGCTTTACGTCGCCAGCAAGCGCGATTGCGATCGATGCGCCCTCAAGTCCCGGTGCTGTCCCAAGCAGCCATCGCGGAAAGTACCGCGCTCCATCTATGAGGGCGCTCGCGATATGGCGCGCCAGATCGCCAGGTCATGGGAAGGGCGCACTTCGCGTCGGCTCCGCAAAAAGATCGAGATGCTGTTCGCGCACCTGAAGCGCATTCTCAAGCTCGACCGTCTACGGTTGCGAGGTCCAAACGGCGCGCGTGACGAGTTCATCCTCGCAGCCACCGCTCAGAACCTTCGCAAGATCGCCAAACTGATTCCGATGCAAACCCTCAAGCCCGCTTAAATGCCAGCCAAGCCGTTCGGCCGCTTTCGAGCTGGCGCCATTACATCGAATTACTGCCGCCTTTTTCAACGGTATCGGCCCTTCAGCGACCTCGGGAGAGGCCCGCTTTCCCGCCGCTCTTAGGGATTGAGCAGACATCAGGCGGCCAGCCACTTAATGAGTACACAGCCGTGCAGCGACTACTTGCTCTTAGGGCTGGGACGAATCCGTTTCCGGCCCTTGGCTAGCGGCTTTGGCGTGGCGGCTCCCTTGGGCGGTTCAAGAAAGAATTCTGAGAGCCGAACACCTAGCGTTTCGGCCAGTCGCTCGAGCAGATCTATGGTTGGATTCTCGGTTTGTCGCTCCAAGCCGCTCATATATGAACGATCAATCCCAGCATCGTATGCCAGTTGCTCTTGCGGAATACCGCGAGCGACGCGGATTCGGCGGACGTTCCAGGCCACAAGCGCACGAGCTTTCATGCGCAAAAGCAGCCATCGTGTAGACCATCAAACCACTGGCTATAACCGATCTATTCAGATACTTTGATCCTGGGTTTCCATCGAATGCCACGAATAGATATGAATGGGCCGCCATTAGATCCTGACGTCGCGGATCTCGCGCCGAACGAGCCGGCGCTCACGGCCTATGACGAACAGCATGTCGTAACGTACGTTCGCCTTCTACAGGCCGAAGATGAGGGTGCGGACTGGCGAGATGTGGCTCGAGTGGTCTTGCATATCGACCCGGAGCGAGAGCCGGAGCGTGCGCAGAACGCATATGAGAGCCACCTTGCGCGTGCCAAATGGGTAACAGAGCAAGGGCGGCTCTTACGTGGCACTGGCTCCAAATAGAAGAAAGTTTCTGGCTGGTGTCTTGCGGCAGAATTGTTTTCTTTTGCTAATCGGTGGTCATTCCGGTGCACCACGTGGTGCCAAACTAGGGTCTTCCTACAACCGCTTCGTTCATACCTATTGCGGCGCAATCGTTGTTAGCAGCGTGCAATGGGGCGGAAGCAATGCCTGAATTCGACTGGCGGTCGCCGGAATCCTACAAGAGCCTACAAGACGCCGAGATCACCGACATCGCCTGGGAATGTCTCCGCCGCAACGCCGACTACCGGCGTGAGTACGAGACGATGATCGCAAGCAGCCCGAACGGCGACGTGACTGACGAATTCAGGAGGAAATGGGGTATCTGCTTTCGCCCATGACCCACAGGGGTCCTTCGACGAGCAGACGATCTTTTGGGCGCCTGAGGTTCTAACGGCGGTCGTTCCGGTCAAGGTTGCTTGGGCCGCCGATCGCAGTTCAGCGTCTCAACCGCTGCTTGACCTTGCAGCAGGCCAGGTGCGGCGCGCTGCCGACGGCTGGCATGCCGTGCTGCGCATCGGTGCGGTGGACCACCGCATTTGGTCCAAAGAGCCGCCGGTGCTCGGCGCGTCATATGCGGCCGAATTGCCGTTTGACGGCGATTTCGATGCGCGGGCGTTTGCGGCCCGACGGCTGTGGCGCGCGATGAATGGACGCGTGCCAGGTCCTGCGTTTCACACGCTATCCAAACAGCGGCGCGAGCGCCTGAGCGCCGCGATCCGCGCGCTCGATGCGCATAGCGCCGGCGGCAGTTATCGCGTTATCGCCGAAGCGCTGTTCGGCAAAAAGCGAATCCCCGATCGTGCCTGGAAGACGCATGATCTGCGCAATCGAACAATCCGCTCGGTGCAAGGAGGGCTCGCGTTGATGCGCGGTGGTTACCGTAAACTCCTGCGGCCCGGACGCAAGGACGAGTAGCGCAGTCCCCAAGGGTGCCGAAAATCGCACCCTCCATATTCGGCATCCCCCTCCGAGATCTTGCTTCTCCATGATGACCGCACA